>DASTGH010000605.1:0-11718 GCA_035719345.1 Anaeromyxobacteraceae bacterium
GCTCGCCGCGCTCGCGCCGCTCGTGCTCCTCGCGCTTGTGCTCCGCCTTCTGCAGCTCCTGCACCCGCTCCATGCGGTGGCGGCTGAAGAAGTACTTGAGCGCGAACGCCACCAGCCAGTCGCCGTCGGACCGCGCCTTGAGGGACTGCGCCAGCGGGATGAAGGCCTCGAACACGGTCGAGCTCATCGCCTCCTTGAGCTCGTTCACGTGCCGCTCGGTCCAGACGCGGCGCGCCTCCTCCGGGGAGGGCAGCGTCTTCTCCTCGAAGACGACGCCGTACTTCGACTGCAGCGCCTTCAGCGTCATCATCTCGGCCCCGGAGACGAGCGAGAGCGCCGTCCCCTTCTTGCCGATGCGGCCGGTGCGGCCGGCCCGGTGCAGGTAGACCGCCGGGTCCTCCGGCAGCGAGTAGTTGATGATGTGGGAGAGGTCCGAGATGTCGATGCCGCGGGCGGCGATGTCGGTCGCCACCATGAAGCGCACCTCGCCGCGCTTGGCCTTGGCCATGACCCGCTCGCGCTCCTTCTGCGGCAGCTCGCCGTTGAGGAGCTCGGCGTCGTAGCCGTTCCGGTTCAGCACGGCGGTGACGAGGCCGGTGTCGCTGCGCGTGTTGCAGAAGACGATGCCGCTCTCCGGCTCCTCCATCTCGATCATGTAGAGCAGGTTGCGGGGCTTCGGGTAGGCGTCGACCGTGTGGAAGAAGACGTTCCGGATGTTGTCGACGCGGTACTCGTCACCGGAGAGGAGGATCGTCTCCGGCTCGGTGAGGTAGTCGTGGATGAGCTGCTCGATATCCTCCGGCACGGTGGCCGAGAAGAGGAGCTGCTGGGCGCCGTCGGGCAGGTGGTCGAGGATGCGGGTCACCTCCTCGAAGAAGCCCATGTTGAGCATCTCGTCCGCCTCGTCGAGGCAGCACACCATCACGTCGCGGAGCGGCAGCGTGCCCCGGCGGATGTGGTCGTAGATGCGGCCGGGCGTGCCGACCACGATCTCGGCGCCCCTCTTCAGCGCGTCGAGCTGGTCGCCCATGGAGGCGCCGCCGTAGACGGCCACCACCGAGAGGTCCTTGTGCTTGCCGAGCGCGGCGATCTCCTCCGCCACCTGCAGCGCCAGCTCGCGGGTCGGGCACATGACCAGCGCTGAGGGCTTGCGGCGGCCGGCCGGGATCTTCTCCAGGATGGGGATGCCGAACGCGGCCGTCTTCCCGGTGCCGGTCTTCGAGCGGACGATGACGTCGCGGCCCTCGAAGATGCTCTTGAACGTGGCCGCCTGGACCGGCGTCGGGCGCACGTAGCCGCGCTCGGCGATGCCCTGGCGCACAGGCTCGGAGAGCCCGAGGTCGTCGAAGGAGGCCTCCGCGACGTAATCGGAGGCCGGCGCCGGGGCGCCGGGAAGGTCGTTCGTGCCGTCCACGCGTCTGCTCGCTTTCCTCGGGCGCGCGCGCGACGGCGCGGGCCCGCGTTGGGCGGCGCATGGCGGCTCGCTCGGACCGCGTGCATCCCCGCGTCCACTGCGGGGATCCGCGCCGTTCGGCGAACGCGCCATGCGCCAAGAGGCGCCTTGATCGCAAGGCGCGAGGGCTTATAACACAACGCCTGCGGGGCGCCGAACGTTCCCCACCCGCGCATCCCGATGGCAGAGCCCTCCGACACGAGCGGCCCGGACGCGCCGGGACCGAAGGCCCTCCCGCCCGGCCGCGGGCGGGGCGAGGGCGGGCTCGTCCGGTACGACCCGCTCCGGGCGTACATGGCGGAGGTGGCCCGCCACCCGCTCCTCTCGCGAGAGGAGGAGCACGATCTGGCGGTACGCTACCGCGAGACCGGCGACGTGGACGCCGCCTATCGCCTCGTGGCCGCGAACCTGCGGCTCGTCGTCAAGATCGCGCACGAGTACCGCCGCACCGCCTTCTCGCTGCTCGACCTGGTGCAGGAGGGGAACATCGGGCTCATGCAGGCGGTGAAGAAGTACGATCCGTTCAAGGGCGTGAAGCTCTCGTCCTACGCGGCGTGGTGGATCCGCGCCTACATCATCCGCTTCCTCATGGAGAACTGGCGGATGGTGAAGCTCGGAACCACCCAGGCCCAGCGCAAGCTCTTCTTCAACCTGGCGAAGGAGCGGGAGAAGCTCCTCGCCCGCGGCATCGATCCCACGCCGCAGCTCCTCGCCAAGAACCTCGCGGTGGAGCCGAGCGACGTCGAGGAGATGTCGGCGCGCATGGGCAGCGAGGACCTCTCGCTCGACGCGCCGGTCGGCTCGTCCGGCGACGACGGGGGCGACCGCCCCTCGCGGCTGGAGCGGTTCTCCGATCGGGAGATCGCGCCCGACGAGGCGCTCGGCGACGAGGAGCTGAAGCGCGTCTTCCGCGCGAAGCTGGAACGCTTCGCGGCGGGCCTCACCGATCCCAAGGAGCGCTACATCTTCGAGCGCCGGCTCCTCCCGGCCGACGGCGAGGAGCCGCTCACGCTGCAGCAGGTGGGCGACCACTTCAAGCTCACGCGGGAGCGGGCGCGGCAGATCGAGGCGAAGCTCGTGAAGCGGCTGCGCGAGGAGCTGAAGAAGGAGATCCCGGACTTCGAGCTCATGACGCCGCCGGAGTAGAACGCGTGCCTGGCCCTCTCCCCGACCCTCCCCCGCCCGAAGCGGGGGAGGGGGATCAGCCGCCGACCTCCGAGCTCCGCCCTGTCTCCTCCGGCCGCGACTCGCAGCCGGACCGGCCACTCACGTGGAAGGGCTGGCTGGCGCTCGGGCTGTGCGTCCTCGCCGCGAACGCGGCGCTCGTCCACGAGTACGTGCTCCGCGGCGCGATGCCGGCGACGGTGGCCGGACCGCGCTTCCAGGACCGCTTCGAGCGCGCGGCCATCGGCGAGGACTACTTCACGACCGGCGGGCACTGGCGCATCGCCCGGGGCGAGCTGTGGGCCCCCGAGACGAAGAACAACCCGCTCTGGCTCAAGATGCGCCTGCCGCGCGACGTGGCCATCGAGTTCACCGCGCGCAGCGAGACGGCGAGCGGCGACCGCGCCGGCGACATCAAGTTCGAGGTGTTCGGGAACGGCCGCGACCACGCCTCCGGGTACGTCTGCATCTTCGGCGGCTGGGGCAACACGCTGAGCGTCGTGGCGCGGCTCGACGAGCACGGCAAGGATCGCAAGGAGCGGCGCGACCGCAAGGTGGAAGCCGGGCGCACCTATCGCATGCGGGTGGAGCGCCAGGGTGCTCTCCTGCGCTGGTACGTGGACGGGGAGCTGTTCCTCTCCTACGACGACCCGCGCCCGCTGGCGGGCGAGGGCCACGACCGGTTCGGATTCTCGTCGTGGGCCGCCGACCTGTTCTTCGACGACCTCACCATCGAGCCGCTCTAGGTCAATCCTCGAGGGGCTTGCGCCCGCCCTGGGGGTCGACGCCGCCGCGAGCGCGCCCGGCGCGCTCGACCCCGGCGCCGAGCTGGAACGCGGTCCCCGCCACCGCCAGCACCGCGGCGACGCCGAGGAGGAGGATGGGGCGGCGCGCCAGCGGCTCGAGCGCCGGCCAGCGGGCGGCGAGGGCCAGCAATCCGGCGGCGACGAGGGCCGCTCCGGCGACGGCCGCGGTCGCCGCCAGGACGAGGCGGCGCAGGAGCGCGAGCACCAGCGCCAGCACGATGCCGCCCGCCACCCCGCCGAGCCACGCCTTCCCGGCGACCGCCACGTGCATCCCGAGGAGCGCGCCCGGCGCGAGGCCGAGCACGATCGGGTACACGATCGGCGTCATGAGGGCGGAGGCGCCGAGCGCCGCCGCGCCCACCCAGGCGGGCAACGACGCGGGCACCCACCCGTGGACGGCGGGCGCGAGCAGGCCACCCACCCAGAAGCCGACGAGCGCCGCGCCCACGGCGGCGAGGAGCCGGCCGAGCCGCGCACCGGCCACGAGCAGGGCGAGACCCACCGCCAGCGCCAGCGCGATCCCCGGCCAGCCGTATCCCCGCAGGGCGGCTGCGACCTCGGGGAGGCGACCCGCCAGCTGCTCCGCCTCGCCGAGCCACGCCTGGAGCGTCGACAGGATGGCGTTCATGCCCGGCCCACCACCGGTCGGCGATCGCGCCCGGCGCGAGGCCGCGCCGGCTCGGTCCTCGGCTCGGGGAGGCTCGGCATGCGGCGCGCAATCTAGCAGCGGGGCGGGCGCGCCGAAAGCGCGTCCGTAGTAGTCTCCTGGCGCCTCCCGCTGCGGAATGGCCCCGCCGCCGGGCTGTTGCCACCTTGAGCCGCTCCATGCGCCGCCGCACCTTCCTCGAGCTCTGCGTCCTCGGCGCCGGCGCGCTCGCGCTGCCCCGCGCCGCCCGCGCGCTCCCCGACACCTCGCGCCTCGTCATCGGCCACCTCGAGCACGGCGGCCGCTGGAACCCCCGCCCTTCGGCCCTGCGACGGCTCATGTGGGAGCTGGCGCAGCGCACCAGCATCGAGACGGGCGCCGACGCCATCCCGGTGCGCCTCGGTCGCCCGGGCCTGCACCGCACCCCGATGCTCTACCTGGCCGGGGACGGCGCCCTGCCCCCGTTCGGCGAGATCGAGCTGGCGGCGCTGCGGCGGCACCTCCAGTACGGCGGGTTCCTGCTCGTCGACGCCGCCGACGGCTCGCTCGGCAACGGCTTCGACGCCTCGGTCCGCCGCGAGCTGGCGCGGCTCCTGCCCGGCTCGCCGCTCCTGCGCGTGGCGCGCGAGCACGTGCTCTACAAGAGCTTCTACCTGCTCGACCGCCAGGGCGGCCGGCTGGCGGTGCGGCCGTGGCTGGAGGCCCAGGTGCTGGACGGGCGGCTGGCGGTCGTCTACTCGCAGAACGACCTCGGCGGCGCCTGGGCGCGCGGCCAGCTCGGCGACTGGGAGTACGCGTGCACGCCCGGCGGCGAGGCGCAGCGCGAGACCGCCTTCCGCCTGGGCGTCAACATCGCCATGTACGCCCTCTGCACCGATTACAAGGACGACGCCGTGCACCTGCCGTTCATCATGCGGAGGCGGAGCTAGGCGCCGCGATGCTGGAAGGCGGCTACAACGCCTGGCGGCTCACCTCCCTCGCGCCCTGGCCGCGCTGGGCGCTCGCCCTCCTCGTCCTGGGCGCGCTCGCCGCCGTGCTCCTCGCCTGGCGCGGGCTGCGAGGCGAGCCGCGGCGCGGCCGCCGGGCGGCGCTGGTCGCGCTCCGGGCGGCCTCCGCGCTCCTCGCCCTCTTCCTCCTCCTCGAGCCGGCCGTGCGGCTGCTGCAGACGGCGCGGGTCAAGAACCGGCTGGCGGTCCTCGTCGACGCCTCCCGCTCGATGCGCTTCCCGGTCGAGCCCGGCGGCGTGCCGCGGGCCGAGGCGGCGGCGGCCTGGCTCCGCTCGCAGCGCGGCGCGCTCGAGGCCCTCGGCGACCGGGTGGCGCTGGAGTGGCACGTCTTCGACCGCGACGTCGCGCCCTCCGATCCTGCGGCGCTGGCGCGCGGCGCGCCGCCGCGCGGCGGGCGCACCGACCTGCTCGGCGCGCTCAAGGCGGTGGCCGCCGGCGGGGGCTCCGGCCGTCGCCTGGCCGGGGCGGTCGTCGTCTCCGACGGCGCCGACAACGCGTCGCTGGCGGACGGGCTCAGCCCGTCGGCGCGCGCCGAGCTGCGCGCGCTGGGGGCGCCGGTCACCGCGGTCGCGGTCGGCACCGGGTCGCCCAAGGACCTCGCCATCGAGCGGGTGGCGGTGGACGACTTCGCCTTCGTGCGCAACACCGTGACGGTGGAGGTGTCGCTCACCGCCCGAGGCTTCTCGCGCGAGGAGGTGCCGATCGTGCTGCGGCGGGAGGGCGCGGTGGTGGCGAGCGGGACCATCCGGCTCGAGCCGGGCAAGGACCGCTACACGCTGCCGCTCTCGTTCGCGCCCGATACCACCGGCACGTTCGTCTTCACGGTCGCGGCGCCGGTCTTCCCGGGCGAGGCGGTGGCGGAGAACAACTCCCGGTCGTTCGTGCTGCGCGTCATCCGCGACCGGGTGCGCGTGCTGCTCGTCGCCGGGCGGCCGAGCTGGGACGAGCGCTTCCTGCGCGCGCTCCTCAAGCAGGACCCGAACGTCGACCTCATCAGCTTCTTCATCCTCCGCACCTCGACCGACCTCTCCGGCCCGCAGGAGCAGCTGTCGCTCATCCCGTTCCCGGTGCACGAGATCTTCGGCGACCAGCTCCGCACCTTCGACGCCGTCTTCTTCGTGAACTTCGCCTACCAGCCGTACCGCTCGCTCGACATCGAGCGTTACCTGCCGGCGCTGCGCGACTACGTGCGGAACGGCGGCGCGCTGGCCATGCTCGGCGGCGAGCAGAGCTTCGGAGAGGCTCGCTACGGGCAGACGGCGCTCTCCGAGGTGCTCCCGGTCGACGCCCTCGATGGTCTGGGGATCGCCGACGAGACGCTGCGCCCCCGCCTCACGCCGGAGGGGCGTCGCCACCCGGTGACGAGCCTCGCCGGTGGCGAGGGGCCGAACGAGGCGGCGTGGAGCGCGCTGCCGGCGCTGCCCGACGTGAACCGCACCCGCTCGCTGCCGCCGGCGGCCGGCGCGCGCGTCCTCCTCGAGGCGCCGACCGTGCTGGTGGACGGCCGGCCCGCTCCGCTCGTGGCGGTCCGGGAGGTGGGCGCGGGGCGCACGCTGTCGGTGACGAGCGATTCGTCCTGGTTCTGGGGGTTCGTCGCCGCCGAGGAGGGCGGCTCGCCGCGCGCGTACCAGCGCTTCTGGAACAACGCCCTCCGGTGGCTGGTGCGCGATCCGTCGCTCACGCCGGTGCAGGTCGAGCCCGACCGTCCGAGCGTCGAGCCGGGCGAGTCGGTCGGCCTCTCCATCGCGGTCCGTGCCCCCGACTACGGCCCGGGCGCCGGTGCGCCGGTCACGGGCGAGCTCGTGGCGGAGGACGGCCGCGTCGTCGCGCGCGGGGAGGCGGTGGCGGGCGCGGACGGCGTCGCCCACCTCGAGCTCACCCCGCCCGGCCCCGGCGCCTACAAGGTCGTCGCGACGGCGAAGCCCCGCTGCGGCACCGGCCCCTGCCCGCCCGACGCCCCGGTGGAGCGCGCCGCCGGCGCGGTCGCGGTCCGCGCCTCCGGGCCCGAGGACTCGGACGCGGCGCCCCGGCCGGAGCTGCTCCGCGCCGTGGCCGAGGCGACCGGGGGCGCGTTCTCCACCGTCGACCGCAGCCTGCCGTCCGTACCGCTGAGCGACCCCGAGGTGGTCGAGGTGGGCCGGCGCAAGGACGTGCCGATCTGGGATCGCGCCTGGTACCTCGTCGCGCTCGCCGGCGCGCTGGCGGGCGAGTGGGTGCTCCGCCGCCGCTGGGGCTACTGGTGAGCCCGTCGGCGGGCGGGCGGCCTACCGGACCGTCTGGACGGCGCTTTTCCGGGCGCGCGGCGGCGAGCAGCCGCTATGGTGCGCGACCGGCTCTCGGAGGAACGGGATGAAGATCGAGAAGGGCAACGTCGTGTCGCTGGAGTACAGCCTGCACCTCGGCGACGGGAAGGTCGTCGACGCCTCCGCGCCCGGCGAGGCCATGGCCTACATCCAGGGCGAGGGCCAGATCGTCCCCGGCCTGGAGCGGGCGCTGGAGGGGCTCTCCGCCGGCGACCAGCGCCAGGTCGTCGTCGCGCCCGCCGACGGCTACGGCGACCACGACGCGCGCGGCGTGCAGGAGGTGCCGCGCAGCGCCTTCCCGTCCGACATGAAGCCCGCGATCGGGATGGAGCTCGTCGCGCAGGGGCCGGAGGGCGAGCCGGTCCCGTTCGTCGTGAAGGACGTCGGGCTCGAGACCATCACCATCGACCTCAACCACCCGCTCGCCGGCAGGACGCTCCATTTCGACGTGACCGTGAAGGAGGTGCGCGCGGCCACCAGCGAGGAGCTGGAGCACGGCCACGTCCACGGCGCCGGCGGGCATCACCACCACGGATGAGGCTCACCGCCGGCGCGGCCGGCGACGGACCGCCACCAGCGCCGCCCGGGTGGCGCGCGCCGGGCGCGTCCAGCGAACGCCGTCGAGCACCTCCAGCACCTGCGCGAAGGAGGAGATGGCGAGCGGCCAGCGCTCGGAGGCGTCGCCTGCCTCGCCGGCGTCGTCGGAGACGTGGCGGCGCGTCACGCTTCGCGCGGAGATGACGCCGAGCCGCTCGCGGTACTCGGCCGAGACGTAGGTGCCGTACTCCGCCCAGACCCCGAGCACGCCGGCCCCGCGCGCCGCCGGCATGTCCTTGCGGAGGTTGTCCCCGACGTAGACGGCCTCGCCCGGCGCGAGGCCGAAGTCGGCGAGCACGCGGCGGAGCCCGTCGGCGCTCGGCTTCTCCGCCTCGCGCGGCAGCTCGACGACGCGCGTGCGCGAGCGGTAGCCGCCCGCCGCCTCCTTGCGGCGGATGCGGGGGTCGACGTGCACCGGGAGCGGGTAGCCCGGCATCGTGTAGAGCGCGTCGAAGAGGCCGTCGAGCCCGAGCCACTTGAGCCGGAGCTCGGCCGCGTTGCGCGGCGCGTCCGAGAGCGCGACCAGCGAGAGCCCGCGCTCGCGGATGCGGGCCAGCGCCTCCGGCACCCCCGGGTACGGCCGCAGGTAGCGCTCGCGCGCCTCGCGGAAGGCGCGGCGCGCCGGATCCACCACCAGCGTCAGGAACGAGTCGGGGTCGCCCTCGTACGGCTGGAACAGGTCCGACTCCTGGATGGCGAACGGGTACTCGTTCGAGTCGTACTTCGAGTACACGGCCTTCAGCGACTGGACGATGCGGATGCGCGGCAGCCCCGTCGTCGCCGCCAGCGACGTCACCATCGCCTCGAGGCTCGGGACGATGTAGTCGACCCAGGGATAGAGCGTGTTGTCGAGGTCGGTGACGACGGCGCGGATCACGGGGGTTCCCGGCGACAGGCTACGGGCTTCAGGCTACGGGTTCCAGCCCGCTACTCCACCGTCTCGCACGTCGCGAAGCCGCAGGAATGACAGGTCTCGCAGCCGCCGCTGCGGACGAGCCGGCCGCCGCACTGCGGGCACCCGGCGGCCGCGGTGCCGTCGGCGCTCGCCTGGGCCGGGAGCCCGCCGGTGAGCACCTGGCCCTCGCGCGTGCCGTCCCGGTACACGGTGATGCCCTTGCACCCCAGCTCGAAGGCGAGCGCGTAGGCGCGCCGCACCTCCTCCGCCTCCGCGTCGCGCGGGAGGTTGATGGTCTTCGAGACGCCGTTGTCCACGCTCCGCTGGAAGGCGGCCTGCATCCGCACGTGCGCCTCGGGCGCCACGTCGTGGGCGGTGGCGAACACGCGCTGGATCTCCGGGGGCACGCCCGGCACGCCGCGCGCGCGCCCGTTGGCCAGGATGCGCGGGAGCGTGGCCTCCGCGCCCAGCGCCCGCAGGCGCACCCCGAGCTCCGGGTGCTCCTCCTCCAGGTTCACGTCGCCGAGCGCGTGCCGCACGTACGCGACCGCGAAGAGCGGCTCGATGCCGGAGGAGCAGCCCGCGATGACCGAGAGCGTGCCGGTGGGCGCGATGGTGGTCACGGTGGCGTTGCGCCGCGCCCGCTCGCCGGCGCGCGCCGGCGCGCTCGTCGGCCAGCCGGGGAACGGGCCGCGCTCGGTGGCCAGCGCCTCGCTGGCGCCGTGGGCCTCGCGCTGCACGAAGCGCATGAGCTCGTCGGCGAGCGCGAGCGCCGCCGGGTCGTCGTAGCCGATGCCGAGCCGGACGAGCAGGTCGGCCCAGCCCATGACGCCGAGCCCCACCTTGCGGTTGCGGTGCGAGACCTCCGCGATCTGCGGCAGCGGCCAGGCGTTCACGGCGAGGACGTCGTCGAGCATCCGCACGCCATCCCGGACGCAGGCGCCGAGCCCGTCCCAGTCGACGCGGCCGGAGCGCGCGAAGAGGCCGACGTTGACGGAGCCGAGGGTGCAGGCCTCGAACGGCAGGAGCGGCTGCTCGCCGCAGGGATTCACCGCCTCGAAGCGGGCCAGGTCGGGCGTCGGGTTCCGCGCCTCGACGCGGTCGGCGAAGACGAGGCCGGGCTCGCCCGAGGCCCACGCCGCCTGGGCGATGGCGTCGAGCAGGGCGCCGGCGTCCACCTCGCGCACCACCTGGCGCGTCCGCGGGTGCCGCAGCGCGAACGGGGCGCCCCTCGCCGCCGCCGCCATGAAGGCGTCGGAGGCGGCCACCGAGATGTTGAAGTTCTGCAGGCCCGGGCCGCGCTTCGCGTCCACGAACTCGAGGACGTCCGGGTGCTCCACCGAGAGCACGGCCATGTTCGCGCCGCGCCGCACGCCGCCCTGCTTGATGGTCTCGGTGGCGGCGTCGAAGACGCGGATGAACGAGAGCGGCCCGCTCGCCACGCCGTGCGTGGTGCGGACGAGGTCGCCCCGGGGACGGAGGCGCGAGAAGGCGAACCCCGTCCCGCCGCCCGACTGGTGGATGAGCGCCGCCCACTTCAGGGCATCGAAGATCGAGGCCAGGTCGTCGTCCACCGGCAGCACGAAGCAGGCGGCGAGCTGGCCGCGCTCGCGCCCGGCGTTCATGAGCGTGGGCGAGTTGGGCAAGAGCTCGAGCGCCGCCATGCGCGCCTCGAAGCGCTCGGCCCACCGGCCGCGCTGCGAGGGCTCCTCCGCCTCGGCCAGCGCGCGGGCGACCCGGCGCCAGAGCGCCTGCGGCTCCTCCACCACCTCGCCCGCCTCGTCGCGGAGCAGGTAACGGCGCGCCAGCACCGCGCGGGCGTTGTCGGTCAGGGAGGACACCGCAGGAGTCTAGCGTCCAGCGGCGACTGGCGCCGTCGGCGGCCGTGCGGGCGGGCGGATGGAGGAGGAGAGCGCCCTTGCCACGCGGCGGGTACACACCCAGCTTGGGCAGAGAGCGGGGATTCCACGACGGGGAGAAGGCATGCCGACCGACAAGAAGAGCCGCAGCAACATGACCGTGCGCGAGGCCGGCCGCCTGGGCGGCGAGGCGCGCAAGCAGCAGCTGGGCAGCGAGGGCTACTCGGAGCTGGGCCACAAGGGCGGCCAGCGCGTCCGCGAGCTCATCGAGGAGGGCAAGAACGCGACGCGCGGCGGCGCCCGCAGCGACGAGGGCGAAGGCGCGAAGCGCGAGTGAGCCGCGCGGCCGAGCCACAGCCCTCGTTCAACGGCTGGCACGGACGTCGCGCAGCACCGGCCGCGCCTCGAGCGTGCGCAGGAAGACTGCCACCGCCGCGAGGTCGCCGTCGCTGAGTCGCCCCTTCATGGCCGGCATGCCGCTGTGCTTGCCGAAGAAGAGCGGCGAGCCGGGGTCGTCGAGGAGCGCCCGCAGCCAGCGGTCCGACCCGTAGTCGTGCAGGTTCGGCCCGTCGTTCGCCTCGCCCGGCGCCGTGGCGTGGCAGTCGGTGCAGCCGACGCGCCGGAAGGCGCGCCGGCCCTCGTCGAGCGCAGGGTCGGCGTCGGCGCGCGCCGGGTCGCGGCGAGCGTGCACGTAGCGCGCGATGGCGTCGATGCGCTCGGGGGGGAGCCGGGTGCCGAACGTGTCCATCTTCTTGCGCAGCTTGGTGTTCCCGTAGCGATGGGGCTGGTCCGGGTCGCGGATCTGCTCCTTTACCCAGTCGAGCGAGAAGACGCCGGCGAGGTCCGGCGCCTCGTGCTTCGCGCCGCCACCGACGGTGTGACAGCCCGCGCACTCCGCGGCGAAGACGCGGCGCCCGCGCTCGGGGGGATCCATCGCCACCATCCAGGCCGGCCCCTCCGGCGGGATGCCGCGCGCCGCCAGCTCTCC
>DASTGH010000606.1:0-2082 GCA_035719345.1 Anaeromyxobacteraceae bacterium
GAGGAGGACCGCCGCGAACGGCTCGCGGCGCACCTTCAGGTCACGGGGGACGAGCCGCGCAGCTTCGAGGTGCGGCTGCGCACGGCCGCCGGCCGCGTCCGCGACGGCATCGCCACGATGAGCGTGGTCCCCGGCACCGGCGAGCGGCTCGTCGCCCTCCTCGACGTGACCGAGCGGAAGCGCGCGGACGAGGAGCTCTTCCGCGCCGACAAGATGGCGGCGCTCGGGCAGATCATCGCGGGCGTGGCGCACGAGATCAACAACCCCAACAACTTCGTCTACTTCAACCTCCCCATCCTCGAGCGCTACGTCGGCGCGCTCCGCCCGCTCGTGGAGGAGCGGCTCGCGACCGAGCCGGACCTGCGCCTCCTCGGGATGCCGGCGGTGGCGTTCATCGACGACGTCGAGCGGCTCATCGAGAACATGCGGCACGGGTCGCAGCGCATCACCGCCATCGTGGCCGAGCTCAAGAACTACGTCCGGGCGCAGGAGACCGAGGAGCGGCGGCCCGCGCGGCTCGAGCCCGTCATCGAGCGGGTGATGACGCTCGTCGGCAAGCAGGTCCGCAAGATGGTGCAGCGCCTCGACGTGGAGGTGGCGGCGCCGCTCCCCACCGTGGTGATGAACGCGGGGCGCATCGAGCAGGTGCTCGTGAACCTCCTCATCAACGCCGGGCAGGCGGCCGACAAGGAGGGCTCCTTCGTGGCGCTCACCGCCCGGCCGGCCGGGGCGGGCGCCGAGCGCGTCGAGATCGCGGTCTCCGACAACGGCTGCGGCATCGCGCCCACGGCCGCGGCGCACGTCTTCGACCCGTTCTTCACGACCAAGGAGCGCGAGGGGGGCACCGGCCTCGGGCTCGCCATCGCCCAGCGGATCGTCAACGAGCACGGCGGCACCCTCTCGTTCACGACCGAGGAGAAGGTCGGGACCCGCTTCACCATCGTCCTCCCCGCCGCGCCCGAGGCCTCGCCATGAGCGTCCGGATCCTGGTCGTCGACGACGAGCCCGCCTTTCTGGAGTCCGTCCTCCGCATGCTGCGGCTGGAGCGTTACGACGACGTCACCGCGGTGAGCCGCGGGGCGGAGGCGCTCGCGCGCCTCGAGACGGAGCGCTTCGACGTCGCGTTCCTCGACGTCTGCATGCCGGAGATGGACGGGCTCGAGCTCCTGCGGCTCCTCAAGGAGCGCAGCCCGGCGACCGAGTGCGTGATGGTCACGGCCAGCGAGAGCATCCCCACCGTCATCCGCGCGGTGCGGCTCGGCGCCTACGACTACCTGGTGAAGCCGATCCTGCCCGAGCAGCTCGTCCAGGCGCTGGACCGGGTGCTCGAGCGCCGTCGCCTGGTGGAGACGGTACGGCTGCGCTCGGCGTCGGCGGTCGACGCCGCGCTCGACCATCCCGAGGCCTTCGGCGAGCTCGTCACCGCCGACGCGGCGCTCCTCCGCCTCCTGCACGAGGCGGAGCTGCACGCCGCCTGCGACATCCCGGTCCTCATCACCGGCGAGACCGGCGCCGGCAAGGAGGTGCTGGCGCGCGCGGTGCACCGCTGCTCGCCGCGCGCCGCCGGGCCGTTCGTGGCGGTGAACATGCTGGCGCTGTCGCCGACGCTCTTCGAGTCGGAGTTCTTCGGGCACGCGCGCGGCGCGTTCACCGGGGCCGACCGGGACCGCGCCGGCTACCTCGCCCAGGCGCGCGGCGGCACGCTCTTCCTCGACGAGATCGGTGACCTCCCGCTCGAGGTCCAGGGCAAGCTCCTGCGGGTCCTCCAGGAGCGGGAGTACACGCCCGTCGGCAGGACGCGGCCGGAGCGCGCGGACGTGCGGTTCGTCGCGGCCACGAACCAGGACCTGGAGGCGCGCGTCCGCGCCGGCGCCTTCCGCAAGGACCTGTTCTACCGCCTGCAGTTCGCGCACCTGCACCTGCCGCCGCTGCGCGAGCGCGCCGGCGACGTCGCCCTGCTCGCGGACCACGTGCTCCGGCAGCTGCAGCGCCCGGGCATCACCCTCGACGACGACGCGCTCCGGCTCCTCGAGCGCCACGACTGGCCGGGCAACGTCCGGGAGCTGCGCGGCGTGCTCGAGG
>DASTGH010000607.1:0-8360 GCA_035719345.1 Anaeromyxobacteraceae bacterium
GAGATGGTGATGCCGGGCGACAACGTGTCGGTGGAGGTGGAGCTGATCACCCCCATCGCCATGGAGAAGGAGCTGCGCTTCGCCATCCGCGAGGGCGGCCGCACGGTGGGCGCGGGCGTCGTGGCCGAGGTCATCCAGTAGTCGAACCCCTGGCGAACGGCGGAGCCCCGTACCTCGCGATCGGGCGAGGGCGGGCTCCGCGCCGCGCCGGGTGACGGACGAAAAAGGCGTATCGATGGCGACCCAGAAGATCAGGATCCGGCTGAAGGCCTACGACTACAAGCTGCTCGACCAGTCGGCCGGCGAGATCGTCGAGACGGCGAAGCGGACCGGCGCGAAGGTGGCCGGGCCCATCCCGCTGCCCACCCGCATCAACAAGTTCACCGTCCTGCGCAGCCCGCACGTCGACAAGAAGTCGCGCGAGCAGTTCGAGATCCGGACGCACAAGCGGCTGCTCGACATCCTCGAGCCGACGCCGCAGACGCTCGACGCGCTCATGAAGCTCGACCTGTCGGCCGGCGTGGACGTCGAGATCAAGTAGCAGGGGATCCCCAATGGCCAAGTTCGACGTCTACGACCTCGACAGGAACAAGGTGAGCGAGATCGAGCTCGCCGACGCCGTGTTCGCGGGCGAGGTGAACGAGCACCTCTTCTGGGAGGTGGTCAAGGCGAAGCTCGCCTCCGACCGCTCGGGCACGCACGCGGTGAAGAACCGCTCCCTCGTCTCCGGCGGCGGCAAGAAGCCCTGGAAGCAGAAGCACACCGGGCGCGCCCGCCAGGGCTCGACCCGCGCCAGCCAGTTCGTCGGCGGCGGCAAGGCCATGGGCCCGAAGCCGCGCGACTACGGGTACGACGTGCCGAAGAAGGTGCGCAAGGCCGCGCTGCGCTCCGCCATCGCGCTCCGCGGCAAGGACGGCAAGCTCCTCATCGTCCAGGAGTGGAAGCCGTCCGGGCCCAAGACCTCGGCCGCCGCCAAGGTGCTCGCCAAGCTCGGCGTGAAGAAGGCGCTGGTCGTCGACGCCGCCGCCAACGACGCCCTGGCGAGGAGCGTGCGCAACCTCGACGGCTCCGACTTCCTCGCCGCCGAGGGGCTCAACGTCTACGACATCCTGAAGCACGACGCGCTCGTGCTCACCGCCGAGAGCGCGCGCAAGCTGGAGGCCTCCCTGTCATGATGCTCACCGATCAGGACGTGGTGAAGCGTCCGCTCATCACCGAGAAGTCCGAGCGCAACCGCGAGGCGGCCCAGCAGTACGCCTTCGAGGTGCACCGCGACGCCACCAAGATCCAGGTGAAGACGGCGGTCGAGAAGCTCTTCGGCGTGCACGTCACCGCGGTCCGCACCTCGATCGCGCGCGGCAAGAACAAGCGCGTCGGCCGCAGCATGGGCCAGCGACCCAACTGGAAGAAGGCCATCGTGACCCTGAAGGACGGCGAGACCATCTCGCTCTTCGAGGGCGCATAGGAACCGACCATGGGGATCAAGAGCTACAAGCCGACGAGCGCCGGGCGCCGCCTCATGACGGTCTCCGACTTCGCGGAGATCACGAAGTCGAAGCCCGAGAAGAACCTGACCCGGGCGATGAAGAAGAGCGGCGGCCGCAACGCCCACGGCCACATCACCACCCGGCACATGGGCGGCGGCCACAAGCGCCGCTACCGCGTCATCGACTGGAAGCGGGAGAAGGACGGCGTGCCGGCCAAGGTCGCGTCCATCGAGTACGACCCGAACCGCACCGCGCGCATCGCGCTGCTCCACTACAAGGACGGCGAGAAGCGCTACATCCTGGCGCCGGTCGGCCTGAACGTGGGCGACACGCTGCTCTCGGGCGAGGGCGTCGACATCCGCCCCGGCAACACGCTGCCCATCAAGTCGATCCCGGTCGGCACCGTCATCCACAACGTGGAGACCCAGCCCGGCTCGGGCGGCCAGATGATCCGGTCGGCCGGCTCCTTCGGCCAGCTCATGGCCAAGGAGGGTGGCTACGCCCAGATCCGCATGCCCTCCGGCGAGGTCCGGAAGGTGATGCAGGACTGCAAGGCCACCATCGGCCAGCTCTCCAACATCGAGAACGCGTCGATCCGCGTGGGCAAGGCAGGCAAGAGCCGCTGGCTCGGCATCCGGCCGACCGTGCGCGGCCTGGCCATGAACCCCGTCGACCACCCGCACGGCGGCGGCGAGGGCAAGTCCGGCCAGGGCAACCCGCACCCGGTCTCGCCCTGGGGCCAGAAGACGAAGGGCATGAAGACCCGCAACAACCGCCGCACCGACAAGTTCATCGTCACCCGCCGGCAGCCCGGCATCCGCAACCGGCCGCACTAGCCGGACGAGGAAGACGACATGGCGCGTTCCATCAAGAAGGGCCCGTTCACGGACAAGCACCTCGCCAAGAAGGTCGAGGACGCGAACAAGGGCGCGAAGAAGTCGGTCATCAAGACGTGGTCGCGGCGCAGCACCGTCCTGCCGGACTTCGTCGGGCACACCTTCGCCGTGCACAACGGCCGCAAGTTCGTGCCGGTGTTCGTGACCGAGAACATGGTCGGGCACAAGCTGGGCGAGTTCGCCCCCACCCGGACCTTCCACGGCCACTCGGCCGAGAAGAAGGCCGCCGCCGCGCCCGCGGCGCCGCCGCCGAAGCGGTAGGGAGATCACCATGGCCGAGAAGAAGACGAAGAAGGGCGAGCCCAAGGCCGAGGCCGGGGCGGCTCCGGAGAAGACGGAGGGCACCGCCGCGGCGGCGAAGCGCCCCACCGCCAAGCGCGCCGCCAGGGCGGCCGCGGGCCCGCACGCGTCGCTCAGCTACCTCCGCATCGCGCCGCGCAAGGTCCGGCTCGTCGCCGACAACGTGCGCGGCATGGGCGTGGGCCAGGCGCTGGCGACGCTCAAGTACACCCC
This sequence comes from Anaeromyxobacteraceae bacterium, assembly GCA_035719345.1. GTDB lineage: Bacteria > Myxococcota > Myxococcia > Myxococcales > Anaeromyxobacteraceae > Anaeromyxobacter_A. The sequence continues at coordinate 2,897 of DASTGH010000607.1, forward strand.
GAACGCCGCGGCCAAGCCGCTCGCCAAGCTGCTGCGCAGCGCGGTGGCGAACGCCGAGGACAAGGGCGGGCACGTCGACGTCGACGCGCTCTTCGTGAAGACGCTCACGGTGGACGGCGGGCCCAAGCTCCGCCGCTTCATGCCCCGCGCCATGGGGCGCGCCTACCGCGTCGAGAAGCGCACCTCCCACGTCTACGTCGAGCTCGGGACCGGCGCCCGCGCCTGATTTCACGAAAAGGAAACGGACACATGGGTCAGAAAGTCCATCCGATCGGGTTCCGCCTCGGCGTCATCCGCTCCTGGGAATCGAAGTGGTACGAGGAGAAGAACTACGCCAAGTGGCTGCACGAGGACATCCACCTGCGTGAGTTCGTGAAGGAGAAGCTGCAGCAGGCGGGCATCTCCAAGATCGAGATCGAGCGCGCGGCCAACAAGGTCAAGATCAACGTCCACACGGCGCGCCCGGGCATCGTCATCGGCAAGCGCGGCGCCGGCATCGAGGACATCAAGAAGAAGCTGCAGGCGCTGACCGACGCCGAGGTGTACCTGAACGTCGTCGAGGTGCGGAAGGCGGAGACCGACGCCCAGCTCGTCTCCGAGAACATCGCCACCCAGCTCGAGCGCCGCATCGCGTTCCGCCGCGCCATGAAGAAGGCCGTGCAGACCGCCCAGAAGTTCGGCGCCAAGGGCATCCGCGTGGCCTGCTCCGGCCGGCTCGGCGGCGCCGAGATGGCGCGCTACGAGTGGTACCGCGAGGGCCGCGTGCCGCTGCACACGCTCCGGGCCGACATCGACTACGGCTTCGCCGAGGCGAAGACCACCTACGGCAAGATCGGCTGCAAGGTGTGGATCATGCGCGGCGAGGTGCTGCCCGCCTCGTCGCCCGCCCGCCCGCCGCGCAACACCGGGGCCCGCCTCTAAGGGCGGGAGAGGAATCGGGAGAAGGACATGCTCCAGCCGGCGCGAACGAAGTTCCGCAAGATGCAGAAGGGCCGCATGCGCGGCAAGGCCTACCGCGGCTCGAACCTGAACCAGGGCGAGTACGGGCTCGCCGCCACCGAGTGCGGCTACCTCACCAGCCGCCAGATCGAGGCCGCCCGCGTCGCCATCACCCGCTACGTCAAGCGGGGCGGCAAGCTCTGGATCCGCGTCTTCCCGGACAAGCCCATCACCAAGAAGGCGGCCGAGACGCGCATGGGCACCGGCAAGGGGAACGTCGAGTACTACGTCGCGGTCGTGAAGCCGGGGCGCATCCTCTACGAGATGGAGGGCGTCACCGACGAGATCGCGAAGAAGGCGTTCCACCTCGCCGCCCACAAGCTGCCGGTCTCGACGCGCGTCGTGAAGCGCGGCGCCACGCTCTAGGGGAGACGACCATGGCCACCGCCAAGGAGCTGAGGGAGCTGCAGCCGCAGGAGCTCGAGGAGCGCGCCAGGGAGCTCAAGCGGCAGATCTTCGACATGAAGTCGAAGCACAACACGGGCGTGCTCGACTCGACCGCCGATCTCGGCAAGGCGCGCCGCGACGTGGCGCGCTGCCTCACGGTCAAGGCGCAGAAGGCGCGCGCCGCCGCCGCCCAGGGCGGCGAGAAGGGGAAGGTGTAGCCATGGCCGCGGAGCGAGGAAGCCGCAAGACCCGCATCGGCGTGGTCGTCTCCAACAAGATGACGAAGACCGTCGTCGTGAAGGTGACGCGCCGGGTGGCGGACAGGAAGTACGGGAAGATCGTGACGCTGGCGACCAAGTTCAAGGCGCACGACGAGAAGCAGGAGTGCAAGCCGGGCGACCGGGTCCGCATCGTCGAGACGCGGCCCATCTCCAAGGACAAGCGCTGGCGCGTGGTGGAGACGCTGGAGAAGGCGGCGGAGGTCTAGGCCATGATCCAGCAGCAGACCATCCTCGACGTGGCCGACAACTCGGGGGCCAAGCGCGTCCAGTGCATCAAGGTGCTGGGCGGCACCCGCCGCAAGTACGCCTCCATCGGCGACGTCATCGTCGTCTCGGTGAAGGAGGCCATCCCGCAGGCCAAGGTGAAGAAGGGCGAGGTGGCGCGCGCCGTCATCGTCCGCACCGCCCGCGAGGTGAAGCGGCCGGACGGCTCCTACATCCGCTTCGACGGCAACTCGGCGGTCCTCATCAACAAGGACCTCGAGCCCATCGGGACGCGCATCTTCGGGCCCGTCGCCCGCGAGCTCCGCGCCCGCAAGTTCATGAAGATCATCTCGCTGGCGCCGGAGGTCCTCTAGGCCATGCAGATCAGGAAGGGCGACACCGTCAAGGTCATCGCCGGCAAGGACAAGGGGAAGACCGGCCGCGTGCTCGAGGTGCTGCACGAGAAGGGCCGCGTCCGGGTGGAGAAGGTGCAGGTCGTGAAGCGGCACCTGAAGAAGGGCCGCAGCCCGGCCAACCCCGAGGGCGGCATCCTGGAGAAGGACGGCACGCTGGCGCTCTCCAACGTCATGGTGGTGGGCGAGGGCGGGAAGGGCGTGCGCCGGGAGAAGATCGCGCGGGAGCTGGGCGCGAAGGAGAAGGCCCGCCGCGAGAAGCGCGCGGCGGGGGCGAAGTAGCGAGTCGTTTCACCCACGCATCGCCCGGCAGGAGCTGGCGCCGGCCGAAGGCAAGGAGAGATCGATGGCTGCTGCACGGTTGAGGGAACGGTACGAGAAGGAGATCCGGCCCGCGCTCATGAAGGAGTTCGGCTGGAAGAACCCCATGCAGGCGCCGAAGCTGGAGAAGATCGTCGTCAACATGGGCCTGGGCGAGGCCATCAACAACGGCAAGATCATCGACGCCTCGGTCGACCAGCTCGGCCAGATCACCGGCCAGAAGCCGGTCATCACCAAGGCGCGCAAGTCGATCGCGAACTTCAAGCTGCGCCAGGGTCAGTCGATCGGCGCCATGGTCACGCTGCGCGGCGACCGCGCCTACGAGTTCCTCGACCGCCTCCTCAACGTGGCGCTGCCCCGCGTCCGCGACTTCAAGGGCGTCTCGCCCAAGGCCTTCGACGGCAAGGGCAACTACACGCTCGGCGTGCGCGAGCAGATCATCTTCCCCGAGATCAATTACGACAAGGTCGAGAAGATCAAGGGGATGAACATCACGGTCGTCACCACGGCCCGCAACGACGAGGAGGGCCGCGCGCTCCTCCGGTCCCTCGGGATGCCGTTCCGCCAGTAGGCGCCGGCCCTCCACGGAGATTCACGAATGGCGAAGCTTTCCAAGATGGCGCAGGCGAAGCGCAAGCTGAAGTTCCCCGTGCGCCAGTACAACCGGTGCGAGCTGTGCGGCCGCCCCCGCGCCTTCCTGCGCAAGTTCCAGATGTGCCGCGTCTGCTTCCGCAAGCGCGCGCTGCAGGGCGAGATCACCGGCGTCATCAAGTCGAGCTGGTAGGAGACCCGACACCATGTCCATGACCGATCCCATCGGCGACATGCTGACGCGCATCCGCAACGCGTCGGCCGCCCGGCACGAGAAGGTGCTCGTCCCCGCCAGCCGCCTCAAGGTGAAGATCGCCGAGGTGCTGCGCGACGAGGGCTTCATCAAGGAGTTCGTGCGCCACGAGGACGGCGCGCAGGGCGCCATCACCATCATGCTGAAGTACAGCGGCGACCGCGAGCCGGCCATCAGCGACATCAAGCGGGTGTCGAAGCCCGGCCTGCGCCGCTACGTCCCCCACACCGAGATCCCGCGCGTCCTGAACGGCATGGGGATCGCGATCCTCTCGACGTCGAACGGCGTCATGGTCGACCGCGAGGCCCGCAAGCAGAAGGTCGGCGGCGAGCTCATCTGCACCGTCTGGTAGGAGACCCCATGTCCCGCGTCGGCAAGCTCCCGGTCAAGATCCCGGACAAGGTGAAGGTCTCCGTGGCGAACGGAGACGTGAAGGTCGAGGGGCCGAAGGGGAAGATGCACTTCCCGTTCAACCCCAAGGTCAAGGTCGAGGTGGCGAGCGGCGAGGTCCGCGTCAGCCGCCCCGACGACACGCGCGAGTCGAAGGGCCTGCACGGCCTCACCCGCACGCTCGTCAAGAACGCCATCGAGGGCGTGGTCAAGGGCTACGAGCGCTCGCTCGACATCTCCGGCGTCGGCTTCAAGGCGGAGGTGAAGGGCAAGGACATCAACTTCACGCTCGGCTTCTCGCACCCGGTCATGTTCAAGCTCCCCGACGGCGTGACCGCCGAGGTGGACGCGAAGCAGACGCGGGTCACGGTGAAGGGGGTGGACAAGCACCTCCTCGGCCTGACCGCCGCCAAGATCCGCGCCCTCAGGCCGCCCGAGCCGTACAAGGGCAAGGGCATCAAGTACGCGGAGGAGACGATCCGCCGCAAGGAAGGCAAGACCGGCGCGGCCTAAGGGCCGCTCCCATCTCATGCGCCGGCTGCTCCTGCGCCGGCGCAAGGAGGCACCACCATGGCGAAGCACACGACGGCGCGCGACAAGCGCAAGGCCCGCATCCGCAAGAAGGTCTCCGGCACCTCGGAGCGCCCCAGGCTCACCGTCTACAAGAGCCTCAAGCACATGTACGCCCAGATCGTCGACGACGTGGCGGGGAAGACCCTCGCCTCGGTCTCGACCGGCTCGAAGGCGCTCAAGAACGACGTGAAGGAGGACGACAAGACGGCCGCCGCCAAGAAGGTGGGCCAGGCCATCGCCAAGGTCGCGCTGGAGAAGGGCGTGACCAAGGTCGTCTTCGACCGGAACGGCTTCGACTACCACGGCCGCGTCGCGGCCGTCGCCCAGGCGGCCCGCGAGGCCGGCCTCGAGTTCTAGAGGACACGGAATGGCTTCTCCCATCAACGCGAACGACCTCGAGCTGCAGGACCGCGTCGTCCACATCAACCGCGTCGCCAAGGTCGTGAAGGGCGGACGGCGGTTCAGCTTCAACGCGATCGTCGCGGTCGGCGACGGCAAGGGGCGCGTGGGCGTCGGGCTCGGGAAGGCGAACGAGGTCGCGGACGCGATCCGTAAGGCGGGCGAGACCGCCAAGAAGAACTTCTTCGCCGTGCCGATCACCAAGTCCGGCTCGATTCCGCACCAGATCGTCGGTCACTTCGGTGCGGGCGAGGTGCTGCTCAAGCCGGCGTCGCCGGGAACCGGCGTGATCGCGGGCTCGGGCGTGCGCGCGGTGCTCGAGGTCGCCGGTGTCCAGAACGTGCTCACGAAGTGCCTGGGCAGCCGCAACCCGCACAACCTGGTGAAGGCCACGGTGGACGGGCTCAAGCGCTTGCGCCGCCCGCAGGACGTGGCAGCGCTGCGCGGCCGCACGCTCGAGGAGATGTTCGGGCCGAAGCGGGAGGCGCAGGGTGCCTAAGATTCGCATCCGTCAGATCAAGAGCGCGTCGGGTCACACCGGCGACCAGCGGCGCACCGTGCGAGCGCTCGGCATCCGCAACATGCAGCAGGTCGTCGAGCACGACGACACGCCCCAGATCCGGGGCATGGTGTTCAAGGTCCGCCACCTGGTG
>DASTGH010000608.1:0-2978 GCA_035719345.1 Anaeromyxobacteraceae bacterium
AGGCGTCGAGGTCCGCGTCGAGGCGCCCCGCGGTCTCGGCGCGGCGGCGCGCGCCGAGCTGCCCGCGCTCGTCCACGCGCTGCGCGCCCGGGGCGTCGGGGTCGCGTCGGCGTCGGTGCTCGAGGGCGGCGCATCCGGGGCGCCGGCCCCGGGCCGCGCGTTGACGCCGCCGCGGGGGTCCGCTACAACCGCGCGCGGGCAGGCCCCGGCTGGCACCGTCGCCAAGTGGTAAGGCAAAGGTCTGCAAAACCTTCATTCCCCGGTTCGAATCCGGGCGGTGCCTCCAAGCTCGCTGGGTGTCGGTTCCGCGGCCGGTGTGTCGCGCGCCGGCGCCAGCTTCCTTCGCATCGTCACTTCGCGCTCGCGCGAGCTTGGATCCGATGATGCGGGCTCGCTATCGCGAGCCCTCACTCCGAGGAGCGGCGCCCCGCTCCCCCCAGACCCCCCAGGGCTGCCGAACTCCCGGCACCCCTTCGTCCCGAGCCCTCTCCCTCGTCCGAGTCCCATCCGTGGCCCCCACCCGGGCCGCCGCGCTCGCCAGGTGCAGGCGCGGCGGCGCCAGGCGGGGAAGCTCCGTTCCTCACCTCGCGACCGGCGGCGACCGCACGTCTCCCCTTCCGGGCGGGTCCCGGTCGGCACGCCCCGCGTGCAGGTTGTTCCGCGGGGGTGGCATGTGGAGGGAGCGCCAGGGGGGCGGGGTTCGAGGTTCCTGCGGTTCGCGGCGGTGGGCGCGTCCGGCGTCGCCGTGAACCTCGCCGCGCTGGCGCTGCTCGCGGGCGTGCTGCACGTGCACGAGGTCGCGGCCTCGGCGCTGGCCATCGAGATCTCGATCCTCTCCAACTTCGTCCTGAACGATGCATTCACGTTCCGTGATCGGATCGCCGGGGCGGGCGCGGGCCGGCTGGAGCGGCTCGTGCGGTACAACCTGGTGAGCCTCGTCGGCCTCGGCCTGCAGCTGGGCGCGTTCGTGGCGCTCCGCACGGTCGCGGTGCGCGGGTTCGGGCTCCCCGCGCTCGGCCGGTGGCGCTACGCGGCGCAGCTCGCGGGCATCGCGCTCGCGCTCGGCTGGAACTTCGCCGGCAACCTCCACTTCACCTGGCGGCAGGCGCCCACCGCACAGGAGCGGACCGCATGAGGGTCTCGAGCGAGCTCTATCCGGGCCTCGCCGGGACGCTGACCCGCCCGGCGCGCGCCGGCGGCGATGCCGCCGCCGCCGCGTGGGCGGCCGACGAGAGGCTGCCGCGGGCGCTCTTCGCGGCGCTGCTCGTCGGCGGGGTGCTGCCGATCTGGCTGGTGGCGCACGTGCCGACGCAGGACGGCGCCAACCACGTCGAGAGCATCATGGCGCTCCTGCGCCTGCCGGGATCGGCGCTCCTGCAGCACTACTATCTCGCCAACTGGGGCCTCCAGCCGAACTGGCTCACCCAGCTGCTCTTCATGGGCCTGGTGCAGGTCGTCTCGCCGGCGGTGGCCGAGAAGCTCGTGCTCACCGGCTATCTCGTCGCGCTGCCGCTCGCCTTCCGCGTGGCGCTGCCGCGCGGCCGGCGCGGCGCCTGGGCGGCGCTGGGCGTCTTCCCCTTCGTCCACAGCTACCCCTTCCACATGGGGTTCTGGAACTTCAGCTACAGCGTCGCGCTCTTCTTCGTGGCGGTCGGGCTCTGGTACCGCACGCGCGGCCGCATCGGCCTGCGCCGCGGGCTCGCGCTCGCGGCGGTCTGGGTCGTCCTCTTCGTCGCCCACTCCGTCTCGACGGCGGCCGCGCTCGCCGCCATCGCCGCGATCGTGGCCTGGCGCGCGGGCCTGTCGCTGTGGAGGGCGCGCGGCGCGCCGGCGCGGTGCGCCACGGTGCTCCGCGGCTGGCTGCTCCGCGCGCTCGCCACGGGGGCGGCCGCGGCCCCGGCCATCGTGCTCTTCGCCGTCTTCCTCGTCCGGCAGCCGAAGCCGGATTCGTTCCGGCCGCCGCTGTGGGCCTACCTCAAGCACTTCGCGACGCTCTACGCGCTCGTGTCGTATCACCGCCTCGAGATCGTCCTCGGCGGGCTCACCGCGATCGCCATCGGTGGGAGCGTGCTCCTCGCGCTGCGAGCCCGGGGTCGCCGGCTCTCGGCCGTGGACGGCTGGCTGGCGGCGGCGCTGCTCGCCACCGCCCTCTACCTCGCGATGCCGGACGCCACCGCCGACGGGGCGCAGATCAACGACCGGCTCATGCTCTACCCGTTCTTCGCCGCCGTGCTCTGGATGGGCTGGGCGGCGGTCCCGGTGGCGCGCGTGCGCACGCTGGCGCTGGCGCTCGCGGCCCTGTTCGTGGCCGCCAGCGGGCTCCGCCTCGCCAGGTACCGCGAGATCGACGGCTGGATCGCCGAGTACCGCTCGGTCGCGCCCGCGATCGAGGTGGGGAGCACGATCCTGCCCCTGAACCTCTCGCCCTACGGGCTCCGCGCCGGCCACGACGTCGAGGGCCGGAAGACGCTCTCCTACCGCGTGGCGCCGTTCACCCACGTCGCCGGCTGGATCGCCACCGAGCGCGGCGGCGTCGATCTCGACAACAGCCAGGCCACGACGCGCCACGCGCCGCTGCGCTGGCGCCCCGAGCGCGATCCGTTCCACGCGCTGCCGACGGCGCCCTTCGGCATGGAGTCGGAGCCGCCCTGCATCCAGCTCTCCTCGTACGCGCGCACCGGAGGCCGCATCGACTACGTGCTCCTCGCCGGCGACGCCATCGCGGCCGGGCGCGACCGGTGCGGCGCCATGCTGCTCGCGGAGCTGCGGGCCGGATGGCAGCCCGTGGTCGTTTCTCAGCCGCGCGGGCTCGTGCAGGTGTGGCGGCTAAGGGCTGGCGGCCCCGGCAGCGAGGAGGCGCAGGCCGCGCTCCAGCGGCCGTCGCCATTGCAGTGAACGCCCGGCCCGATCGCGTGGATACGTACGAAGGCGAAGGGCGCGGTCGAGGTCGAGGACGCGTTCAGGTTCGGGGACAGATC
>DASTGH010000609.1:0-9138 GCA_035719345.1 Anaeromyxobacteraceae bacterium
GAGGGGCCGCAGCCTCCCCCCGTTCCGCTCGCAGCGCACCAAGGCGGTGGCGCTGCTCTCGGCGCCGCTCGCGCTGCTCCTCCTCGGCCTCGGCCTGTGGCTGCCGGTCAGCATCCGGGACCGCGCCCGCGCCCTGTTCGAGGACCGCGCGCGCGACCTGACGCGCGTGGCGGCCGCCGCGGTCGGCCCCGCCGTCGAGCTCGACGACGCGACGGGCGCCGCACTCGTGCTCGACGCGCTGGGCGCGTCGCAGGGCATCGCCTACGACGTGGTGCTCCGCCCCGACGGCCGCGTGCTCGTGGGCGAGGACGACGAGGCCGGCGACGCCCGGCTCGACGCGTCCGGCGCCGGGGACAGCACCTGGTACCGCGACGACCTCTTTCACGTGCGCGCCACCGTGCCGCTGCGCTCCGGCGCGCACGGCACGCTGCTCGTGGCCTTCCGCCTCGGCGAGCTGGAGGCCGTGCAGCGCCAGGCCGTGCACGACGTCGCGCTCGCCTGCCTGGCGGCGCTCGCCGTCGGGCTCGTCGGCGCGTTCGCGCTCGGGACCCTCCTCGTCCGCCCGCTGCGGCGCATGGCGAGCGTGGCCGACCGCGTCGCCGCCGGCGAGGCGGCCGCCGCCCTCGAGCTGGAGGTGAACGCTCCCGACGAGACGGGGGCGCTCTCGCGCGCGCTCGCCCGCATGCTGTCGCGGCTCTACGAGGAGCAGGCGACCGTCGAGCACCTCAATGCCGGCCTGGAGGCGCGCGTCGTGGAGCGCACGGCCGAGCTGGCGCAGGCGAACGGCGAGCTGGCCGATCGCCTCGCCCAGCTGAAGCGCACGCAGGAGCAGCTCATCGTCTCGGACCGGCGCGTGAGCATCGGCCGCCTCGCCGCGGGCGTGGCCCACGAGATCAACAATCCCCTCGCCTTCATCGAGGCGAACCTGCGCTTCGCGGCGGAGGAGCTGCCCGCCGTCGCCACCTGGCCGCGGCGGCCCCCGGCCGAGGCGCGGGACGCGGAGCGCCTGGTGGCGGAGCTGGGCGAGGCCATCGCCGAGTCGCGCCAGGGCGCCGAGCGCGTGCGCCACATCGTGCGCGGGCTGAAGACGTTCGCCCGCAGCGACGAGGACCAGCGCGCGCCGGTCGAGGTCCGCGAGGCGCTCGAGGCTGCCATCGACATGTCCGCGCACGAGCTGCGGCAGCGCGCCGAGCTCGTCCGCGATCTCTCGCCCGTGCCGCGCATCGAGGGCAACGCGGTCCGGCTCTCGCAGGTGTTCCTGAACCTGCTCGTGAACGCGGTGCAGGCCATCCCCGAGGGCGCGCCGGACGGGCGGGTGCGGGTCGTCCTGGGCACGGACGCGCGCGGCTGGGCCGTGGCCGAGGTGCACGACAACGGCTGCGGCATCGCGCCGGAGCTCCTGCCGCGCATCTTCGACCCGTTCTTCACCACCAAGCCGGTGGGCGAGGGTACCGGGCTCGGCCTCTCCATCTCGCAGGGGATCGTCCTGTCGCTGGGCGGGGAGATCGGCGTGGAGAGCGAGCCGGGGCGCGGCACCACCTTCCGCGTCGCGCTGCCGCCCTGCCCCGGCGAGGCGCCGCCGGAGCGCCGGGCGGCCGCGGAGGCCGCGGGCGGGGCCCGGCGCAAGGTGCTGGTGGTGGACGACGAGCCGCTCGTGGCGAGCGCCGTGCGCCGCGCGCTCGCGCGCCAGCACGAGGTCGTGGTCGCACACTCCGGCCCGGAGGCGCTGGCGCGGGTCCTCGGCGGCGACCGCTTCGACCACATCCTGTGCGACCTCATGATGCCGGGGATGACGGGCGCGGAGTTCCGCGACGCGCTCGTCCGCGCCGACGCGGGCCAGGCCGCCCGGGTGGTGTTCATGACCGGCGGCGCCTTCACCGACGCGACCCGGGCCTTCCTGGCCAGCCACCCCGGGCCGTGCCTGGAGAAGCCGCTCGATCTCGACGCCGTCCGGAGGTTCCTCGATGCCCGCGCCTGACCGCCGCGCGCGGCATGCGCCGTCAGCGCGCCGCCGCCCGGATCGCCTCGACGGCGCGGGCCAGGTCCTCCGGCCACGGCGCCCGCGCCTCGACGCGCGCTCCCGACGGCGCCGGGAAGGCGAGCCGCTCGGCGTGCAGCGCCTGCCGGGGGACGTGCGGCGAGCGCACGCCGTAGACCGCGTCGCCGAGCACCGGGTGGCCGGCCTCCGCCAGCTGCACCCGGATCTGGTGGGTGCGGCCCGTCTCCAGACGCACGCGCACGAGCGCCGCGCCGGGGAGGGCCGCCTCCACCGCGAAGGAGAGCCGCGCGCGCCGGGCCGAGGCGACGCGCGTCGTGAAGCGGCGCGGGTCGCGGGGATCGCGCCCGTACGGCGTGTCGAGCCGACCGGAGGGCGGGGGCGCTCCCGCCACCACCGCCAGGTACTCCTTCTCGACCTCTCCCGCCTCGAACGCGGCGCGCAGCGCGAGGAGCGCGCGGTCGTGGCGCGCCAGGAGGAGGCAGCCGCTCGTGTCGCGGTCGAGCCGGTGCGGGAGGCCGGGGGTCGCCTCGCCGGCGACGTCGAAGCGCCCGAGGCGGGCCGCGGCGCCCGTGGCCGAGGGCGCGCCGGGCCCCGGCGGGAGCACGGTCAGGCCGGGAGGCTTGTCGACGACGAGGCAGTCGGCGTCGTCGTGCAGCACCGTCAGCGAGGGCTCCGCCGGCGCCGCGGGGCGCGCCCGCGGCGCGGGCCGCGACACCTCCACGGCCTCGCCGCCGAAGAGCTTGCGGTGCGGTGAGCAGGCGCGCCCGCGGATGCGCACCGCGCCGGAGGCGATGAGCGCCCGCGCGCGCGCGAGGTCCACCGCGAGAGCGCGCGCGACGAAGCGGTCGAGCCGCTCGCCCGCCGCCGCGCGCGGCACGGCCAGCGTCTCGGTCGTCTGCGGCGTCACCCGCGCGACGTTAGGATCCCGCGATGCCGAAGGTCCAGATCTACACGAAGCAGCAGTGCCCCTACTGCGTGCGCGCCAAGGCGCTGCTCTCCAGGAAGGGCGTCACCTACGAGGAGATCGACGTCGAGCACGACGACGCGCGGCGCGCCTGGCTGGTGGAGGCGTCCGGGCAGCGGACGGTGCCGCAGATCTTCGTGGACGGCCGCTCGCTGGGCGGCTTCACCGACGTGGACGCCCTCGACAAGCAGGGCAAGCTCGACCCGATCCTGCGGGGCCAGCAGGCCTGAGCGCGCGCGGCGGCCGGCGGCGGCGGTTGTGCCGGGCCCCGGGCGTCTCCACCGTGTCCGGTGCGGCACCTGGGGCCGCGGGAGGCGCGCATGGATCCGAAGAACGAGCCGCTGGAGCCCACTCTCGACCAGGAGCCCAAGCCGAAGAGCGCGCTCCCCGAGGGGCAGGACGAGCGCGAGGAGGACGGCCTGACGCAGCCGGAGTCGAGCGCGCAGAAGGCCCCGCCGCCGGGGCCGCGGCCCTGAACAAGGCTTCGGGCTTCAGGCTTCAGACGTCAGGCTCGAGGCCACGATGTCCTGGAGCCTGGAGCCCGTAGCCTCCCGGGCAACCGGGGCGCCGCGGGCGGAAGGCTGCTAGCCTCGGCCGCGATGCCCGACCCCACCCTCTCCTGCCTCGGCTGCCGCATCGTCCGCGGCGATGCGCGCCCTGCCGGCGGCATCGTCTGGCGCGGCGACGGATTCACCGTGCACGGCGTCGCCGATCCCTGCCCCATTCCCGGGTGGCTGGTGGTGACCAGCGACAGGCACGCGCGCGCGCTCTACGACCTGGCGGACGCGGAGGCGGCCGCGCTCGGGCCGCTCGCGGCGCGCGTCATGCGGGCGCAGCGCGGGGGGCTCGGCGCCGAGCACGTCTACGCCTTCGCCATCGGCGACCAGCTGCCGCACTTCCACCTGCACCTCGTGCCGCGCTTCGCCGACACGCCGGCGCGCCTGCGTGGCCGCGGGTGCTTCGACGCGCGGCCGGAGGACACGCTGCCCGCGTGGCGGGTGGTGGCGGCGGCGGAGGCGGTGCGCCGGGCGCTCGCCGCGTGAGGCGCTGCCCGGCCCTACCGCAGCCGGTTCAGCGCGCCGCAGCGGCAGGCGAAGGCGAGCGCGGTGAACATCCCGAGGCTCACGCCATCGCACAGCACCGCACCGCAGCCGCCGCAGACGTAGTCCACCTCGCCCGGTCCCCGGTACGCGGGTCCACCGCCGCGCCCCGGCGGGACGACGATGGCGGGCGTGTCCCGGTGCGCGACGACCGAGAGGCTGAAACGATGGCGGCTCGACACGCTCTGCAGCACCGGGATCCCTCCTGCGCACGCCCATCCGAAAGGTGCGCCACCGGAGTGGAGAGGGCGAGCACCTCACCCGCGTGACGCGTCCTCGGGTGTGTGAGGCATGCCGCCGCACCTCGCCCCCCACCCCGGAGGCGGGGGACGCTGCCGGACAACCGGGCGCGACGACGGACGATCTCGCCGTCACCAGCCGCACGTGCGGCCGCGGTTCTGCTCGCCGAGCCAGCGCCTGAGCGGCGCGAAGTACTCGATGAGCGCGCTCGCGTCCGCCTCGCGCTCGCCCGCGATCACCTCCATGGCCTCGGGCCACGGCCGCGAGGCGCCGAGCGCCAGCATGTCCCGCAGGCGCCGCCCGGCCTCGCGGCTGCCGTGGATGGAGCACGCGTGCAGCGGGCCCTGGAAGCCCGCGGCGCGGCACAGCGCCCGGTGGAACTGGAACTGGTAGATGCGCGCCATGAAGTAGCGCGTGTACGGGACGCTGGCCGGGACGTGGTACTTGGCGCCGGGGTCGAAGTCGGCCTCGCTGCGCGCCACCGGCGGCGACACGCCCTGCAGGCGGGTGCGGAGCGCCCACCACGCCTCGTTCCAGCGCCCGGGGTCGACCTTCCCGGCGTAGACGTCCCAGCGCCACCGGTCGATGAGCTTCCCGAACGGCAGGAACGCGATCTTGTCGAGCGCCTCGCGCAGCTGGACCGCGACCACGCCCGCCTCGTCCTCCGGTGGCGCCGCGTCGAGGATCCCGACCTGGGCGAGGTACGCCGGCGTCACCGAGAGCGCGATGGCGTCGCCGATGGCCTCGTGGAAGCCCTCGTTGGCGCCCTGCTGGAACAGCACCGGCAGCCGCCAGTACTGCTGGAAGTAGTAGTCGTGGCCGAGCTCGTGGTGGATGGTGACGAGGTCGTCCCCGTTCGGCCGGATGCACATCTTGATGCGGAGGTCGTTCGAGAAGGTGACGTCCCAGGCGCTGGCGTGGCACACGACCTCGCGATCGCGCGGTTTCACCAGCATCGATCGTTCCCAGAAGCTGGCCGGCAGGGGATCGAGCCCGAGCGAGGTGAAGAAGCTCTCGCCCAGCTTGACCATGCGCACCGGATCCCAGCCCTTGGCCTTGAGGGCGCCGTCGACGTCCAGCGCCGGGCCCGCCGCGCCGGCCGGGGCCACGAGCGGATAGACGTTGGCCCACTCCTGCGCCCACATGTTCCCGAGGAGGTGCGCCGGGATGGGCTTGCCGTCGGGGACGCGCTCCTTCCCCCAGCGCTCCTGCAGTCTCGCGCGGACGTAGCAGTGCAGCTCCTCGTAGAGCGGCCGCACCTGCTCCCAGAGCCGGTCCGTCTCGGCGGCGAAGCGGTCGGGGGTCATGTCGTACGCGGAGCGCCACAGCTCGCCCACGTCGGCGAAGCCGATCTCGCGCGCGCCCTCGTTGGAGAGCGCGACGAGCCGCGCGTAGTCCGCCTTCATCGGCGGCGAGATGGTGTGCCAGCCGATCCAGGCGTCGAGGAGCTCGTCCCAGGAGCGGCTCGTGCGCATCGTCTCGGTGAGCGCCTCCAGGTCGCGGCAGGGCGCCTTCCCGTCCGGCCCGCACCACTTCCCCTTGCCGTAGGTGGAATCGAGCCGGGCGGCGATGGCGGCGAGCTCGGCGCGGCGCACCGGATCGCGCGGCGCGGGCAGGGGCGTCGCCAGCCGCAGGAGCTTCAGCATGCGCGCCGTCGCCGGGTCGAGGCCGGGCGCCCTCGCCAGGCGCGCCGCCCGGGGCACGGCGCCGGAGAGGTAGGCCATGACCTCCTCGTTGGCCCACGCCGCCAGCTTCTCGGTGTCGTCGGTGATGTACGTCTGGCGCACCCAGTCGCTCGTCTGGGCGCGCGACCAGAGCCGCTTCAGATCTTCGTTCACCTGGGCGACGAACGCCTTCGCCTCGGCGGCCGTCGGAGGGGCGCGCCCGGCAGGCGCCTTCGGAGCCTGGGGCGCGGCGGCGAGCGCCAGCGCCACCGCCAGCGGGAGCGAGGTGGTCATGGGCGGCGCACGCTAGCCGACGCGCCGCCGCCGAGGAAGCGCCGGCGCGCCGCGGGAGCGGGGTCCCCTCCCCATCCGAGCCGTTCACGGCTGCGGCCGCCCGGCGTCGGCGCGCAGCGCCTCCCGGGGGCGATCGGCGCGGGGCAGCTCGCCGAGGGGAAGCGCCACCGTGAAGGTGGCGCCGCGTCCCGGCTCGCTCTCCACCCGGATGCTCCCGCCCAGCTCCTCCAGGATGCGCCGCACGATCCAGAGCCCCAGGCCGAACCCGCCGTAGTGGCGGCCGGAGACGGCGCGCTCGAACCGCTCGAAGATGCGCTGCTGCGCCTCGAGCGGGATCCCGATGCCCTCGTCGCGGACCGAGAGCAGCGCCCGATCGCCGTCGGCCGCGGCGCGCACCTCGACCGGCCGGCCCTGTCCGTACTTGAGCGCGTTGCCGACGAGGTTGGTCAGCACCTGGTCGATCCGCAGGCGGTCCCAGCGGCCCACGATGCCGGGCGCCACCGCGACGCGGAGCTCGCTCCCGCCGCGCCGCGCCTCGTCCTCGAAGCGCTCGGCGACGTCCTGCACCACCTGCGCGAGGTCGACCCGCTCCAGCTGGAGCTCGAGCCGCCCGGCCCCGATGCGGGTGATGTCGAGCAGCGCGGAGATGAGCTGCGCCAGGCGATCCACGTTGCGCCGGATGACCTCCACCTTGCGCGCGACGGCAGGGGGGACGTCGCCGCGCGCCGCGGTCGCCCGCAGGCTGTCCGACTGCAGCGCCAGCGAGGTGAGCGGGGTGCGCAGCTCGTGCGAGGCGATGGAGAGGAACTCGTCGCGGAGCTTCACCGCCTGCTGCGCGCGCCGGTACAGGCGGGAGGTGTCGATGGCGGCGACCGCCAGCCGCGCCAGGTCGAGCACCATGTCCACGTCCGCCTCCCCGAAGCGGCGGGCGGGGTCGCAGGAGACGAGCGTGATGGCGCCGAGGTCCTCGCCGCGCGCCTGCAGCGGGGCGGTGAGCACGGAGCGCACGCGCGCCAGCTCGAGGCCCATGAGCTGCGCCGGACCCGCGGCCAGGCGCGCCCAGGTGGCGGCGTCCACGTCGTGCGAAAGCCAGGGCTGGCCGCTGCGGAGCGCCGCGGCCGCGCCGAAGGACGCCTCAGGGTCGAGGCGCATGCCCTGCAGCGCCTGGGCCGCGTCGCCCGCCAGCGACGGGTCGGCATGCCCGACGAGCCGGATCGGGCCGTCCGGCTCGATGAGCAGGATCACGCACCAGTCCGCGTGGGTGCGCGCCGCCCGGAGCGCCACCTGCGCCAGCGTGGCCCGCTCGTCGAGCGAGGAGGCGAGGAGCTTGCCCGCGTCGGCGAGCAGCCGGGCGCGATCGGCGGCCCGCACCGCCTGCCGGCGCGAGCGCACCTCCCGCCCCGTGAGGTTGAAGAGCAGGAGCGAGACGAGGAGGCCGAGCATCGCGGTGGCGAGCGGCAGCCAGCGCTCGAGCCCCACCTCGAAGCCCGCCCCGCGCGCGAAGCGGAGCGTCCAGGGTCGGCCGGCGACGGCCAGCCGCACCTCGCGGGGGCGAGCGTCGGCGGGTGCCGCGCCCGGCGCTCCCTCCAGCAGCGCCTCGGGTCGCGCCTCCTCGCCGTCGTACACGTCGAGGCGCACGCCGGCCATGACCTCGCCGCCGAGCGTCTCGCGCAGGAGGTCGCCCGCCCGGAACGGCGCGTACACCCAGCCCAGGAGCGCGTCGCGGCGCTGGTCCGCGGTGGCCGCCGGGCGCGCGTAGACGGCGAGGTAGATGAGGAACCCCGCCTGGCGCTGCGCGCCCGCCTCCTGGACCAGCTCGACGAGGCGCGAGCAGGCGGGGAAGCCGCTGTCCCGCGCCCGCTCCATCGCCTCGCGGCGCAGCGGCTCGGAGGCCATGTCGAACCCGGAGGCGCGCTGGTTCCGCCAGTCGGGCGGCTCGAGGTAGGTGATGGCGGTGAGCGGATCGCGCGGCGGCTCGCGCGGCCAGACGCGGTAGTCGGGGAGGCCGTCGGCCCGCACCTGCGCCTCGTGCCGCTCCACGTCGGCGGCCCGCACCACCTCGACCCAGCCGATGCCCTGGATCCCGGGATAGAAGCGCGGCAGCTCCAGGCTCGAGACGAACGACCGGAACTCGGAGCGCGTGGGCGGGCGGCCGCCGTCGAACAGGCCGCGCGCCGACCGCAGCGTGGCGAGGTACGCGTCCATGCGCTCGCGCACGGCGTCCGTCGCGCGCGCCGACACCTCCTGGAAGCGCGCGTCCTGCGCCAGGCGGACCGCGCGCGCGACGTAGGATGCCGTCACCGCGGTCGAGGCGAGCCCGATGGCGAGGACGGCCCAGCCGGCCGGGCCGGCGCGCAACGGCGCGAGGGGCGATCTCCAGCGCATGGGCATGGGCGGCCATCGGCCGGCTCGGTGACTCGAGGATAGGCACATCCGGTGCCCGGCCGGCAGTCCGACGCTCCTCCTCACCCTGTTGGAGACACCCCGGCGGCATCCTGCCGCAGCAAGGGGGCGAGCCCGTGCCGGAACGAGGGAAAGCGCAGCGCGAGCCCGAGCTCGGCGCGGGTGCGGGTCGCGAGCACGCGCCGGTCGGCGCCGCGGGCGGGCTCGCCGGAGGCGCGGGCCGGGGTCGCGATGCCGAGGCGCTCGGCGATCCAGGCGACCACGTCGCGCCGGCGCGCCGGCTCCCCGTCGCTCGCGTGGTAGACGGCGCCGGGGCGGCCGCGGTCCAGGGCGGCGACGACCGCGGCCACGGCGTCCTCCAGGTGGCAGAAGTTCATCCAGGCGTCGTCGCCCGGCCCGAGCGCCAGCGCGCCGGAGCGGACGCGGTCGACGAGGCCGGTGCGGCCGGGGCCGTACAGGCCCGAGAGGCGGACG
>DASTGH010000610.1:0-8486 GCA_035719345.1 Anaeromyxobacteraceae bacterium
GCCTGAATCGCCCACGGGGCGCTCGCACGTCCGGTCGCACCCGGGCGCGGGATCGGCGCCAGCCCTTTCGCCACACGGGGTTTGCACGCTGCGTCATGCCGCGCACGGCCCCATGCGGGCACACACGCAGGCGTGGACAACGCGCGCCACCTGGCTCAAGACGAGGCTCTCACCCGCCGCGCTGCTTGACGCGCCGTCACGAGGCGGTGCCCGACCTCGCGGCGACCACGCTGGACGTACGCGCAAGGGAGCCCGACGTGACCAGAACGCGCATCCTCCTGTCCCTTCTCGCAGCGGTCGCCACCGGCTCGACCGCCCTGGCCCAGACGAAGCTCACGATCGCCACCGTCAACAACGGCGACATGATCATCATGCAGCGGCTCTCGAAGGAGTTCGAGAAGGCGAACCCCGACATCAAGCTCGAGTGGGTGGTCCTCGAGGAGAACACGCTGCGCGACCGCGTCACCACCGACATCGCCACGAAGGGCGGGTCGTTCGACATCATGACCATCGGCACGTACGAGACGCCGATCTGGGGCAAGAAGGGCTGGCTCCTGCCGGTCGACGAGGGGATGCCGGAGAGCTACGACCGGGCCGATCTCCTCAAGCCCATCGCCGACGGCCTGACGGTGAACGGGAAGCTCTACGCCGCGCCGTTCTACGGCGAGAGCTCGTTCCTGTTCTACCGGAAGGACCTCATGGACAAGGCCGGCCTCAAGATGCCGGACCAGCCGACCTACGACGACATCACCAAGTTCGCCGACAAGCTCACCGACAAGAAGGCCGGCGTCTACGGCATCTGCCTGCGCGGCAAGCCGGGCTGGGGCGAGAA
This sequence comes from Anaeromyxobacteraceae bacterium, assembly GCA_035719345.1. Classification (GTDB taxonomy): domain Bacteria; phylum Myxococcota; class Myxococcia; order Myxococcales; family Anaeromyxobacteraceae; genus Anaeromyxobacter_A. The sequence continues at coordinate 833 of DASTGH010000610.1, forward strand.
CTTCGCCTACCTGACCACCCTCATCAACACCATGGGCGGCCGCTGGTTCGACGAGCAGTGGAAGCCGCAGCTCACGACGCCCGAGTGGAAGAAGGCCATCACCTGGTACGTCGACATCATGAAGCGCGACGGCCCGCCGGGCGCCACCGCCAACGGGCACAACGAGAACCGCGCGCTCTTCGCCACCGGCAAGTGCGCCATGTGGATCGACGCGACCTCGGCCGCCGGCTACATCTCGAACCCGAAGGACTCGCAGGTGGCGGACAAGGTCGCGTTCGCGCAGGCGCCGACCGGGACCGTCCCGAACGGCGCGCAGTGGCTGTGGGCGTGGACGCTCGGCATCCCGTCCTCGACGAAGCACGCGGCCGAGGCGAAGAAGTTCATCTGGTGGGCCACCTCGAAGGAGTACGTGCAGCTCGTGGCCAAGACCGACGGCTGGACGGTCGTCCCGCCGGGCACGCGCAAGTCGACGTACGACAGCCCCGAGTACCAGAAGGCCGCGCCCTTCGCGGACCGGACCCTGAAGGCGATCCTGGCCGCCGACCCGCTCCACCCCTCGGCGAAGCCGGTGCCGTACACGGGCGTGCAGTTCGTGGCCATCCCGGAGTTCGCCTCGATCGGCACCCAGGTCGGTCAGCAGGTCGCGGCCGCCCTCTCGGGGAAGGAGTCCGTGGACGCCGCCCTCAAGACGGCCCAGACGGCCACCGAGCGGACCATGCAGCGCGCCGGCTACTACAAGAAGTAGACGTGTCAGCCCGTCCGGCGGCGGAGGGGAACCTCCCCCTCCGCCGCGCGGCCGGCCGCGCCGGGAGGATGCATGGCACGGAGCGCGCAGGCGGTCGCGGCCGCCGAGACGCAGGGGATCACCGCGGTCGGCAGCCGGCCGAGGAGCACGCTGCCCCTCAAGCTGCCGTCGATCGTGCTCCTGCTCCTCTGGTCGATCGTCCCGCTGGCGATGACGCTGTGGTTCTCGTTCCAGCGCTACAACCTCCTGCAGCCCACCGAGCGCGGCTTCGCCGGCCTCGACAACTACGTCTTCCTCTTCACCGACCAGGGGCTCATCACCGCGCTCGTCAACACGCTGTGGCTGGTGGGGTGGGTGCTCTTCATCACGGTCGCGCTCGGGACCTTGTTCGCGGTCCTCTTCGACCAGGACTTCTTCGGCCGCGGCGTGGCACGGGTGCTCGTCATCGCCCCGTTCTTCGTCATGCCGACGGTGAGCGCGCTCATCTGGAAGAACATGCTGATGCACCCGGTGAACGGCCTGTTCGCCTGGATCATGAACAGCGTCGGGCTCACGCCCATCGACTGGTTCGCCGACTACCCGCTCCTCGCCATCATGATCATGGTGACCTGGCAGTGGCTGCCGTTCGCCACGCTCATCCTCCTCACCGCCATCCAGGCGCTCGACCCGGAGCGGAAGGAGGCGGCGCGCATGGACGGCGCCGGCCCCATCTCCATGTTCTTCTTCATCATCGTCCCGCACCTCGGCCGGGCCATCAGCGCGGTGGTGATGATCGAGACGCTCTTCCTGCTCGGGGTCTTCGCCGAGATCTACGTCACGACCACCGGCGGCCCGGGTTTCGCCTCCACCAACCTCGCCTTCCTCATCTACCGCTACGCGCTTCGCGAGTGGGACGTCGGCGGCGCCTCCGCGGGCGGCGTGCTCGCCATCGTCCTCGCCAACATCGTCGCCGTGGTGCTCATGCGCTCGGTGGCGAAGAACATCGAGGCCTGACCCATGACCCGCGCCCTGCGCCACAAGCTCGCGGTCACCGTCGTCGGCTGGGTCGTCGCGCTGCTCGTCTTCTTCCCCGTCCTGTGGATGACCATCACCAGCTTCAAGACGGAGATCGACGCGGTGAACGTCCCGCCGCTCTTCACCTTCACGCCGACGGTGGAGAACTACGGGATCGTCCAGTCGCGCGCCGACTACTTCCGCTACGCGTGGAACAGCATCGTGACCTCGTTCGGCTCCACGCTCCTCGCGCTCGTCATCGCCGTGCCCGCCGCCTACGCCATGGCCTTCTTTCCCACGAAGAAGACGAAGGACACGCTCGTGTGGATGCTCTCCACCAAGGCGCTGCCGGCCGTGGGCGTGCTCGTGCCCATCTACCTGCTCTTCCGCGACACCGGCATGCTCGACACGAAGCTCGGGCTCACCATCGTCTACACGCTCGTGAACCTGCCCATCGTCGTCTGGATGCTGTTCTCCTTCTTCAAGGACGTCCCGAAGGAGATCCTGGAGGCGGGCCGCATGGACGGCGCGCAGACGCGCGACGAGCTGCGCCACCTGCTCGTGCCGCTCGCGGCGCCGGGCATCGCCTCCACCGCGCTCCTCGCCATCATCCTCTCGTGGAACGAGGCGTTCTGGAGCCTCAACCTCACCGCGGTGAAGGCCGCGCCGCTCACCGCGTTCATCGCCTCGTTCTCGAGCCCGGAGGGGCTCTTCTGGGCGAAGCTCTCCGCCGCCTCGACGATGGCCATCGCGCCGATCCTCGTCTTCGGCTGGCTGAGCCAGCGGCAGCTCGTGCGCGGCCTCACGTTCGGCGCCGTGAAGTAGCCCGGGGGAGACCGGAAGATGGCCACCATCCAGCTCAAGGACGTGAAGAAGCAGTTCGGCGACGTCGAGGTGATCAAGGGCGTCTCGCTCGGCATCGAGGACCGCGAGTTCGTCGTCTTCGTCGGTCCGTCCGGCTGCGGCAAGTCCACCCTGCTCCGCCTCGTCGCCGGGCTCGAGGACATCACCACCGGCGACCTCTTCATCGACGGCGCGCGCATGAACGACGTCGCGCCCGCCAAGCGCGGCCTGGCCATGGTGTTCCAGAGCTACGCGCTCTACCCGCACATGACCGTCGCCGACAACATGGCCTTCGCGCTGCGGCTGGCGGGCACGAGCCGGGAGGAGCGGGACCGCAAGGTGCGCGACGCGGCGCGCATCCTCCAGCTCGAGCCGCTCCTGCAGCGCAAGCCGAAGGAGCTGTCCGGAGGGCAGCGCCAGCGCGTCGCCATCGGGCGCGCCATCGTCCGCAACCCCAAGGTGTTCCTGTTCGACGAGCCGCTCTCCAACCTCGACGCCGCCCTGCGCGTGCAGATGCGCGTGGAGCTGACGCGCCTGCACGAGGAGCTCAAGGCGACGATGATCTACGTGACCCACGACCAGGTCGAGGCCATGACCATGGCCGACAAGATCGTGGTGCTGCAGGCCGGCATCGTCGAGCAGGTCGGGTCGCCGCTCGAGCTGTACCACCACCCGCGCAACCTGTTCGTGGCCGGGTTCATCGGCTCGCCCAAGATGAACTTCATCGCCAGCACGGTCACGGCGGTCCGCCCCGACGCCGCGACGGTGGCGCTGCCCGGCGGCGGCACGGTGGAGGTGCCGGTGCAGGCGGGCTCGCTGCGCGAGGGGGCGAAGGTCACGCTGGGCGTGCGCCCGGAGCAGATCACCATCGGCGCCGACGGCGCGCTCCGGGGCGAGGTGCTGGTGGCGGAGCGCCTCGGCGGCACCACCTTCCTGCACGTGAAGCCGGCCGGCGGCGGGCTGCTCACCGTCGAGGTGGACGGGGAGAGCCCGGTGCGCATGCACGACCAGGTCGGGCTCGGCTTCCCGCGCGAGCAGTGCCACCTGTTCGACGAGGCCGGGAACGCGGCGCCGCGCCTGGTGCGCCACCCGCTCGCCACCGGGCGCGAGCGGCGTCGCGAGGCCGGCGCCTGAGCGCCGGAGGAGATCCCATGACCGCCGTGAAGCTCACCGCCGCGAACCTCTCGCGGCTGCCCCCGGGCGTGCAGGTGCCGACCTACGACCGGAGCGCGCTGCCGCACGCCATCGTCCACATGAGCGTGGGCGGCTTCCACCGCGCGCACCAGGCCCTCTACCTCGACGACCTGCTCCACCGGGCCGGGCCGCGCTGGGGGATCTGCGGCGTGGGGCTCCTCCCCTTCGACGCCCGCATGCGCGACGTCCTCGCCGCCCAGGACCGGCTCTACACGCTCGTGGAGCGGAGCGCCGCCGGCGACCAGGCGCGCGTCGTCGGGTCGATCGTCGACTACCTCTTCGCCCCCGACGGCGTCGATGCGGTGGTGGAGAAGCTCGCCCACCCGGACTGCCGCATCGCCTCGCTCACCATCACCGAGGGCGGCTACTTCGTGGACCACGGCACCGGGGAGCTGGCGCTGGGCGATCCGGGGCTGCAGCGCGACCTGGCGAACCCCCACGCCCCGACCACGTCCTTCGGGATCCTGGCCGAGGCGCTCGACCGCCGGCACCGCCGGGGCCTCCCGCCGTTCACGATCATGTCGTGCGACAACATGCAGGAGAACGGCGACGTCTGCCGCCGCATGTTCGTCGCGTTCGCGACCCGGCGCGATCCGGCGCTCGGCGCCTGGGTGGCGGAGCGCGGCGCCTTCCCCAACGCCATGGTGGACCGCATCACGCCGGCCACCACCGACGCGCACCGCGCGCTCGTCCGCGACCGGATCGGCGTGGACGACGGCTGGCCGGTGGTGTGCGAGCCGTTCCGGCAGTGGGTGATCGAGGACCGCTTCGCGCTCGGCCGGCCCGCCTGGGAGGAGGTCGGCGCCCAGATGACGTCCGACGTGAAGCCCTACGAGCGCATGAAGATCCGGCTCCTCAACGGCAGCCACCAGGCGCTCTGCTACATCGGCATGCTGGTCGGCCAGCGCTTCGCCGACGAGACCATGGCCGACCCCGACATCCGGCGGCTCGTCGAGATCATGATGGACGCCGAGGTGACGCCGCTCCTCGACCCGGTCCCCGGCATCGATCTCGCGCGCTACAAGAAGACGCTGGTCGAGCGCTTCGGGAATCCCGCGCTGCGCGATCAGCTGGCGCGCATCGGCACCGAGGGCTCGGCCCGCATCCCGAAGTTCGTGGCCCCGTCGATCGAGGACCGGCTCGCCCGCGGCGGGCCCATGCGCACGCTCTGCTTCACCGTGGCGGCCTGGTTCCGCTACCTCGACGGCCGCGACGACCAGGGCCAGCCGCTCCCCATGAACGATCCCATGGAGGCGGAGCTGACCCGCCGCGCGCGCGAGGGGCGCGAGGATCCGGGGCCGCTGCTCTCGATGCGCGCGCTCTTCCCGGAGGCCCTCGCCAACGCCGCCGCCTTCCGCGACCAGGTGGCGGACGACCTCGAGGCGCTCTACCGCGACGGGGCGCGCGCGGCGCTGCGGCGGTGCCTGGCGAGCGCGGCGGCGGGGTGACCGCGGATTTCCCCCCTAATCCGGGGAACCATTTCCATAACTCCACTTCATCGTACACCCGTGATCAATCGATTGGACGCGCCCGCACTCGCGGAGCAACCTTCTCCCCAGGTGACCGCACCACCGCGGCGCCGAACGGAAAGGGAAGGCAAGCGTCATGAAGCGGTTCGCGATCCCCGGCGACGGCGTCCTCTCGGACGGCGTCCGCACCGTCCTCGTGCTCGGCGAGTGGGCGCTGGAGCTGGCCGGCGATGCCGCCCGGCGCCTGGCGCGCGCGCAGGGCCGGGCGGCGGCTCAGGCCGTGGCCGCGCCCCGCTTCCACTCGGGCGAGACCGCGCCGTAGAGCCGGCGGAAGCGGGCCAGCCGCTCCTCCAGCGCCGCCGAGCCCTCGCGCGTCGGCGCGAACGCGCGGCGGAGCGGCGGCTGCCGGCAGACCTCGGCCTCCGCGGTTCCCGCGGCGAGCTGACCGAGGCGCGCCGCCCCCAGCGCCGCCCCCGTCTCGCCGCCCTGGTGCGTCCGCAGCTCGACGCCGAGCGCGTCGGCGAGGAGCTGCGCCCAGCGCTCGCTCCGCGCCCCCCCGCCCACGAGCGACAGCGCCCGCAGCTCGGTGCCGGCCGCGCGCAGCGCGTCCACGCCGTCGCGGAGCCCGAAGGCGACGCCCTCCAGCACGGCGTAGACGAGCGCGCCCCGGTCGGTGTCGTGGTTGAGGCCGAAGAAGACGCCGAGCGCCGCCGGATCGTCGTGCGGCGACCGCTCGCCGGAGAGATACGGCAGGAAGATGGGCGCGCTCGAGCGCGCCGCGGCGTCGAGGCCAGCCTCCTCCGCCAGCGCCGCCGGCTCGTCCGCGGCGCCGACGAGCCGGGTCACCCAGCGCAGGCAGCTCGCCGCCGAGAGCATGACGCTCATCTGGTGCCACCGGCCGGGGAGCGCGTGGCAGAAGGCGTGGACGGCGCGCGCCGGGTTGGGCCGGAAGCGGTCGTTCACGACGAAGGTCACGCCCGAGGTGCCGAGCGAGACGAACCCGCCGCCCGGCGCGACCGCGCCGATCCCGACGGCGCTGGCCGCGTTGTCGCCGCCGCCGCCCGCCACCACCACGCCGCGGCCCATGCCCCACCGCTCGGCGATCTCGGGCCGGAGCGTCCCGCCGGGTGCGCTGCCCTCGACGAGGCGCGGCATGTGAGAGCGGGAGAGCCGCGTCGCCGCCAGCATGGCGTCGGACCAGTCCCGGCGCGCGACGTCGAGCCAGAGCGTCCCGGCCGCGTCGGACGGGTCGCTGACCTTCTCGCCCGTGAGCCGCAGGCGCACGTAGTCCTTGGGCAAGAGCACGCTGCGGACCTGAGCGAACACGTCGGGCTCGTGCTTCGCCACCCACAGCAGCTTGGGCGCGGTGAAGCCGGGCATCGCCAGGTTGCCGGTGATGTCGAGGGTGCGCGGCTCGCGGCTGACGAGCTCGCGGCACTCCTCGCCCGAGCGGACGTCGTTCCAGAGGATGACGGGGCGGAGCGGCCGGTCCGCGCCGTCGAGGAGCGTGGCGCCGTGCATCTGGCCGGAGAGGCCGACGCCGCGCACCGCCGCCACGCCTGCGGCGTGGGCCTCGCGCAGCCGATCGATGGCCTGCAGCGTCGCCTCCCACCACGCCTCCGGCGCCTGCTCCGACCAGCGCGGGTGCGGCCGGGAGACCGCGAGCGGCGCGCCGGCCGTGCCCACCACCGCGCCGTCCTCGCCGGCGAGGACGGCCTTCACCTCCGAGGTACCGACGTCGATGCCGAGGAACACCGGGGATCCCCTTCGCTCAGGCGCCCTGCGTGGGCGCGACCTGGATCTGCAACTTCACGTCGCTGCCGCGGCCCTCCGCGGCGCGCTGGAACGCCTGGATGGCGTCGTCGAACGCGAACGTGCCGGTGACGAGCGGCTTCAGGTCCACCTTGCCCGAGGCGATGAGCGCGATGGCCCGCGGATAGACGTTGGCGTAGCGGAAGACCGTCTCCACCCGCGCCTCGCGCGACTGCGCCGCCGCGACGTCGAAGGGCACCGGGTCGATGGGGATGCCGACGACCACCAGGCAGCCGCCGGGCCGCAGGAGCTCGAAGATGCCGCGCCAGGCGCTGGGGTGCCCGCTCGCCTCGAAGACCACGTCCGCGCCCCAGCCGTCGGTGGCCGTGCGCACCGCCTGCGCCAGGTCGTGCTGCTTGACGTTCACCGGGGTGACGCCCGGGTAGCGGCCGGCCAGCTCGAGCTTCTCCTGCAGCACGTCGGAGATGATGACCCGGCTGCACCCGCCGGCCAGCGCCGCCAGCGCGGTGACGATGCCGATGGTGCCCGAGCCGGTCACCACGGCCACGTCGCCGGGCTGGATCCGCGCCTTGAGCGCCGCCTGCATGCCGATGGCGAACGGCTCGACCATCGCGCCCTCGGCGAAGGACACGTTGTC
>DASTGH010000611.1:0-2060 GCA_035719345.1 Anaeromyxobacteraceae bacterium
GCGAGCCAGCGCGACGGGTGCGAGAGGTCGGCGCGCCGCGGCGCGGGCAGCATCGCCGCGAGGGTGGCCGCCTGCGCCGTCGACAGCTCGGCGGCGCCGACGCCGAAGCGCTCGCGCGCCGCAGCCTCCGCGCCGAACACGCCGTCGCCCCACTCCGCGACGTTGAGGTAGAGCGCCAGGATCCGCCGCTTGGGGAGGGCGTGCTCGAGCTTCATGGTGAGCACCGCCTCCTTGGCCTTGCGCCAGGCGCTGCGCTCGGTCCCGAGCCACAGGTTCTTGGCGAGCTGCTGCGTGAGCGTGGAGGCGCCGCGCAGCCGCTTGCCCGAGGCGAGGCTCTCCTCGGCGGCCGCCTGCATCTCGTGCAGGTCGAAGCCGGCGTGCGCCCAGAACGAGGCGTCCTCGGAGACCAGCACCGCCTGGACCAGCCTCGGCGAGATGCGGTCGAGCGGCGCCCAGGCCTGCCGCAGCCGGAAGGCGCGGTGCGCCGCCCTGGCCTCGGCGCGGCGCTGATCGATGACGGCGGTGGTCCGCGGGTTCTCGCGGGCGAGCGGGCGCGGATCGGGGAGCGCCAGCCACAGGCCCGCGACGCCGAGCGCGAGGAGCGCGGCGGTGCCGGCGAGCGAGAGGAGGAGGCGGCGCACCGGCACGTCATCGCACGGCGCCGCGGCGACGTCGAGGTGCGCCCGCCCGCCGCGCGCGCCTGCGCGCCTCGGCCCGCCGCGCCGCCCAGGGTGCGCTCCTCACCCGCAGTGGATACCCCTGGCGACGCGCTGCCCTTTTGGTCCCTTGACCCTCGGAGGGTGCATCGGTACCACCGGCCCGTCCCGAAACACGAATCCCGAGGCCGTTGGGCCGGGAGGAACCATGGCTGACGTGAAGAAGTACGCCGAGCACGACTTCTCCAAGGTGCGCGGCCTGAACGGCATCTCCAACGCGCAGATCGAGGAGCACCTCAAGCTCTACGCAGGGTACGTGAAGCGCACCAACGCGCTCACCGAGAAGCTCTTCGGCATGTGCAACGAGGGGAAGGCGTCCGGTGCCGACCCCGTCTACGCCGAGCTCACCCGCCGCCTCGGGTTCGAGTACAACGGCAAGGTGCTGCACGAGCACTACTTCGCGAACATGGCGCCGGGCGCGCAGCCCGAGCCGCCCGCGGGCGGCAAGCTGCGCAAGACGATCGAGGCCTCCTTCGGCAAGTACGAGACCTGGCTCGCCGACTTCCGGGCCATCGCCACCATGCCGGGGGTCGGCTGGGCCATCACCTACCAGGATCCCTCGAACGGTTGGGTGTCCAATCACTGGATCACGCTGCACGAGACGAACAACGTCGCCGGCTTCCAGCCCATCTTCGTGATGGACGGGTGGGAGCACGCGTTCATGCGCGACTACCAGGCCACCGAGCGCGCCAAGTACGTGGACGCGTTCTTCAAGAACGTGAACTGGGAAGCGGTCGAGAAGCGGCTGAAGTGACCGACCGCGCCGTCCCCGCGTCCCGCCGCGCGGCGCTCCGGCGCCGGCTCCTCGCCTGGTGGGACGCGGGGCACCGCGACCTCCCCTGGCGCTACCCGCAGCGCGCCGCCGACCCGTACCGGGTCTGGCTGGCGGAGGTCATGCTGCAGCAGACGCAGGTCGCGGCCGCGCTCCCCTATTACCGCCGCTTCGTCGAGCGCTTCCCGGCGCTCGAGGCGCTGGCGGTCGCGTCGGAGGACGAGGTGCTCGCGCTGTGGAGCGGGCTCGGCTACTACGCGCGCGGGCGCCGGCTGCTCGCCGCGGCGCGCGAGGCGATGCGCCGGCACGGCGGCCTCCCCGCCGACCCGGCAGCGCTGCGCGCGCTGCCCGGGTTCGGGCCCTACACGACGGGTGCGGTGGCGAGCATCGCCTTCGCGCTGCCCGTCCCGTGCGTCGACGGCAACGTGGCGCGGGTCCTCTCGCGCCTCTTCCTCGTGGCGGGCCCGCCCGAGGCGCGCGCCACGCGCCATCGGATCGCGGGGCTCGCCGCGGCGCTCGTCCACCCGGAGCGGCCCGGCGACTGGAACCAGGCGCTCATGGAGCTCGGCGCG
>DASTGH010000612.1:0-4307 GCA_035719345.1 Anaeromyxobacteraceae bacterium
GTTGTCGGCGTAGAGGAGGTTGCCGTCCTTCCCCACCGGCGCGTAGCTCGGCTTCCCGTCGAAGACGATGAGCTCGGTCGGCTCGGTCGCGACGACGATGCGCGGCGGCCTGTCCGGCTCGGGCGCCGGGGGAGGCGGCGCCGCCTTGCCGCCCTCGCCCTCCGGAGGAGGCTGCGGCTTGGGCAGCGGCGGTGGCGGGTTCTTGTCGTAGACCGCCTTCACCGCCGGCGAGGGCGTGGCGTTCGGCGTCCACGGGCCCTTCGGGTCGGCCGCCTCGTACCAGAACTTTCCGCCGCCGAGGAAGAGCTTCTTCTGCTCCGGGTCCTTCACCACGAAGAGCGGCGTGTTCACGACGCGCTCCAGCTTCGTCCCCTCCAGCGGCCGGAGCGCCGGCTCGCCGTCGTAGAGCAGGAGCACCGCCGGGTCGTTCGAGAAGACGAGCTTGGGGGGCGCCGTGGAGAGCCCCTTCTCGCTCTTGAGCTCCTTCTGCGTGACGGCGATCGAGGCCTGGACCTCGTCCAGACTGGCGTGCAGGTCCCACTTCGGGACCTCGCCCTCGATGAGCTTCGCCGCCGCCTGCTCCTTCTCCGGCGTGATGTTCGGAAAGCGCACCTTGGTGACGGTGACCTTCTGCGCCTCGATCCGGCGCGCGTCCTTGTCGATGAGCACCTGCGACTCGAACCAGAAGACGCCGAACACCGGCTTGTCGCTGCCCTTCGCCTGCCAGGAGATGGCGGAGCGTCCGGTGAGCGTGACGCCCTCCAGCTTCTCGAGCTGCGGCTGGTACACGACCATCGTGCCCTGCTCGACCTGGATCGAGCGCGGCCAGCGCGCCCCGGTGCTCTGGGCGGCGGCCGCGCCCGCGGCGGCGACCATGATGGCGACGGCGAGGGTCTTCATCGGGTCCTCCGGCCGCAGGGCGCGCGCCGCGCCGCCGGGCGTCGCCGCTACGCCTTCGGCTTGCTCGACGAGGCGGGCTTCGTCGACTTCCCCGACTTCGCCGGCTTGACGCCGACCGCCAGCGCCTCGCTGTAGGCGAAGCCGACGCGCGTCCCGACCTTCACGCCCTCGAGGTTCTTCGGGTCGCGCACCGCCAGCTTCACCGTGTTCCCGCGCGGGCCCTTGAGCTTCACCCACTTCTTGTCGGGCGCGATCTCCTCGACGGTGGCGACGCCGCTCACGTCGGCGGTCATCATGCCGCCCGGCTTCTCGCCGGCCTTGGCGCGGACCACGTCGCTGCCGACCGAGAGGTCGGGAGCCGGGTCGTCCTTGCCCAGGATCCAGAGCGTCAGCGCCTGATCGAGGCGGGCAGTGACCTTGTCGCCCTCCTTGAGCTTGTCGAGGTTGCGGACGTGGTCGGAGGCGGTGAACGACGTCTCGGTGCCGTCCTCGCCGACGAGCGTCACCTGGCGGGTCTTCGCGTCGACCGACTTCACCTTGGCGGTGATGCTCTCGCTGCGCGCGGCGTGGAACTCCTTGTGATCGGCCGACGCCGCGCCGGCGGCGAGGCCGAGGGCCAGCGCCACTGCCATCCTCGTGAACATGAACGAAATCCTCTCTTCGCCCCGCGAGGGCGGCTGGATGCCACGGATCCACCGGGGTCGCGCGCGGATGATGCACGGGCCCAGGCCCGGGTGGCATGGGACCAAGGTCCGAATGCCCCGCTCACCCACGGAGGGTGCAGGGAGAGGGGCCCGTCCCCGGACGGCGCGCCGCGCTACTTCTTCTTCGGCGGCGGATAGTTCTCCAGCATCTTGCGGACCGCCTCGTCCACCGTCGACCGCACCGCCTCGACGGTCGTGACCGAGTCGCTGGCGGTGCCGCGCCAGACGAGCTGCTTCGCCTTCGCGTCGACGAAGTCGAGCACGAGGGTGCCGTCGGCGACCTCCCGGATCTCCGTCGCGGCCGGGGCGGCGACGACGGGATACATGCCGTAGGGCGCGTAGGCGTACGGGCCGGCGTAGGCGTACCCGTAGCTCGTGACCTCGATCCGGCGGTTCGCCGCGCCGATCACGGTCACGTAGAAGTCGGGGTTGGCGTCGGGCGAGATCTTCTGCAGGCCCTTCTTCGCCATCTCGCGCTCCACGGCCTCGACCACCATCTTCCGCACGAGCGGGTTGCGGATGGCGGCGGCCTGGTCCTGCCCCGGCTCCACCGCGAGCCAGGCCCAGGTCTTGTACGCTTCGAACGGCGCCGAGGCCTCGTACTCGGTGGCCACCTTCATCGTCGAGCAGCCGGCGAGCGTCGCGAGGAGCGCCACGGCGGGAAGGCGCAGCGTGGGCATGGAAGTCTCCTTGCCGCGCGCGGCGCGGCGTGGTGGTCCCTCGTGTGTAGCTCTCCGGGGCGGCGCGGTGCTTAGGACCATGGTCGGATGAGCTCCCGCGCCACCGGGCGGTATCGTCCCGCGGATCCCTCGAGAACCGTGACGTGGAGGTCGCCGCCATGACCCGAGCCATCCCGCTGGCGTTCGCGCTGCTGCTTTCCGCCTCCATCGCCGCCGCGCAGACGCCGCCGGCGACACCGGTCCCCGCCGCGCCGGCGGCCCCGGCGCCGGGCCAGCCGGTCGCCAAGCAGCTCGGCGTCACGCCCTATCCGTCGAAGGGCCAGACGCCCGAGCAGCAGGCCAAGGACGAGCAGGAGTGCTTCGCCTGGGCGAAGCAGAACACCGGCCTCGATCCGTTCGCCCCGGTGGAGCCGGTGCAGGCCGCCGCCCCGGCCAAGGGCGGCGCGGTGCGCGGCGCGGCCAAGGGTGCGGCGGCGGGCGCTGCCGTGGGCGGCGTGGCCAGCGGCACGAGCGCGGGCGAGGGCGCGGCGGTCGGCGCCACGGCTGGAGCCATCAAGGGCGTCGCCGGCAAGAAGAAGCAGCAGGCGGCGGCCGAGCAGCAGGCCCAGGCCGCCACCCAGCAGAAGGCGGCCGACATCAAGGCCAACTTCAACAAGGCGTTCACCGCCTGCCTCGACGGCAAGGGTTACTCCGTCAAGTAGCGTCCTTCGACTCCCCCCGCCCTGAGCGAAGTCGAAGGGCTCAGGACGAACGGAACCGTCAGCGCACGCGCTCGAGCGGGGTCGCGCCGCCGCCCTCGCGCTCGGGGGGCGCCAGGACCGGCTCCCTCGGCTGCAGCACGTAGTGCGGCGACATGATCTGGACGCCGGCCGCGTTGAACGCGTCGAGGATGTGGGCGTGCAGGTCCGAGAGGACGCGCGGGCGCTCCGCCGGATCCACCGCCAGCCGCGCCACGAGCTGGTACTCGACGTAGAAGTCGGAGAGCGCGCGCTGCAGGACGTACGGCGCCGGGTCGCGCACCACGCCCTCGGTCCCGGCGGCCGCTCCCCCGAGGAGCGCGTGCACCTGGCGCCAGGGCGCGTCGTAGCCGATGGTGACGGCGGTGGTGACGAGCGGACCCTGTCCCGCGGCGAGGCGGCTCGAGTTCTTCACGCAACCGCCCAGCACCACCGAGTTGGGGAAGGTCACCTCCTCGCCCGGCAGGGTGACGACCTTGGTGGAGAGCAGCCCGACCGTCGTCACCACCCCCTCGACCTCGCCGATGCGGACGACGTCCCCCTTGGTGAGCGCGCGGGAATAGACCAGGGCGAGCCCGCTCATCGCCTGCGCCACGAGGCCGGTCGAGCCGAGCGACAGCATCACGCCCACCAGGACGGACAGCCCCTTCACCGCCTCCGAGTCGGCGCCGGGGATGTAGGGGTAGGCGGCGGCCAGCGCGAAGAGCCACACCAGCGCCGCCACGATGCGGCGCGTGGCGGCGGCGGTCTCCGGGTAGACGCCGGGGAGCGAGAGCGTGCCGTGCTCGACCCGATCGAACACGCCCTGCAGGAACGAGGCGATGAAGCGGGCCACGAGGAACATGACCGCCACCGCCACCAGCCCGGGGAGGCCGCGCAGCGCGGCGAGCCCGGTGGTCGCCAGGATGCCGAGGGCGCGGTGCCCCAGGACGTCGGCCCAGGGGGCGGTGAGGGGGAAGCGGCTCAGGACGAACGTGAACCACACGTTGAGGAGGACGGCCACCGCCGACCAGAAGGCGGCGAACACGATCACGCGCACCGCTCCGGCGACGATGGGCGCGAGATCGACGCGGCCCCCCAGCACCTTCGCCGCGCGGCGGTTCGCCAGGTTGGAGAGGCCGCCATGGATGACCCGGCGCAGCCGCACCATGAGCGCGAGGAGGACCAGCGCCACCGCGGTCGCCACGGCGCTCTGCCACAGCCCACGCAGCAGGACCTTCACCGATCGCTGATCGTGCGACGCCTGCAGCGCCTGCCCGAGGGAACGCACCGCCGCGGAGGCGACG
>DASTGH010000613.1:0-5839 GCA_035719345.1 Anaeromyxobacteraceae bacterium
GGGCAGGCCGCCGAAGTCCTTCATCGTGAACGTCACCGTGACCTGGTTGCTCGCGTCGAACGTCGGCGTCCCGACGACGGCGAGATCGAGGCCGGCGCTCGTCGAGAGCGGCGGGACGAACGGCCCGGGCGTACCCGGCGCGCCCGGAGCGCCGGGAGTACCCGGCGTGCCCGGCGTGCCCGGCGTTCCGGGGTTACCCTGCGCGCCCGGAGTTCCAGCGGGACCCTGGTTTCCCGCATCGCCCTTGGGACCTGTGTCGCCCTGACACGCCGCGAGCGCCACCGCGAGGGTGGCGACGAGCGTCAGGGCCCGATTCTTCGAATTGGACATGTTCTGTCGATCTCCGGCTGCCGAGTTGAGGGGGCTGCCGGACGGGTCGCCCTGCCAGAGGTGGGCCGAACCGTCGCGCGACGCGCCGCCGTGGGAGCGGTTGCACCCGGATCGCGCGCAACCCGGAGCAATCCGGGTACACCAGCGTGATTGCGCGACAAATTGCCACGGCACGGCGTCCCCTGGTCGACGGACATCCGCTCTCTTGACTGCGGGTGGGACACTACCACGAGTGCGGGTTTTGGCACACCCCGGGTCCACGTCTTTGGGTGTGGCGACCCAATGCCGTGGGGTGGCGTGGGTCACGCTCGCACCGTGGAGCCCGGCGGCGGCGAATGTGCGATGAAATGCGCGTGCCGTGATCACGGGACGTTGCTGCAGATCGAGGGCGCACGGCCTGCGCCGCAGCAAACCTCTCCGCAAATTCCTCGCGCACGAGCAGGCGAGCACCGGACCGGAATCCGGATCCCGGACGACCGCCCAAGCGAAGAGGGCCCGGATCGCCGCGCGGCGACGCCGGGCCCTCGATGCAGCGTTCAACTACTCCGTTGCGGCAGGCGAGGTGGGGCGAAGCCCACCTCGCCCTCGTCCACCGCGACTACTTGAACAGCGCCATGATCTTCGCGATCGCCGCGTCGAGCACGCCGGTGTCGTTGGCGAGCCTCGTGCCGAACGTGGCCGTGTGCGCGTCGAAGGACGCGAGGTGGCCCGCGGCGTCCTCGTTGATCATGGCCGCTCGGTGGCACGAGCCGCAGGCGCGCGAGCCCGGGCCGGTCACGACGCTCGGCACCGCCCCGATGCTCCGGTCCCAGGTCGCGTTGACCGCGGAGGCCGAGAGCACGCCGAACAGCGACTTGGACTGATCCGGCACGCCGTAGGTGCCGGCGTTGTGGCACGAGTCGCAGTTCAGGATCGTGAAGTTCGGGTACGTCGACTCGATGGTGAGGCCGTAGCGCATCTTCTGAACCGAGTCGGCGAAGTTGATGCCCTTCACGTCGAACGCCTGGAACGAGTGGATGGCGTGGACGTACGAGTCGATCGAGCGCGACTGCATCTCGAGATGCGACCCGCCGCTCGCCGGGACGTGGCAGAGCCGGCACGCCACGACGCCGGCCGAGCCGTAGGCCGGGCTGTGGAACGTCGTGCCGAGCGCGTCGTGGCAGCTGTTGCACTTCGCCGCGGCGACGATGGCCTTGCCGTACGAGGCGCTGTCGGCGACGAGCGCCTTGGCGACGAGGTCGAACGTCCGCGTCTGACCGGCGATGGCGATGTACGGGTTGTAGCCCGCCTTCGTCGGGTCGGTCTGGATCGCCGCGGTCTGGTTGGCGCCGAGGTTCGGCAGGATGCCGATCTCGAGCCGCTTCACGCTGCCGTCGGCGAGCTTCGCGGCCCAGGTCGTCAGGTCGGCCGTGGCGACCCAGCTGAGCGCCGCGGCGCCGGGGACGACGGTCAGGCGCGGGCTGTTGCCCGACGCGCCTTCCGCCCACTCGAGATTGCGCTTGCCGTCGGCCTGGCTACCGTGGCCGGTGACGATGAAGTCCTTCGTGTCGTAGCCGTAGAGGCTCATGACGACCGTCGGCTTCACGAGCGCGCCCGTGGCCGCGCCCGAGACGCTGAACGCCACCGTCAGCTTGTTGCTCGCGGCGTCGAACGACGCGCTGTCGATGTTCGCCTTGATCGAGTCCGAGTACTTGGTGCCGGCGTTGTCGGAGTAGATGGCGCTGTCGTACCCGGTGTGGATCTTCGAGAAGACCTTCGCCACGCCGCCCGTCGAGTGGCAGAGGTTGCAGGCGCCCGTGAAGGTGTAGAGGTCCCACGGGTGAACCGGGGCCAGCGTCGGGGTGCCCAGGAGCGAGGCGAGCGCAGGGGCGCGGCCCGCGACCGGCGGCGTCGGCCCGGTGACCGGGTGGCAGCTCTTGCAGGTCGTCAGCGTGAACTTCGCGTCCGTGAGGATGTTGGCGAGCTTGCCCTCGTGGCACGTCGCGCAGTTCGCCATGGACTGCGGGTACTCGAACTCCATGGCGTGCGACATGTGCGTGTCGTTCATCACCGTCGCGTCGTAGTCGTACTTCGCCTTCTGCGCGTCGTTCGGCACGAACTCACCGGAGACCGGGTCGATGCCGGCGGCGAACGCGGCCGGGTCGTCGGCCAGCACCTGCCAGCCGTGATCGGACCCGGTGCGCTGATCGGTGTGGCAGGCCTTGCAGGCGACGAAGTCGTTCAGGCCCGCGACGCGCGCCTGGCGGTAGCCATGCTTCGAGTAGGGCGCCGGGTGGCACTTCTCGCAGCCGGCCACGTTGGCCGTGGAGACGTAGTCGATCGTCCCGAACACCTTCGAGACGCTCGCCACGTTGTCCATGAGGTTGTAGTGGCCCTTCACCGGCATCACCAGCGTGTCGCCGAAGTAGGCGTAGACCATCGCGTTCACGGCGGCGTCGAACGCCGAGGCGACGCCCTTCTTCACGGCCGTGTAGCGACCGTCACCGATGCGCGTCCACGTGCCGAAGCTGATCGAATTGGGCGCCGTGCTCGGACCCGTCGGGAACCCCTTATTCGCGAGGTCGTACTTCGTGTAGTACACGGTCTTCTGCTGCGTCGCGCCGAGGGCCGGGCTCGTGACCTTGCCGCTCGAATCCTTGATGGGCGTGTCGTCGTTGTACGCGATGCCGTTCTTCGACATCGTGAACTCGACGGTCCACGTGAACTTGCCCGTGGGCGCGCCGCCGGCGTCGACCTCGGCCGCGCTCGTGACGCCGACGATCGTCGCGGCCAGCTTCGACGTCGCCGGATCGAGACCGTCCGTGAACGACTTGTAGACCGCCTGGTGCTCGCTGCCCGCGTCGCGGTGACAGACGGAGCACGACTCCGGCTCGGCCGTGGCGCTGAGGTTCTTGCCATCGGTGCCGGCCGGACCGGCGGGACCCTGCCCACCCGCCGCCCCGTCCTGACCGGCGGGACCCTGCGGACCCTGCGCGCCATTGGCGCCGTCCGAGCCGGAACACGCCGTGAGCGCCAGCGCGAACGCGAACGCGAACGCGCGAGACTTCGTCACATGCATACGTTCTCCCCAGTGTGCGGCAGAGCACCGCACGGATTTGAGACGGCTGAACCGTCGGGGGCGGACGATTGCCAAAGCCGGGCCGAGCTCGTATGCAGGCGAGACCTTTCTCGCAATTGCGACACATTGCCGCTCCGCGCGCCTCGCCGCATGTGCCGGAACGCCATCACCGTCCGTGCATTCGCGCCATTGCGCTCGACGCCGGGCGGGCCGGTTCGCTCGATCGGAGCCGGCCGGACGCCCCGCGCCGCCCGATGCCGCTCCGCCCCGGATGGATTGGTGTCAGCCGAGCGCAGGTGACCACCCACCCTGGGTCCAATGACCCTGCGTGATTTCCCCCGGATGCTCGGCGCGCGTACCTCGGGATGGTGCGGCGGAAGTCGCGTGCCCCGGCCGAGCTGGCCGAGGTACCGAGGGGGGTGGTACCGACCTGGGGAGGATCGTTTCGGCCGCGGTCGCGTGTACGTCCGTCGATGCGTCACGCCGCCGCACTCCTCGCCGCATGCCTCGTGGCATGCGGCGGCCCGACCGAGCCGCTCGTGCGCCCCGCCGCCTGCGACAGCACGGTCGCCGGGGCGTGCGTCGTGGGCGCCGCGCCGGGGCTGGACGCCGCACACCTCGACCGGCAGATCCGCCTCGCGCTCGCCTACTGGGGCGCGCCCCAGGACGCGCTCCAGGGCTGGGCGATCGTGTTCGACCCGGGCGAGGTGCCGTGCCCGACCGCCCCGGGCTCCGGCTGCACCTGGTGGGACGAGAACCGGACGATCCAGCTCCAGGTGCTCGATCCTCACTGCCTGGAGACCTCGCAGCTCGTCCACGAGATCGGCCACGTGCTGCACCACGACCGGGGCCACACCGGGCCCTGGTGGAACTGGACCGCGGAGCAGGATCGCACCTGGGAGATCGTCCGGTCGCCCGGCGCGACGACGGGGTGTGCCAGCTCGCGCTACTACGTGGCGAAGCCAGGATGACGCGAAGCCCCCGTGCGGCGTGCGCACGAGGGCTCCGGGAAGGCGCTCGCGCGCCGCGCTACGGCTTCGCCCAGGGGAACCGCGTCAACGTGGCGTGGCAGCCGGTCGAGCACCCCGTACCGTCGTACGTGCCGGTGACGAGCTTGACGTTCACGGCACCGTCGAGGTGGCGCGACGGATCGACGATCTGCGGCATCACCCCGGCCACCTCCGCATGGCACACGCCGCAGTTCGCGCCCATGTAGGCGTGCTTCGGCTCGTTGCCCGGGTGGCGACCGGTCGCGGGCGGCGCTGCGTGGCACCCGGCGCAGCCGATGGGGTCCGTCGAATCCCACGCCGGCGAGCCGCTCGCGCCATGGCATGCCGTCGCGCAGGTCCGCGTCGCCGGATCGTAGGTTCCGCCGCCGGGCCCGGTGAGGGTCACGGCGGCCGTGCCGTCCAGGTGTTCGAGCGGCGCGGCGGGCGCGGGGACGGCGTGGCACGTGGCGCAGCCGAGGTTGCTCGTGACCACGCCGGCGAGGTGCGGGCGGTGCGCGCCGACCTTGGCGCCGGCCGCCGCGCCCCCGACGTCCTCCGGCGGCGCCGCCAGGTTCAGGTCCGACGCGTCGTCGAACGCCTTGGTCCTGGAGCCATGGCAGAACGTGCAGTTCGATTGCCAGGCGGGCGTCACCCAGCCCGCGGACGCGTGACAGGCCGTGCACGAGGGCGCGATGCCACCGCCGAGGTCCGCGCCGTGGCACGAGCTGCACGCCCGGACGCCCAGGCGGCCCTGCAGGAACGCGATCGCGTCGGGCCCGTGGAACGCGCCATCGGCGCGATCGGCATAGCCGGCGGGGTGCTGCGCGATCGTGTCGACGACGCCGTTGAGGTGCTTGCCGCCGGCGAGCAGCTCGCCGTCCGCACCGACCGTCTCGGGGTGGCAGCTCGCGCACTCCGTCGCCGCCGGATGGCCCGCGGCGCGGGGCGGATCATCGTGGCAACCGGCGCAGCGCGCGCCGTCGTGGGAGCCCGTCCACACCGGCGCCGGCCGCGGCGCGGCGGACGGGATCGTCACGCCATGGCAGTACACGTTCGAGCAGGTGCCCGCGGACGTGTCGAAGCGCGGTGGCGGCACGCTCCCGCCGGCGACCGCCAGCCCGCGGAGCTCGACGTCCACCATGCCGTCCATGTGGCCCGGCACCGACCGGGCGGGGCGATCGGGATGGCAAGCGCTGCAGCCGACGCCCGCGGTCACGTGCGCGGTGTGACGGCCGACGCTCATCGAGGTCGTCGCCGTGTTGCCATGGAGATCGTTCGGGGGCGCCCCCGAATCGTTGTCCGTCCCGCCGTGACAGCTGGCGCAGGTCGTGGTCGCGCTGGCGGGCGAATTGCCGTCGCGCGCCGTGCCGCATGCGGCGAGCGCGGCAGCGAGCACCGCGACCACTCGGCTTCTCGTGACGAGCATCGTTCGTTCTCCCCGGTCGCGCGCCCGAGCGGGCCA
>DASTGH010000614.1:0-3851 GCA_035719345.1 Anaeromyxobacteraceae bacterium
GGACCTCGGCGCCCGGGGCGAGGCGGTCGGCCGGCATCCACAGCTCGGCCGCCTCGAAGGGCGCCGGGGCCGCGGCGAGGACGTCGGCGAGCGGCGGGACGGCGAGCGCGACCACGTCGTGCACGCGGAGCACCCGGTCGACCACCTCGCAGACCACGATCATGCGCGGCTCGTCCACGACCGCGAGCCGCCGCAGGTCGCCGCGCGCGATCATCTCGTCGATCACGAAGAGCCAGCCCTCGTCGCGCGCCGCGAAGGCGTCCGAGACCGGGGCGCGGCGCCGGAGGAGATCGCGCAGCGCGGGGACGTCGGCCGCCGCCAGCCGGCGACCCCGCCCGCGCGGACCGGCGCGCGCCAGCCGGAAGCGGTGCTGCGGCACGACCCGGAAGCCCAACGGCTCGTAGAGCCACGGCTGGTCGGTGTGGAGCTTGGCGGCTCCGTGGCGCGCGTCGACGTGGGCGAGCGCCTCGCGCATCGCCGTGCGGAAGTGCCCGCGCCGGCGGAACGCAGGATCGGTGCAGACCGCGTGCACGCCCGCCAGGCACACGTCCCGGCCGGCGAGCCGCGTCGGCAGATCGAGCACGCCCACGTGGGCGACGATGCGCCCCTCCTCGCGGGCCACGAACGGCGTCGTGATCTCGTCCCAGCGCCAGCCGAGGGCAGCGGCCACGGCGAGCCTCCGCGCGATCCCCGGCCACGTCGCGTCGAGCAGGGCGTGGAGCGCCGCCCGCGTCGTGGCGTCCGCGTACAGGGGGTGGACGTCGGCGGGAGCCATCCGGGCGCGACCCTTCGGGCACCTTGCCCGTGCGGGAGGCCGTGCACCAGCCTACGCGACCCGGACCGTCGACGCCGTCCTTTCCGCACCACGGGAGTCCAGATGAACGCGCGCCGCTCGCTCGCCTCCCTCGCCGTCGCCGCCGCCGCGGCGGTGCTGGCTGCGGATCCTCCGAAGAAGGGCGGCGCGGCCAAGGACGCGTCCGCAAAGGCCACCCCGCACGCGGCCGCGGCGGCCTCGCCCATCACCGAGGACACGGTCGACCCGGCGGTCTGGGGGAAGGAGTTCCCGCTCGAGTACGAGACCTATCTCCAGACGGTGGATCAGGTCCGCACCAAGTACGGCGGCTCGGAGGCGCTGCCCCGCACGCCGGACGAGGCGGACCCGCGCTCGGTCGTGTCGCAGTCGAAGATCGAGGAGGACCCGCGCCTGAAGACGATGTGGGCCGGCTACGCCTTCTCCGTCGACTTCCGCGAGGAGCGCGGGCACGCCTACATGCTCGAGGACCAGACGTTCACGAAGCGACAGGCGGTCGTGAAGCAGCCCGGCACCTGCATGAACTGCCACGCGTCGATCCCGACCGTCTACCGCAAGCTCGGGAACGGCGACCCGGTGAAGGGGTTCGAGAAGCTCAACGCCATGCCGTACGCCGAGGCGCGCAAGCTCGTCAGCCACCCGGTCGCCTGCATCGACTGCCACGAACCGAAGGACATGTCGCTGCGGGTGACGCGCGTCGCCTTCATGGAGGGCATGAAGGCGCTCAAGGCGTCGCAGGGCGTGAAGGACTACGACGTGAACCGCGACGCCAAGCCGGCGGAGATGCGCGCCTTCGTCTGCGGCCAGTGTCACGACGAGTACTACTTCAAGGGCACCGACAAGCGGCTCGTCTACCCGTGGGCCAAGGGGCTCAAGGTCGACCAGATCATGGAGTACTACGACGAGGTCGGCTTCAAGGACTGGGTGCACAAGGAGAGCGGCGCGCCCGTGCTCAAGGCGCAGCACCCCGAGTTCGAGATGTGGAACCAGGGCGTGCACGCCCGCTCCGGCGTCACCTGCGTCGACTGCCACATGCCGCAGATCGACTACAAGGGCCAGACCATCACCGATCATCACGTGAACTCGCCCGTCCTCAAGATCAAGGCCTCCTGCGGCGCCTGCCACAAGCAGCCCGAGGCCGAGCTCAAGGCGCGCGTCGAGGCGGAGCAGGACCGGTTCTTCGGACAGCGGAACGCGACCATCGACGCGGTGGTGGCGCTCATCGAGGACATCAAGAAGGCGAAGGAGGCCGGCAAGGGCGACAAGGACCTCGAGGTCGCGCGCTACATGCAGCGGCGCGCCCAGTTCCTCTTCGACTTCGTCGAGGCCGAGAACTCGACCGGCTTCCACGCTCCCCAGGAGGCGATGCGCGTCCTGGCCGAGGCCATCGACTACGCGCGCCAGGGACAGCTCGCCGTGCGCGACCCGTCCTTCCGCCCCACGGTGAAGGTGACCGTCATCTCCACGGCGCAGCCGGGGCCGAACCAGGCCACGGGCGCGAACCCCGGCAGCGCCTCGAGCAGGCCCGGGGCCACTCCGGCGCACGGCCACTAGCGATGCGAGCCGCCCACGCGTGCCGCGCGGCCGCGGCCATCCTCGCGCTCGCGCCGGTGCTGGCCCGGGCGCAGGCGGGGGTCGCCCCGAAGCCGAAGCTGGAGGCGGGCCCGGGGGACGCCTGCGTCGCCTGCCACGCGACCATCACCCCGACCATCGTCTCCGACTGGAAGCTCTCCAAGCACGCGAAGAACGGCCTCGCCTGCGACACCTGCCACGGGGCGGAGCACCGCTCGAAGGACGACGTCGCCCGGGTGAAGCTCCCCACCCCCGAGACCTGCGCCGCCTGCCACGCGGCACAGGTGGAGCAGTTCAAGCGGGGGAAGCACGCGTTCGCCTGGGCGGCCATGAAGGCGATGCCCACGTTCCACTACCAGCCGATGGCCCTCATCGAGGGGCAGAAGGGCTGCGGCGGCTGCCACAAGCTCGGCCTCAAGAGCGAGGCGGACCTGCGCGAGGCGAAGCGGGGATCGGGCGGGTTCGGCCACGCGTCCTGCGACGCCTGCCACACGCGGCACGCCTTCTCCACCGCCGAGGCGCGCTCGCCGCAGGCGTGCCAGACCTGCCACATGGGCTTCGATCACCCGCAGTGGGAGATGTACTCGGGGTCGAAGCACGGCGTGCGCAGCGAGCTCAAGCAGAAGGGCGTTCTCCCGGCGGATGCCGGCGCGCCCACCTGCCAGACCTGCCACATGCAGGGCGGCAACCACGAGGTGCGCACGGCCTGGGGTTTCCTGGCGGTGCGGCTGCCCATGCCCGAGGACCGGCAGTGGGCCGCCGACCAGACGGTCATCCTGCAGGCGCTGGGCGTCCTCGACCCCGACGGCAAGCCCACCCCGCGGCTCGACGTGGTCAAGGCGGCGCAGGTGGCGCGCGTCACGCAGGAGGAGTTCGACGCCGCGCGCAAGCCGATGCTGGAGACCTGCGGCCGATGCCACGCCTCGTCCTTCGTGGCCACCCAGTTCCGCAACGCCGAGGAGCTCATCCGCGAGGCGGATCACCTCATGGCCGAGGGCATCCGCGAGGTGGCGGCGCTCTACCGCGACGGCCTGCTCCAGAAGCCGAAGGACTACGCCTACGCCTTCCCCGACCTGCTCACCTTCCACGACGCGCCGACGGTGCCGGAGCAGAAGCTCTTCGTCATGTTCCTCGAGCACCGCATGCGCACGTTCCAGGGCGCGTTCCACATGAACCCGGACTACAGCCTCTGGTACGGCTGGAGCGAGATGGTGCGCGACCTGGCGGAGATCCGCGAGGCGGCGCGCGACCTGCGGGAGCGGCGGGCGGCGAAGCCGGCGTCCGCGCCGGGGAAGAAGGCGCGGTAGCCGCCCTCTCCCCTTCCGAAGCCCGCCGACCCCGACCCCGACCCCGACCCCGTCCCCATCCCCGACCCCATCCCCGACCCCGTCCCCGTCCCCAAACCCGACCTCGACCCCGGCTGCGGCCACCCCTCAGCGGTGCGGATCTCGGAGGTCGGCGGCTGATC
>DASTGH010000615.1:0-7758 GCA_035719345.1 Anaeromyxobacteraceae bacterium
GGCGTCACCGTCCGCCTGGCCAGCGCGGTGACGCAGGAGATGCTGCTCGACCTCTTCCCCGAGGCGCTCCGCTACGAGGAGGACGTCCGCTGGAACGCGGACGCCGAGCGCGTCGACGCCTTCGAGCGCCTCGTCTACGGCGACCTCGTCCTGGAGGAGAGCCGCGCGGCGCGCGTGGATCCCGAGCGCGCCGCGGCCGTCCTCGCCGAGCAGGCGCTGGCGCGCGGCGCGCGGGCCTTCGCCGAGGAGGGCGCGCTCGATCGCCTGGTGGCCCGCATCGCGTTCGCCGCCCGGCACGCGCCGGACGCGGGCCTGGCCGCGCCGGCGGACGAGGACCTCGCCGCCGCGCTCCGCGACGCCTGCCAGGGGCGCCGCAGCTTCCCCGAGCTGCGCGAGGCGGGGATGGAGGGCGCGCTGCTCGCGCGCCTCCCGCCCGCGGGTCACGCCGCGCTGGAGCGCCTGGCGCCGGAGCGGGTCACCCTCCCCGGCGGCCGCAGCGTCCGGGTCCACTACGAGGCGGGCGAGAAGCCACCCTGGATCGAGAGCCGGCTGCAGGACTTCTTCGGCATGGCCGATGGCCCGCGGCTTGCGGCCGGCCGCGTGCCGCTCGTCCTGCACCTCCTCGCCCCGAACGGCCGCGCCCAGCAGGTCACGACCGACCTGGCCGGCTTCTGGCAACGCCACTACCCGGCGCTGCGCCGCGAGCTCATGCGCCGCTACCCGCGCCACGCCTGGCCGGAGGACCCGCTGCATGCGGAGCCGCCGGCGCCGCGCCGGCGGTGACGCTCACGGCATGATGATGATGATGGGGTCGATCGGGTTGGTGCACGTCGTCGCGGTGGGATCGCACTGGCAGCTCGCGTGCGCGGAGTAGACCGTGAACTTGTACCGGGCCGGCGTGACGGCGTTCGGGTGGATGCCGAGCCTGATGGCCTCCCTCAGCGGCTTGGGGTTCTCGAAGGGATCGAAGGTGACGAGCACGTCCCCCCTGGAGGCGACGCCGTCCACGGCGACGAGGGTGAAGACCACCTCACCGGCGCCGGTGCCGTGCTTCTTGGACTTGAACACCGCCGCGCAGCGATTCGCGTCCGCCCCGGTGCAGTTGTTCGAGGCGGCATCCGGCGCCACCGCCGCCAGGCAACCGTTCTTCAGCGTGACCTGGAACGCGGCGGTGTCGACCGGCGTCGTGTAGTCGCCGGGCGCGACGCGGCTCATCGGCTTGGCGAGGGCGCAGCCCGTCGTCACCGCCGCCACCGCGAGGAGCCACCCGCCGGTCCGATTGCGCTGCTGGCGCACGCTCATCGTGTCCTCCCTCGAGATCACCTGGTGACGCGACCTTGCTTCAGGGTTGCGAACCACGGATCGCCGCGCAGCGGCGAGAACGCCGGGTCCTGCGCGAGCAGCGCCGGCGCGTATCCCAGCTCGATGGCGCGCTTCGCGTGCGCGAGTGCCTCGTCGGGCTCGCCCAGCTCCAGGCTGGCGAGCGCCACGCTGTACTGCACGTACACGCTGCTCGCGTTCACGGCGAGCGCCCGAGCGCGGAGCTCGCGGGAGCGGGCGGCCTCGCCCAGCCGTGCGCTGACGCGGGACAGCTCCGCGACGGCCTCCGCGTCCCCCGGGTTGACCCGGAGCCGCGCGTTCGCCTCGACCGCGGCGCGCCGGTACGCCTCTCGCGCCTGGCCGGGCCGGCCGCCGAAGGCGTGCGCGTCCGCGAGGTTCCCCCACGCCTGGTGGTCGTGCGGGGACAGCTCCACGGCCCTCGCGTACATCGCGGCCGCGTCGTCCATCCGGCCCAGGTAGAAGTAGCTCGACCCGAGGTTCGCGAAGGCGCCGTACGTCGGCGCGATCGCGATCGAGCTCCGCCACGCCTCGGCGGCTGCCTCGAACTCGCCCGCCATGAACGCGGCCGCGCCCACGTTGCTGAGCGCGTTCGCGTTGTCCGGGCTGAGCCGGACGACCTCCCGGTACTGCTCCGCGGCTTCCCGGAACCGGCCGGCCCCGAAGAGGAAGGCCGCTCGCTGCTGGTACACGCGCCAGTCGGCGGGATCGAGCAGCCGGGCGCGCTCGAACGCGGCCTCGGCCTCGCCGCCGCGCCGCTGCGCGGCACGCGTCCGCGCCAGCCCGAGGAGCGCGTCGATGGAAGGCTTCCCTCCGGCGGCCGCGCGCGTGAACTCCTCGGCCGCCTCGTCGGGCCGCCCCGCCGCCAGCCGCAGGTTCCCACGTGCGACGTGGACCTCCGCTGCGCCACGCCCACGCTCCAGGGCCTGCCCGCACGCCGCCTCCGCACGGTCGAAGGCGTCGTTGGCGTGCGTGAGCTGGTACGAGCCGAGCCACGCCTCGCACAGCCCGGCGTACGCCTGCGCGAACCCGGCGTCCTTCTCCATGGCGCCCCGGAACGCCTTCACCGCCGCGTCGAGGTTCTCCTTCGTCACGGGCCTCCTGAGGAAGTCCCGCCCGCGCAGGTAGAGGTCGTACGCCGCCAGGTTGGCGGTGGGCGGCCGCGCCTCGAGCTCCTTGCGCGAGTCCTTCGACAGCACCAGCTCGAGCGCCGCCACCACCTGCCGGGCGATGTCGTCCTGCACGGCGAACACGTCCGCCTGCCGGCGGTCGTAGATCTGCGACCAGAGGCGGTACCCGGTCTTCGCGTCGACCAGCTCCGCGCCGATGCGCAGCCGGTCGGCGTCGCGGCGGACGTTGCCGACGAGGAGCACGTCCACCCGCAGGCGATCGGCCACCTCCGTCGGCTCCGGCTTCTTGCCCTTGAAGCGGAAGGTGGACGCGCTGGCGGCGACCTTGAGCTCGCGCACGCGGGTGAGGAGGTTCAGGATCTCCTCGGCGAGGCCGTCGCTGAAGTACTCGTCGTCGGCGCTGCTGCCCCGGTTCTCGAAGGGGAGGACGGCGATGGCGTGGGCGCGCGGCGGGGAGGTCGTCCGCTGCTCCCAGGCCCGGAGCGCCCAGGCCGCCCCCACGCCGAGCAGCGCGCCGGCTGCGACGAGCGCGGTCACCCGGCGCGCCCTGCGCACCCTGCGCACCGGCCCCACCGGCGCGCCGCGCTCGACCTCGCTCGCCAGCGGCACGAGCGCGGCCAGCACCTCGGCGCCGTCGCGCGGCCGCGCCGTCGGGTCCTTCTCCAGCATGCGCGCCACGAGCGCGGCCAGCGCGGGGTTCGCCTCCATCTCCAGCGCCGGCGCGCGCCGCTCCGAGAGCACGGCGTCCCCGCCGTCCTCGACGTCGAAGGGCAGCTCGCCGGAGAGCATGCGGAAGAGCAGCGCGCCCAGCGCCCAGACGTCGGTGCGCTGGTCCTCGGGCGCGCCGCGCCACTGCTCCGGCGCCATGTACGCGGGCGTGCCGCCCTCGATGGCGCGCCATCCGAAGGCGTGCGACATCCCGAAGTCGAGCAGCTTCACCCGCCCGTCGTCGCACAGGAACACGTTCGACGGCTTCAGGTCGCGGTGCACGACGCCCTGCGCGTGCGCGTGGGCGAGCCCCCTCGCCACCTCCGTCGCGACGCGCACCGCGTCCTCCGCCGGGAGCGGCCCGGACTCGAGCCGCGCGTGGAGGGTCTGCCCGCGCAGGAGCTCGAGGACGAGGTAGGGCCCGCACTCCGACCGGCCCACGTCGAACAGGGTGACGAGGTTCGGGTGCGAGAAGCGGGCGATGACCTCGGCCTCGCGCCGGAACTGGTCCTCGCCGCTGCGCAGCCGCCCCGGCCGGACGAGCTTGAAGGCCACCGCTCGCTGGAGCTCCCGGTCGCGCGCCTCGTAGACGACGCCGAACCCGCCCCGCCCGACCTCCCGCACCAGCTCGAAGCGGCCGATCACGGTCCCGGGCAGGGGCCAGGGACGCGCGTCCTCGCCGGGGGGCACGGCCGGCCCGCGCGCCAGCTCCTCGAGCAGCGCCGAGAGCGCCCCCGGCGCGACGCCGGTGAGCGCAGGCTCGTGCGTGGCCTCGGGTCCGGCGTCCCCCGGCCCCTGCACCTCTGGCAAGGTCCACCCCCGCTGCGTGTAGGACGACAGGCTACCAAGCCCAGATGCCCTGCGTCATGCGGGTGTGACGTCCTGCTCGCGAAGACCTGTCCCCATGGGGCACGTCGACGGCCGAGCGGGCGTCTCCCTCGGCTGGCGCCCGGGCGCCGCAGCATGGTCTCCTGCGGGGCATGGCCGATGACCGCCGCTACGAGCGCATCGAGATCGAGCTGCCCTGCCGGCTCTTCATCCCGGGGGAGGGGGGGCTCCGGTTCCAGGCGTTCACCAGCACGGTCAACCTGGGTCTCGGCGGGGTGTTCGTGAAGAGCAGCTTCGTGCTGCGCGAGGGGATCGAGCTCTGGCTCGAGCTGACGCTGCCCGACGCGCGGCTGCCGGTGCGCGCCCGCGTCATGCACGCCGTCCCCGACGGCGGCGAGGCCGGTGGCATGGGCCTCGAGTTCCTCGACGTGGACGCGGCCGGTCGCGAGACGCTGCTGCGCTACTTCGCCCCGGACCGCTACCGCCGCTTCTTCTCCGGGTTCGCCGCGGAGTTTCCTCACCTCGAGTCGAAGCTGCCGCTCGCGGACGTGGCGCTCGTGCTGAACCTCTGGGAGGAGTGGAAGGTGCGCCAGGAGGGTGGCCCGCGGGCGACCGCGTCCGGCGCGCCCGAGGGGCCGCGCAGGCGGTCGGGGGGCAGGCGCTCCGCGTGACGCGGCGGCCGGTGACTAACCTGAGGGCATGGGCCGCGTCCTCGTCGGCACCAGCGGCTTCTCGTACCAGCACTGGCGCGGCGTCTTCTACCCCGCCGACCTCCCGCAGGAGCGCTGGCTCTCGCGCTACGTCGAGGAGTTTCCCACCGTCGAGCTGAACACCACGTTCTACCGGCTCCCCCGGGCCGAGGCGGTCGAGCGGTGGCGGCGCGAGACGCCGGCGGAGTTCGTCTTCGCCGCCAAGGGGTCTCGATTCATGACGCACATGAAGCGGCTGCTCGATCCGGCGCCGGGCCTGTCGCGCTTCTTCACGCCGGTGAGCCACCTCGGCCCGAAGCTCGCCGTGGTCCTGTGGCAGCTGCCGCCGCGCTGGGCGCCGAACCTCGAGCGCCTCGACGCGTTCCTGGCGGCGCTGCCGCAACGCCTGCGGCGCTCGCCCGTCCGCCACGCCGTCGAGTTCCGCGACGGCGCCTGGTACGCCGAGCCGGTCTGCGACGTCCTCGACCGCCACGGCGCCGCCTTCTGCGAGCACGACCTCGTGCCGCTCGCGCCGCCGCGGCTCACCGGCGGCTTCCGCTACGTCCGCTTCCACGGCGCGACCGGGAAGTACGCGGGCCGCTACGGCGCCGAGGCGCTCCGCCCCTGGGCCGCCGGCCTCGCCCGCTGGTCGCGCCGCGGCGACGTCTTCGTGTACTTCAACAACGACGTCGGCGGGCACGCCATCGAGGACGCGCGCGACCTGCGCGCGCTGCTCGGCGAGGGTCGTCCAGCGCCCTCGGTGGCCGCGCCCTCGCGCTGACCCGGTCAGGCCTCGAACAGGATCCGCTCCGGGTCCTCGATGCACTCCTTCACGCGCACGAGGAACGACACCGCCTCGCGGCCGTCGATGAGCCGGTGGTCGTACGAGAGCGCCACGTACATCATGGGCCGGACCACGACCGCGTCGTTCGGGCCGGCCACGGGACGCTTCTCGATCTTGTGCAGGCCGAGGATGCCGGACTGGGGCGGGTTGAGAATGGGCGTGGAGAGGAGCGACCCGTAGATGCCGCCGTTGGAGATGGTGAACGTCCCACCCTCCAGGTCCTGCATGGTGATGCGGTTCTCTCGCGCGCGCTTCGCCAGCTCGGCGGTCGTCTTCTCGATCTCGGCGAAGGAGAGCCGGTCGCAGTCGCGGAGCACCGGCACGACCAGCCCCTTCCCGCCGCCGACGGCCACGCCGACGTCGTAGTGGTCCTTGTAGACGATGTCCTGCCCGCGCACCTCGGCGTTCACCGCCGGCCAGGCGCGGAGCGCCTCCACCGACGCCTTCACGAAGAAGGACGTGAAGCCGAGCTTCACGCCGTGCGCCTTGAGGAAGGTGTCGCCGTGCTTCTCGCGCAGCGCGAGCACGCGCGACATGTCGATCTCGTTGAAGGTGGTGAGGATGGCCGCGTTCTGCTGCGCCTCGAGCAGCCGGCGCGCCACGGTGCGGCGGAGCGGCGACATGGGGACGAGCCGCTCGCGGTCGCCGGGCGGGCGCGGCGCGGCCCCGTTGCCGCCCGGCGCCTGGATGGGCGCGGCCGGCGCTCCCCGCGCCTCCACCGCGCGCTCGACGTCAGCGCGGCGCACCACGCCGCCGGCCCCGAGCTGCGCGGCGTCGAGCCCCTTCTCCGCGATGAGCCGGCGGACGGAGGGCGGGGCGCGGAGCGGCTGCCCGTTGCCGCCCAGGACCTCGCTGCCCGCGCCCGCAGCGATGGGGCCATAGGGCATGGACGAGGACGGGGGCGAGGTCGAGGACGAGGACGGGGACGAGGACGGGGTCGTGGACGAGGACGCGGTCGCCTTCGCGGCCGGCACCGCCACCGCGCCGGCCCCCGCCTCCAGCTCCCCGATGACCTCGCCCACGGCGACGCTCGACCCCTGCGGCTTCACGATCCGGCGCAGCACGCCCGCCGCGGGCGCGGGGAGCGCCACGGTCGCCTTCTCGCTCTCCACCTCGACCACGGGCTCGTCGGCGGCGACGGCGTCGCCCTCCTTCTTCAGCCACGCGCCGACGGTCGCCTGCGTGATGGACTCGCCCAGCGCGGGCACGCGCAGCTCGATGGCCATGTCGCCCCTCTCTACCGAGACGCTCTAGGCCACCGCGCTGCGCGCCGGCGCGGCGATGGCCTGGTTGACGAGACCTTCCTGCTCCAGCTTGTGCCGCGTGGCCGAGCCCGCCGCCGGGCTCGCCGACGACGGGCGGGAGATGCACGAGAACTCCGACCAGCCGCGCAGGAGCGGCGAGAGGTGCAGGTTCACGAACTCCCAGGCGCCCATGTTGCGCGGCTCCTCCTGCACCCAGACCACCTCCACGCCCTCGCGGTAGCGCGACAGGATCCCGAGCAGCGCGTCGGCGTTGAGCGGGTAGAGCTGCTCCACCCGGACGATGGCGACGTTGCGGACGCCCTGCGCCTCGCGCGCCCCCGCCAGCTCGTAATAGACCTTGCCCGAGCAGAGCAGCACCCGCGTCACCTCCGCCGGATCGGCCACCACGTCCGGGATGAAGTACTGGAAGCCGCCGTCGGTGAAGTCGGCGAGCGGCGACACCGCCTGCGGGTGCCGCAGCAGGCTCTTCGGCGACATGACCACGAGCGGCTTGCGCCAGGGCGCCAGCACCTGGCGCCGGAACGCGTGGAAGATCTGCGCCGGCGTGGTGAGGTTCATCACCTGCCAGTTGTCGTCGACGCACAGCTCGAGGAAGCGCTCCAGCCGCGCCGACGAGTGCTCCGGGCCCTGCCCCTCCATCCCGTGCGGCAGGAGCAACGCCAGGCCGGAGAGCCGGCCCCACTTCGCCTCGGAGGAGGAGAGGAACTGGTCGATGATGACCTGCGCGGCGTTCACGAAGTCGCCGAACTGGGCCTCCCAGATCACCAACCCCTCGGGCATGTCGAGGCTGTAGCCGAACTCGAACCCCAGCACCCCCTGCTCGCTGAGGGGGCTGTTGAAGATCTCGAAGCGGCCGGGCGGGACCGCCACCTGCGAGAGCGGCACGAAGTCGTCGCCGCTCTCCACGTCGACCAGCACCGCGTGGCGGTGGCTGAAGGTGCCGCGCTTGACGTCTT
>DASTGH010000616.1:0-3328 GCA_035719345.1 Anaeromyxobacteraceae bacterium
TCTCGGCTCGCCACGCCCAGCGCGCGCATGCGGCGGGCGAGCGTCCCGCGGTCGATCCCGAGGACGCGCGCGGCGTCGGCGCGCACGCCGCGGGCGCGCGCCAGCGCCGCCGCGATGAGCGGGCGCTCCACCTCGCGCAGCACCGCCTGGTACAGGCCGGTGGCGCTGTGCCCCTTGAGCTGCTCGTAGAAGAGCTCGATGCGGCGGCGGATCTCGCCCTCGAGCGACAGCGGCCGCGCCAGCCGGCCGTCCACGAGGTCGAAGCGCTCTCGCGCCAGCAGCGTCCGCGCCTCCTCGGGGCTCGGCGGGCGGACCACCTCCGCGCCGGCGCGCGCGCAGGCGGCGAGGAGGGCGTCGGGGGCGTCGGGGAGCACGAGCGCGCGCACTACTCGGCCATCCCGCCCTCCCCGGCCAGCGCCGGGTCGAGGGCGAAGCCGTCGCCGTCCGCGGGGAAGTGCAGCTCCAGCAGGCGTCGCACGTCGGCGACGGTGCGGAGCGCGTCGGCGTCGCGGCGGAAGCGCACGCCGCCGCGGCGGCCGCGCGTGTACCAGAGCAGGTGCTTGCGTAGCTCGCGCAGCGCGCGCTCCTCCACCTCGGCCGGATCGGCGGCCGGGTCCTGCCGCTGCCGGTGCTCGATCTGGAGCTCCACGTGCCGCATCACCACCTCGACCCACTCGTCGCGCCCCGGCGCGCCGGGGGCCGGCTCGCCGCGCTCCAGGGCGCCGAGGTCGCGGAAGATCCAGGGGTTCCCG
This sequence comes from Anaeromyxobacteraceae bacterium, assembly GCA_035719345.1. GTDB lineage: Bacteria > Myxococcota > Myxococcia > Myxococcales > Anaeromyxobacteraceae > Anaeromyxobacter_A. Next base: position 753 of record DASTGH010000616.1, read on the forward strand.
CAGGCGCCGCGCGCCACCAGCACGGCGTCGCAGCCGGTCTCCTCGGCCATGCGGCGCGCGTCCTCGGCCGTCCACACGTCGCCCGAGCCGAGCACCGGGATCCCGACCGCCTCCTTCACGGCGCGGACGAGGTCCCAGCGCGCCTTGCCGGAGTACATCTGCGTGCGCGTCCGGCCGTGCAGCGCCACCGCCGAGGCGCCGCCCGCCTCGGCGGCGCGCGCCACGTCGACGCAGTTCAGGTTCTGCTCGTCCCAGCCGGCGCGGATCTTGACGGTGACCGGCACGCCGGCGGCGGCGCGCACCGCGCTCACCGCCGCCTCGACGCGCTCCGGCTCCCGCGCCAGCGCCGCGCCGGCCCCGGTCCCGCACACCTTCTTCACGGGGCAGGCCATGTTGATGTCGACGAGGCCGGCGCCGTGGCGCACCGCCGCCTCGGCGCCGCGCGCCAGCACCTCCGGCTCGGCGGCGAAGATCTGGACGGCGAACGGCGTCTCCTCGGGGTCGCGGTCGAGGTAGCTCTCGGTCTGCGCGCTGCCGTGCAGGAGGCCATGCGCCGACACCATCTCGGTGTAGGTGAAGGCCGCGCCCATGTCGCGGCAGATCTTGCGGAAGGGGCGATCCGACACGCCGGCGAGCGGCGCGAGGAAGAAGCGCCCGGAGAACTGGTAGGGGCCGATGTGCACGGGTCGCTCGCCGGCGCGCCGGTGGGCTCGCGCGCGCGGGGCGGCTCCGTGTTAAGCCGTTCCCGTTTGGAGCGCAAGCGCCTCCCGCTGGCCCTCGCCCTCGCCGCCCTCGCCCCGGCCGCCGTCGCGGCGGGGCCGCAGCCGGAGCGCGTGACGGTGGTCTACGCCGCGGACGTGGGAGGCTACCTCGAGCCCTGCGGTTGCAGCGAGGACCAGCGCGGCGGCTTGCCGCGCGCCGCCGAGGTGCTGCGCCGCATCCGCGCCGAGGGGCACCCGGTGGTCTTCGTCGCCGGCGGCGACCTCCTCTTCGAGGAGCGGCCCGACGGCGCGGCGCGCGAGCAGGCGCTCCTCAAGGCGCGGGCGGTGGGGGAGGCGCTCCGCCGCATGCGGCTCGACGCGGCGGTCGCCGGCGAGCGCGATCTCTTCGCCGGCGAGGCGTTCGCGCGCGAGGCGGGGCTCCCGCTCGCCCGCGGCAAGCGGGTCGGGCCGGTCGGCTTCGGGGAGCTGGGCGCGGTCCCGGCGGCGCCCATCCGGCTCGGCGTGGTGCACGAGGCCGGCACGCGCGGCGCGCTGGCGCGGGCCGACGAGGCGCAGGCCGCCGGGGTGACGCTGCTCCTCGGCTCGCACCGCGACAGCCTGCTCTCCGACGACTTCAACCGGGCCGTCGTCGACGCGCCGGTGCCGGCGGTGCAGGTGCAGGGCCGCGGCCAGTCGCTGGCGCGGATCGACTTCTGGCTGCGGGGCGATCCGGCGAAGGGCTTCGCCGTGCTGCCCGGCGCGGCGCAGCGCGACGAGGAGGTGGACCTCGCGCTGCACCGGCGGCTCGAGTACCTGCGCCGGCGCGACGCGGCGCTCGCCGCGGGCGGCGAGGAGCTGGCGCGCGCGCTCGGCGCCAAGATCGCGGAGCTCGACGCGCGCGTGGCGGAGCTGCGCGCCGCGCCGGTGCCGGCCCCGCCGTCCGACCGGCCGTCCCTCCAGGTGAGCTTCATCCCGCTCACGCAGGACCTGCCCGAGGACGCGTCGGTGCGCCAGGTGGTGGTGCGCTACTACGCCGAGGCCGGGCGGCGGAACCTGGCCCGCGCCAGGGCGGAGAAGCGCCCCTGTCCGCCCGCTGCCGAGGGCGAGCCCCGCTTCATCGGCGTCGACCGGCCGCCCCCGGGCGGCGCGGCCGCGTGCGCGTCGTGCCACCCCGCCGCGGTCGCGCAGTGGCGGGCGACGCCCCACGCCCGCGCCTACGCGACGCTGGAGAAGGCCGGCCGGCAGCACGACCTCGACTGCATCGCGTGCCACGTCACCGGCTGGAGGCGGCCGGGTGGCGCGTGCAGCGTCGCCAGCGACGCCGGGCGGCGCGACGTGCAGTGCGAGGCCTGCCACGGCCCGGCGAGCCGGCACGCGGCCGATCCGCCCGGGCACATCGAGCGCGTCCCGCCCGAGGAGCGGTGCCGGAGCTGTCACACCCCCGAGCATTCGACCCGGTTCGAGCCGGCCAGCTACGGGGCCCGTGTGATCGGGGCGGGTCACGGCAGGCCTCCCACGACCAAGGGGCCCTGAAGCGGGGATCTCGCCCGCCCGGGCCGATCGCCAGAGGCCCGCCCCTACGGGCGATTTCCCTTCGTGCCTCCGTCCCGGTACCATGGCCCCAACGAGGCTACTGGTCGCTCCGCGCCTCGATCATCAGCCAAGGAAGCGCATGAATCGCACGATCTGGCGGCCCATTCTCTGCGTGATCGGGGCACTCCTCGCCTCGTCCGCGAGCGCAGAGGAGCCGAGGGCCGCCGGAGACGCAGCGCCCGCTGCGAGCGCAGCGCCCGTGGCCGCATCGCCGGCCGAGCTGGCGGCCGCCTCCCCGGGCGCCGCCGCGTCGCCCGGTGCCGCGGTTGCCGGCGTCGGCGC
>DASTGH010000617.1:0-4322 GCA_035719345.1 Anaeromyxobacteraceae bacterium
CACGCAGCAGCTTCGGCTTCGGGTGCGCGCCGACGATGGTCTTGACGACCTCGCCCTTGACGTACACGTTGAGCGTCGGGATCGACACGACGCCGTAACGGGCTGCGGTGTCGACGTTGGCGTCGGTGTCGAGCTTGACGATCTCGATCTTGTCGCCGTACTGCTCGTTGATCTCCTCGAGGATCGGGGCCACCTTGCGGCACGGGCCGCACCACGTCGCCCAGAAGTCGACGAGCACCGGCGTCTCGCTCTTCAGCACTTCCTGCTCGAACGTCGAATCCTCGAGCGTCACCACGTCTTGGGAGGCCATGACGCGAGGGTGTAACGCGTGCCGGGCGGCCTGGCAAGCGGCGCGGCGCGCGTGCTAAGTTCCCGTCGCGCGGCGGTTTTACGATGCGTAGAGCGCGCGCGAGGCTCTCATGGCGGGGCTCCTGTTCGTCTCCCAGGCGATGCTCGACGGGTGGGCGGGCCAGCGTCGGATCGACCTCGAAGGCCACGTCATGACGCTGCGCGCTGGCGACGGGCAGGGACGCTCGTATGCGCTCGACCCCGCCGTCCGCTTCCTGCGCGTGGTGGGGACGGACGCCGATCCGCATGCGCTCGTCGGCAAGGTGAAGAGCATGGCCCGACTGCGCGAGCTGGGGGCCGAGGCGCTCGGAGATTCGGTGGTGCTGGGCGACGTCGCCTACGAGGTCCAGCCCGGGTTCATGGCCGAGACGCACGCGCTGCAGGCGGCCGCCACGGCCGCGCCGCAGCGGACGCCCGCCCCGGATGCCGCAGGCCGCTCGCCCGGCCGGCCGCTGCCGGACGAGCTGGAAGGGAAGCGGAAAGAAGCGGAGGCGCTGGCGCGTTTTCTGCTAGACAACCTGTCGTGACGCCCCTCACCGCAACCGTTGCGTGCGCTCGTGCGGGGGCGCCCCACAGGGCGATCCGAGGGAGAAGGCCTCGTCCATGAGCATCGAGATCCTGCGGGTCGCCGCCGCGCTGTACGCCGCGGGCGCCGCCGCCTACATCGTCTTCTTCGCCCGCCCACGGCACGCCCGCGCCGCGCCGGTCGGCTTCACCCTCGTACTGGCCGGGTTCGTCGTCCACGCCGTCTCCATCGGCCTCGCCTGCCGCGACTTCGGCGGAAACGAGTTCTTCAACCTCCGCGGCGGCTTCGGGATGCTGGGCTGGCTGGCGGCGGGCGGGTTCCTGCTCCTGCAGCGCTTCTACCGGATGCCGTCGGTCGGCGCGTTCGTCCTGCCGCTCGTCCTCATCGCCATCCTGCCGGGCGTCTTCGGCGTGGGGCCGGACGCCGACATGAACGCGGTCCCCGACGTGGTGCGGCTCCCCACGCTCAAGCTGCACGTGTCGGCGGCCATCGGCGGCGTGGCGGTCTTCGCGCTCGCCTTCGGCGTGGCGCTCATGTACCTGCTCCAGGAGCGCGAGGTGAAGGGCAAGCACTTCGGCGCGCTGTTCTCGCGGCTCCCCTCCCTCGACGCGCTCGACCGGCTCAACCAGCGCCTCGTCCGCTTCGGCTTCGTCGTCTTCACGGTCGCGCTGGTGACGGGCTCGCTCGTGGCGAAGAAGCAGTGGGGCACGTTCTGGGACTGGGATGGGCAGCAGATCGTGTCGGTGGTCATCTGGCTCCTCTACGGCGCCATGGTGCAGGCCACCCACCGCGGCGTGCACGGCCGCCGCTACGCGGTGCTGACGCTGGTCGGCTTCGCGCTCGTCCTCTCCTCGATGATCGGCCTGCGCCAGGCGCCCGGCATCACGAAGCACAAGGGCGACTTCAAGGCGGAGACGGCCGCGACGTCCGGGGTGGACCTGCGGTGATGGAGCTCTTCCTCGTCGGCCTGTCGCATCACTCGGCGCCCATCGCGGTGCGCGAGCAGGTGGCGCTCTCGGGCGACGCGCTCAAGCAGGCGCTGGCCGCGTTCAGGGGCTGCGGCGCCGCCGAGGCGATGGTCATCTCCACCTGCAACCGGGTGGAGGTCTACGTGTGGTGCGAGAGCTGCGAGCCGGCGCGCCGCTTCTTCCTCGACCGCGCGCCCGACGCCGATGGCCACCTCTACGAGAAGCGCGGGCCGGAGGCGGTGCGGCACCTCTTCCGGGTCGCCTCCAGCCTCGACTCCATGGTCCTCGGCGAGCAGCAGATCCTGGGGCAGGTGAAGGAGGCGTACGGGCTCTCCAGCGCCGCCGGGGCCGCCGGGTCGTACGTCTCGCGCCTCTGCAACCGCGCCTTCTCCACCGCCAAGCGCGTCCGCACCGAGACCGACATCGGCAAGGGCATGAGCTCGATGTCGCAGGTGGCGGTCGACCTCGTCGCCAAGATCTTCAGCGACCTCTCGGGCCGCGCCATCCTGCTCGTCGGCGCCGGCAAGATGGGCGCGCTCTCGGCCAAGGCGCTGGCCGCGCTCGGCGCCAACAAGGTGCTCGTGGCGAACCGCTCGCGCGAGCGGGCGGTGGCGCTGGCCGAGCAGACCGGCGGCCACGCCCGGGACTGGTCGGAGCTGCCCGACCTCCTCGTCGAGTCGGACGTGGTCATCGTCTCCACCGGCGCGCCCCACTACGTGGTGGACGCCGACCTGGTGAAGGCCACCATGAAGCGGCGGCGGCACCGCTCGCTCTGCTTCATCGACCTGGCGGTGCCGCGCAACGTCGATCCGCGCTGCGCCGACCTCTCCGACGTCTACGCCTACGACGTCGACGACCTGCAGAAGGTGGTCGAGGCGACGCGCCAGGCGCGGGCGGGCGCCGCCCTGCGCGCCGAGGCCATCGTCGAGGCCGAGGTCATGGCCTTCGCCGCGGAACGCGAGTCCCGCGCCGCGCTCCCCGTCCTCGCCGCCGTGCGGCGCCGCGCCGAGGAGATCGCGCTGGCCGAGGCCGAGCGCACCCTGTCGCAGGTCGGGGGCAAGCTGGACGAGAAGGGGCGCAGGAGCGTCGAGGCCATGGCCAGGGCCATCGTCAACAAGCTCCTGCACGGGCCCACCGCGCGCCTCAAGGAGGCGGCATCGTCGGGCGACAGCACGCTCCCCGGCGCCGCGGCCGAGCTGTTCGGCATCGAGGACGAGTCCACCGCCGCGAAGAAGGAGGAGCACCCCGCGCCCTCCAACGTCGTGGCCCTCCCGGAGAAGAGATGATCCGCATCGCCACCCGCCGCAGCCCGCTCGCCAAGTGGCAGGCGAACCACGTCGCCGACCTGCTCCGCACGCGCGAGCCGGGCCTCGAGGTCCGCCTGCACGAGCTCGTCACCAAGGGTGACAAGATCCTGGACGTGGCGCTCGCCCGCGTCGGCGGCAAGGGGCTGTTCGTGAAGGAGATCGAGGACGCCCTGCTCGCCAGGGAGGCCGAGATCGCCGTCCACTCCATGAAGGACCTGCCGGCCGTGCTCGCCGACGGCCTCGTCGTCGGGGCGGTCCCGGTGCGCGAGGACCCGCGCGACGCGCTCTGCTCCCCGCGCTGGAAGACCTGGAACGCGCTGCCCAACGGCGCGAAGGTGGGCACCTCCAGCCTGCGCCGCAGCGCGCAGCTCAAGGCGCTCCGGCCGGACCTCCACATCGAGATGGTGCGCGGAAACGTCGAGACCCGGTTGCGCAAGGCCTCGGAGGGCCTCGACGCGGTGGTGCTCGCCTACGCCGGGCTGCGGCGCCTCGGCCTCGCCGAGCACGCCACGCAGGTCTTCTCGCCGGAGGAGATGCTGCCGGCGGTGGCGCAGGGAGCGCTGGCGCTGGAGGCGCGAGGCGACGACCCCGCCACGCTGCGCCGCCTGGCGCCGCTCGACGACCCGGACACGCGGGCGCGCGTCGAGGCGGAGCGCGGACTGCTCCGCCGCCTCGAGGGCGGCTGCCAGGTGCCCATCGCCGCCCACGCCACGGTGGCGGGCGGTCAGGTCACGCTGCGCGCGCTGGTGGCCTCGCTCGACGGCCAGCGCGTCGTCCGCGGCGAGCGCCGCGGCCCGGTCGCCGAGGGGCGCGCGCTGGGCGTGGCGCTCGGCGAGGAGCTGCTCGGGAAGGGCGCCGCCGAGATCCTGAAGGAGCTCGAGGGCGCCGCGGAGCCCGTCCCGCACTAGGAGCACGGTGCCGCACCTGTCGCTCCGCGGCCGCGTCGTCGCCGTGACCCGGCTGCCGGGCGCGGAGGACGCGCTCTCGGAGCGGCTGCGCGCGCTCGGCGCCGATGTGCTGGAGGCGCCGGCCATCGCGCTCGCGCCCCCGCCCTCCTGGGCGCCGCTCGACGCCGCGCTGGCCGCGCTCGAGCGCACCGCCTGGATCGCGTTCGCGAGCGGCAGCGCCGCCGATCGCACCGCCGCGCGCGCCGCGGACCTCGGCCTCCCCGCC
>DASTGH010000618.1:0-4083 GCA_035719345.1 Anaeromyxobacteraceae bacterium
GGCTGCTGCGCCTTGTTCGCCGCCTGCCCCAGCCAGTCGGCGAGCCGCGTCTGCGCCTCGGCGGCGCGGTTGCGCTCGGCGTCCGCGCGCTGCCGCGCGTCCGCCTCCTCGGCCTCCGCCTTCGCGCGCTGCGCGTCGCGCTCCTCCTTCGCCGCGACCCGCAGCGCCTCGCGCTCCTTCTCCGCGCCCGCCCGCGCCGCGTCGCGCTCCGCCTGCGCGTCGCGCGCGCGCTCCCCCTGCGCCTCCGCCTCGCGGCGGGCCGCCTCCTTCTCCAGCTCGGCCTCGCGCCGCGCCGCGGACTTCTCCAGCTCCGTCTGCTGCTGCAGCGCCGACTTCTCCAGCTCCGCCTGCCGCTCGCGCGCCGCCTTCTCCAGCGACGCCAGCTTCTCGCGCGTCGCGCGCTCCGCCAGGTCCGCCGCCACCGCATCGCTCTGGCAGGCGCGCAGCACCGTCGCCTCGCGCTCGCGGTCGGGCAGCGGCTCGCCGCGGCTCCACGCCGTCAGCGCGCGCTCCTGGAAGCGCCAGTCCTCGCGCGCCATGCACTCCTGCGCCAGGCGCATGAGGTGATCGTCGGCCCACGCCGGCGCCGGGCCTGCGCACGGGCCGAGCTCCTCCCGCGAGCCGGCGAGGAACTTCTTCGTCTCCCGCACCCAGCACCCGTCTCGCTGCGCCAGCTTCGTCGTCGTGCACCCGCCGAGCGCCGCCGCGCCCAGCACCGCCGCCCACGCCCTGCGCTGCATGCCCGCCTCCCCTCCCGGTGCCCGCCCGACGGCGGGCCGCACGGAAGTGTGGCGACGCCCGGCGGCGGGCGTGCATGTCCCTGACCCAACAGGCGTCGCCCGGCGGGGCTCCGTCGCGCACGCCGCGTCACACGGGGGTCCCGAATGGCGAACGCGTTTCCCACGCTCACCGCCGAGGAGGCGGCCGCCCTGGTCCAGGACGGGCAGTCGGTCGGCTTCAGCGGGTTCACGGCCGCGGGCTCGCCCAAGGCCATCCCGCGCGCCCTCGCGGCGCGAGCTCGCGCGGAGCACGCCGCCGGCCGCCCGTTCTCGATCGGCGTGCTCACCGGCGCCTCGACCGGACCGTCGCTCGACGGCGCGCTGGCGGCGGCCGAGGCCATCCGCTTCCGCACGCCGTACCAGTCGGACCCGACGCTGCGGGCGCAGATCAACGCCGGCAAGGTGCGCTTCTTCGACATGCACCTCTCGCTCCTGCCCCAGAGCGTGCGCTACGGCTTCCTCGGCCCGGTGCACTGGGCGGTGCTGGAGGCGTGCGATCTCACGTCGTCGGGCGGACTCGTCCTCACCACCGCCGCCGGCGCCGCGCCCACCTTCGCCTCGCAGGCGGGGCGCATCCTGGTCGAGCTCAACGGCGCGCACCCCCCCTCGCTGCTCGGGATGCACGATCTCTTCGAGCCGAAGGACCCGCCCGCGCGCCAGGAGATCCCCATCTACGCGCCGTCCGACCGGATCGGCTCGCCCATCCTGGTCGTCGATCGCGCGAAGATCGCGGGCGTGGTGCGGACCGACGAGCCGGACGAGACGGCCGGCTTCGCCGAGCCCACGCCCGAGACGGCCCGGATCGGCGAGCGCGTGGCGGAGTTCCTGGTGGCCGAGATGCGGGCGAGCCGCATCCCGAGCGCGTTCCTGCCGCTCCAGTCGGGCGTGGGCGACATCGCGAACTCGGTGCTGGCGGCGCTGGGCGCGCACCCCGACATCCCACCGTTCGCCATGTACACCGAGGTCCTGCAGGACTCGGTGGTGCCCCTGCTCGAGTCCGGCCGCTGCCGCTTCGCCTCGACCTGCTCGCTGACGCTGTCGCGCGAGGCGCTCGGGCGCGTCACCGGCGACGCAGCGCGGTTCCGGGAGCGGATCGTCATGCGCCCCCAGGAGCTCTCGAACCACCCCGAGGTCGTGCGCCGGCTCGGCATCGTCTCGATGAACACCGCCATCGAGGTCGACCTCGCCGGGAACGTGAACTCGACCCACGTCATGGGCCGGCAGATGATGAACGGCATCGGAGGGTCGGGCGACTTCACGCGGAACGCCTACGTCTCCATCTTCTCCTGCCCCTCCACCGCCAAGGGCGGCCGGATCTCGACGATCGTCCCGCTGGTCACGCACCTCGACCACAGCGAGCACTCGGTGCAGGTGGTCGTCACCGAGCAGGGCGTGGCCGACCTGCGCGGCAAGGACCCGCACCAGCGCGCCGAGCTCGTCATCGAGCGCTGCGCGCACCCCGACTACCGGCCGATCCTGCGCGACTACCTGCGGCAGGTGGACGAGGGCCACGCGCGCCAGTCGCTGCGGCTCGCGTTCGCCATGCACCGGCACTACCTGGCCGGCGGCGACATGCGGACGGTCGACTGGAGCGCCTGGCCCTGAGGCCCCGCGGCGCGCCGTCAGCAGGCCTGCCCGGCGACGGCCGCCACCGCCTGCGCCGCACCGGCGAGCCCGTAGCGCTTGATCTTGGCGTAGAGCGTGTTCTTGGCGACGCCGAGCGCCTCGGCCGCGCGCGCCACGTTCCCGCGGAACGCGGCCAGGGCCTGTGCGCACGCCCGCCGCTCCAGGTCCTCGAGCGAGAGCACGGCCTCGGGCTCCGGCGCGGGAGCCGGGGCCGGCTTCGGCGCGCCGAGCGCGGCCGGGATGCGCTCCAGCACGTCCTGGCCGGGCGCGAGGAGCGACAGCTCCGCCTCGAGCACGTTGCGGAGCTCGCGGACGTTGCCCGGCCAGTCGTGCGCCTGGAGCGCCGCGAGCAGCGCGGGGGCGACCGCGACGCTCCGGCCCGTGGCGCGGGCGTGCGCGCGGAGCTGGTGCTCGACGAGCAGCGGGATGTCCTCCCGGTGCTCGCGCAGCGACGGGAGCGTGAGCTCGACGACGCGCAGGCGGTGGAGGAGGTCGAGCCGGAACCGCCCCGTGGCGACGCCCTCGGCGAGGTCGCGGTGAGTGGTGGCGACGACCCGGGCGCGGACGGGGATGTCCCGCGCGCCACCGAGGCGCTGCACCACCCGTTCCTGGAGGACGCGCAGCAGCTTCGCTTGCATCTCCGGCGCCATGTCGCCGATCTCGTCGAGCAGGAGCGTGCCGCGCCCGGCCAGCTCGAACTTGCCGGCGCGGCCGGAGGCACGCGCGCCGGTGAAGGCGCCGCCCTCGTAGCCGAAGAGCTCGCTCTCCAGGAGCTCGCGCGGGATGGCGGTCACGTTCACGCCGAGGAACGGAGCGCCCGCCCGCGGCGAGGCGTTGTGCATCGCCTGCGCCAGCATCTCCTTGCCGGTGCCGCTCTCGCCGCGGATGAGCACCGGCACGTCGCTGCGCGCCGCGCGGCGCGCCTCCTCCAGGACGCGCAGGAACGCCGGGGCGCGGCCGATCAGGTCCTCGAAGCGGTAGCGCGGGACCGAGCCGACCGTCCGCTGGGCGGCGGCGCCGTCGGCGCTCGCCTCGAGCAGCGTCACGACCGCGCCGCCCTCGTACGGCTGCGCGCGGACCACCACCTCGCCGTCCCGGACGCGCAGCTGCACGAACTCCGTGAACGGGCCGGCGGCGGCGGCCAGCGCGCAGCGGAGCCCGGTGAGCATGGGGAAGTCGCGCAGGCGTCGCCCCAGCGCCTCCTCGCGGCACACGCCGAGCAGCGCGGCCGCGGCGTGGTTCAGCGCCTCGATCACGCCCTCGCGATCGACGCGCAGCACACCCTCGCGGAGCGCGTCGAGGAGCGCGGCATCGCGCGCGGCCGCCTGCCGGAGCGCCGCGCCGGAGCGGGACCGCGCCAGCGCCGCGTCGATGGCGCTCACCAGCACCGCCAGCGGGTCGGGCTCGCCCTCGCGGGGCGGGGCGCGGCACGGGTCGGGCTCGAGGGCGAGCGCCCAGCGCTCGACGCCGTCGGTGAGCGGCCGGAGGAGGGGCCCGGGCGCGCCCTGCGCATCGTCACACGCCCGCGTCGCCACCGCGTCCGCGCCGAGCAGCCGCGCGACGCGTTGCAGCGGCACGTCGAAGGCCGGGCCGTCGTGCGCGACGAGCTCCACCTCGCCGTACCACCCGATCTTGACCACCGCCGCGGCGCGCGACGGGTGCACCTGTCGCGCGAGGC
>DASTGH010000619.1:0-9891 GCA_035719345.1 Anaeromyxobacteraceae bacterium
TCGCGCGCCGCGCGCCGCACGCCGGGCGCTAATGGAAGGACAGGCGGTCTGCGGAGGACGCCGACTGCTTGTCGAAGTTCGTCACGACCACCGGGAAGGTGTTGGGCGGCTGGAGCGGCGGCGCCTTCGGGAGCTTGAAGACGATCTGGGTGGCGGTCGCGCTCGTGGGGGGGGCCAGGGCGCCGCCGACCAGGACCTGGAGACCGCCGGCGTCCACCCGGAAGTTCGACCCGGTGACCGTGACGACGTCGCCGGTCCGGAGCGGGTTGGCGGCGCCGCTGGGCGTCACGCTGGTGATGGCCGGCGGCGGCCCGTAGTGGAACTGGCGGCCGGCGACGCTGGTGAACGTGTCCGACTGACCATCCGGGTTGGTGACGACCAGGGGGACGAAGGCGTCCTGGAACGTCGGGTCGAGCGCACCCGCGAACGGCGGCACGGCGACGGTCAGGCCGCCGCTGGGATTGGTGGGATCCGGGACCACGCTCGACGAGGCAACCCCGCCGAAGGTGACCGTCGCGTTCGCGGCGAAGCCCGACCCGGCGATGAAGATGGAGCCGCCCGCGACCGGCTGGCCCTCGACGTTGAGCCCGGCGATGAGCGGCGGCGGGTTCTGGTAGGAGAACCCGCTGAAGGTGGCGGTCTGCCCGTCGATGTTGCGGACCACCACCGGCGCCGGGCCGGCGACGCCGACCGGGACGAGGCCGGTGATGGCGACGCCGGTGTTCCCCACCACCACGTTCACGCCGGGCGTCCCGCCGAACGCGACCGTGGCCCCGGCCAGGAAGTTCGTGCCGGTGATGGTGAAGGGCGCGCCGCCGGCGATGGAGGCGTGCGTGGGCGTCATGCCCGAGATGGAGGGCGCCGGGAGCCCGCCCTGCGGCGCGAAGGCGAAGGCGGAGGGGTTCGAGGCCTGGCCGTCCTGGTTCGTGACCACGACGTTCACGGTCTGGGCCGCGAGCGCGGGTGAGGTGCAGGTGATGGTCGTGGCGCTCGCCACGGAGATGCCCGTGGCCGCGGTCCCGCCGAACGCCACCGAGGCACCGGCTGCGAAGCCCGTCCCGGTGATGGTCACCGCCGTCGCTGCGCCGGCGGGGCCCGACGACGGGCTCAGGGACGAGATCGCCGGCGGCGGAGCGGTGTAGGTGAAGGCGGAAGCCAGCGACGCGGACTGCCCGTCAGCGTTGGTGACCTTGACGGCCACGGCTCCGCTGCCGGGAGGGGTGAGCACGCTGATGGAGGTGGCGGTGAAGCTCTGCACCGTCGCCGACGCGGCGCCGAAGGCGACCGCCGGCTGATCGAAGCCCGTGCCGGCGAGGGTCACCGCCGTGCCACCGGTGGACGGTCCTTTGACCGGCGTGAGCGAGGCGAGCGTGGGTGGAGCCGGGGCCGTGTACGTGAAGCCGGCGGCGAGCGTGGCGGCACCGAAGGCATTCGCCACCACCACGTCGACCGCGCCGGCGGTGCCCGGCGGCGTCACGACCCGGAGCGAGCTGGAGGAGAGCGGCACCACCGTGGCGGGCGTGCCGCCGAACGTGGCGGCGGTGTTCCCGTCGAAGTTCGTGCCCGTCAGCGTCACCGCCGTGCCGCCGCTGGTGGGGCCGGAGTTTGGCGCCGCCAAGGCCAGCGTGGGGGCCTGGGTGGCCGGAGGGATCGTCGTCGCGGTGTAGGTGAGGCCGCCCGCCATGATCGCCTGCTGCTTGTCGGCGTTCCGGACGATGACGTCGACCGCACCGGCCTGGTGCGGCGGGGCGACCGCCGCGACGCGCGTTGCGGAGAGGAGGCTCGCGCTGGTCGAGGGCAGGCCGTCGAAGAGGACCGTGACCTGGTCCGAGAAGTTCGCTCCGTCGATGATCACGCTGCCCCCCGAGAGCGCGACGGCTCCCGGCGAGAGCGACGAGATCACCGGCGCCGCCACGAACGCGTACGAGGCCGCCGCCGAGGCCTGGCCGTCGGGGTTCGTGACCACGACGGTTGCCGTTCCGGCCGCATGTGCGGACGTGGTGAGGGTGATGCTCGTGCCGGCGGGCCCCACAGTCGCGCCGGACACGCCGACGCCGTCGATGTGGACCGTCGCACCCGAGGCGAACCCCGTCCCGGTGATGGTGAGGGCGGTGCCGCCGCGCGCAGGGCCGGACGTGGGCGAGACGCCGGTCACCGTCGGCGCTCCGGGCGGCGGAGGCGGTGGCGTCGAGCCGTTGTTGCCGCACGCGAGGAGCGCGAGCGCGAGCACGACGGCGGCGCCCACGGGGCGCCGGGAAAACGGCAGCGAAGTCATCGGGTACCCTCCCAAGGGGTGCAGAGCCCGACCGGGCCGTGCACCCGGGAAGGTGGTGACGCCTGCACCCTCGGTAGAGACCCCGCCTGGGTAGAAAGCCGTCCCTCGTCCAGGGTACGGACAACCGCCTGAGGGCGCGGTTCCCCTCCGATCAGGCCTGTGCGCGCGGGACCCACCCGTCCGGCTGGCGCGTCGCGGCCGGGACGTCGGCCCCCTCGCGCTCGAAGCGGAACGAGCGTGCCGTATCCGCCAGCTCCTCCGCCTGCGCCGACAGCTCCTCGGCGGCCGACGACGACTCCTCCGAGCTGGCGGCGTTCTGGTGCGTGACGCGGTCCACGCTCGCCACCGCGCGCGTCACCTCCTGCACCCCGTGGGCCTGATCGCGCGCCGACCCGGCGATGTCGGTGACCGAGCCCGACACGCGACCCACCGACGCCACGATGGCCTCGAGCCGCTCGCGGACGGCGCGGGCCGTCGCGGCGCCGTCGTCCGCGTGCCGGACCGAGTCGCGGATGAGCGCCTCGGTCCGGTGCGCCGCCTCCTTCGAGCGCAGCGCCAGCGAGCGCACCTCCTCGGCCACGACCGCGAAGCCGCGGCCGGCCGCGCCCGCGCGCGCCGCCTCGACGGCCGCGTTGAGCGCGAGCAGGTTCGTCTGGAACGCGATCTCGTTCACCTCCTTGATGATGGCGGAGGTGCCGTCGGCCGACGCGCGGATCTTCACCATGGCCTCGCCCATCCGGTCCATGGCCGAGGCGCCCTCGCCCGCGGTGGCGCGCGCCTCCTCGGCGGTGGTGCTCGCCACCTTCGCGCTCTCGGCGGCGCGCGAGGTCGACTCGGCGATGCCACGCAGGCTGGCGGTGGTCTCGTCGAGCGCGCTCGCCTGCTCGGCCGCGCCGCGCGACACGCCCTGGCTGGTGGCGGCGATCTGCGCCGCGGCGGCCGAGACCTGCTCCGCGGTCGCGGCCACCTGGGCGAGCACGTGGTGCAGCGCATCGGCGGTGGCGTTGAGCGCGCCCTTCATCCGCGCGTACTCGCCGGGGTAGGCGCCGGCCATGCGGGCGGTGAGGTCGCGCCGGGCGAGCAGGCCGAGCACCTCGCTCGCCTCCCGGAGCGGCGCGGCGATGGCGTCGAGGATGCCGTTCAGGCCGCCGATGAGCTCGGCGTCCGCGCCCGAGTAGCGCGTCGCGTCGGCGCGCACGTCGAGGCGCCCCTGCCGCGCGGCCGCGAGCAGCGCGGCGGTGTCGTGCCCGCGGCGCTGCATCATGTCGATGAGAGCGTTCCAGTTGTCCTTCACCGTCTCGAACTCGCCGCGGTAGGGCGCGTCGATGGGCGCCGGGACTCGCCCCTGCGAGATCTCCGCCAGGTAGGCGGAGCTCGTCCGCACCGGGCCGAGCACGGCCTCCAGGGTCGAGTTCATGCCGCGCACGACGGGGCGGAACTCGTCGGCCACCGCCGCCTCGTCGCCGCGCACGTCGAGCCGTCCGTCGGCGGCGGCGGCGGTGAGCTTGCCGGCCTCCGCGGTGAGCGCCCGCACCGCCCGGTCCACCGACCGGCCGATGAGGAAGCCCACCGCCAGGACGAGCAGCGCCCCCAGCGCGATCACCCCGGCCTCGGCCGCCACCTGCCGCCGCTGTGCCGTCGCCGCGGCGGCGCGCGACGCGATCGCCTCGTCGCGGATGCCGAGGTCGAGCTTCGTGAGCGCGTTCTCCACGGGATCGAGCCGCTGGTGCAAGCTCGCCCATTCCACCCAGATCCTGGCGTCGATCCCGCGGGCGGCGGCCGCGTCGGACGCGCTGCGGCCGCCGGTGCCATCGCGCGACGTGAGCAGGACGCGCAGCGCGCGCGCTTCCTTCGCCCAGTCCTCGAGCTGCTTGCGCGCGCCGGGCCACAGCCGCCGGGTCGCCTCGGTCTGCGGGAGCGCATCGACCACCGCCATGGCCTTCCCGGTCGCGGCGACGGCGGCGTCGGCCGAGGAGGTGAAGACGCCCGTGTCGCCGTGGCAACCGCGGCAGTCCTCACCCATCATGACCGGCAGCGTGACGTGGGCGAAGGCGAGCTGGGCGAGCGCGCCGTTCGCCTTGCGGAACCCCGCCCCCACGTCGGCGACCGCGCGGTAGACGGGGAACTGCGACTCGGTCACCGCGTCCAGCTGCGCGTTGATCTCGCGCGAGGCGAGGAAGGAGGCGACGCCCACCGCCACCGCCACCCCGAGGGCCGCTCCGAAGCCGAGGAACACCTGCGTGTGGGTGCGCATCGCTCGCATGTCGCCTCCGGCGGCCGCGTCCCGCGACGCGTCGACACGGGTCTGCGATGCACCGCCCGCGCCACGCGCCGGCCGCCTCGCCGGCGGGCGGCGCACGGCGCCGGAACGACCCAGGGTACGCGCCCCGGGCCTACCCGCCGGCGAGCTCCGTCCCCACCGACGCGGCGGCAGCGCGCAGCTCCTCCCACGTGGCGCGCTCGATCGCGATGCCCGTGGTGCGGCGCGTTGCGCGCGCCATCTCCTCCGGTTCGCCGGCGACGAGCACCGGCCGGGCGGGATCGGCCGGCGGCGACGCCTTGACGTGGGCGAGCGCGGCCTCGACCTCGGCCTCGAGCCCGCCGGCGCCGGGGAGGCGGGCCGGGTCGAGGAGCAGGGAGAGCATGTTGTTGCCGATGCGGTCCGGCTCGCGGGGCACGGTCGAGATGGTGCCGCCCCCGCCGAGCGCGCCGGCGAGCAGCTCGCAGGCGAGCGCCAGCCCATACCCTTTGTGAAGACCGAGCGGGAGGAGGGCCCCGCGCGGCTCGCGCCACATGACGCCCGGGTCGGTGGTCGGCTGGCCGGCGCCGTCGAGGAGGAGCCCGTTCGCCATCCGCTCGCCCCGGTTCATCGCCACCCGCGCCTTGCCCAGCGCCACCGCGCTCGTGGCCATGTCGAGGAGCAGCGGGGGACGGCCGGCGCGCGGGACGGCGATGCAGACCGGGTTCGTCCCGAGGCGCGCGTCCCGGCCGCCGAAGGGCGCGGCCAGCGGCGCATGCCCGACCACGTTCACGAAGTGCACCGAGGCGAGCCCCGCGGCCGCGGCCTGCTCCGCGTAGGCGCCGACGCGCCCCACGTGGGAGGCGTTGCGCAGCGCCAGGAGCGCGACGCCCAGCGCGCGGGCGCGCGGGACGGCGGCGGCGATCGCCTCGCGCGCCACCACCTGGCCGAAGCCGCGGCGGCCGTCCGCCGCCAGGACCGCCCCACCCCGGTCCTCGATCGCGGCGTGGGCGCGGGGATCGAGCGCGCCGGAGCGGATGGCGCGGACGTACTGCGGGATCATCCCGACGCCGTGGCTGTCGTGCCCGGCCAGGTTCGCCTCGACCAGGTGGTCGGCCACCGCGGCCGCGTCCGCGGGCGCGGCGCCCGCCGCGGCGAGGATCCGGGCCGCGGCGGCGCGCAGCCGCCCGTGATCCACGATCACCGCCTCGCCGGTCACGGCGCCACCCCGGCCGCGGCCTCGCGCAGCGCCTGCCACACGCCCTCCACGTGCCGCCGCTCGGTCGCCTCGGCGCCGACGGAGACGCGGATCATCTGCCGCCCGCCGAGCGCGGCGGGCGTGACGTAGGCGCGCCCCGAGCGGTTGACGTGGTCGGCGATGGCCAGGTTGGCGCGGTCCTCGGCCGCGCCGTCGCCGCCGGGCAGCGTGCGGCGCAGGCAGACCGTCTGCAGCGGCACGGGGGCGACGCGCTCCCAGCCGGGCGTCCGGTCCACCTCCGCCGCCAGCCAGCGCGCGTGCTCGAGGTCGCGGCGCACGCGCGCGCGCAGGCCGTCCGCGCCCTCGTCGGCGAGGTGGAACCAGAGCTTGAGCGCGCGGAAGCGGCGGCCGAGCGGGATGCCCCAGTCGCGCAGGTTCCTGACGGCGCCGTCCTGGACCGTGCGCAGGTAGCTCGGGCTCGTGCTCATGACGCGGACGAGGTGCCCGGGGTCTCGCACGAAGTAGGCGGAGAGGTCGAACCCGGGGCCCATCCACTTGTGCGGGTTCGTGACGATCGAGTCCGCCTCCTCGACCCCGCGCCACATCCAGCGGCACTCGGGGAGCACCATGGCCGTCCCGGCCATCGCCGCGTCGACGTGGAGCCACATCCCGTGCTCGCGCGCGACCGCAGCGACGTCCGCGACCGGATCGAGTGCGGTGGTGGCCGTCGTGCCCACGGTGGCCACGACGGCGCAGGGGCGCCGGCCGGCGGCGCGATCCTCGGCGGCGAGCGCGCGCAGCGCGTCGGGGCGGAGCGCCCAGCCGGCGTCGGTGGGGACGAGCCGGAGGTGGGCGCGGCCGAACCCGGCGAGGAGCGCGGCCTTCGCCACCGAGCTGTGCGCCTGCTCCGAGGCGTAGACGACGAGCGGCGGCGCGCCGCCCTGCAGCCCGTCGCGCTCCTGGGCGAATCCGGCGGCGCGCTCGCGCGCGCAGAGGAGCGCGGTGAGCGTCGAGGTGGAGGCCGTGTCCTGGATCACGCCGGCGAAGGCCGTGGAGAGTCCCAGGAGCTCGCGCAGCCAGCCCATGACGACCTCCTCCACCTCCGTGGCGGCCGGGCTCGTCTGCCAGCTCATGCCCTGCGCGCCGAGGCCGGCGCAGGCGAGGTCGCCGAGGACGGAGGCGAGCGAGGTGTTGGCGGGGAAGTAGGCGAAGAACGCGGGGTGGTTCCAGTGCGTGATCCCGGGGAGGACCACGCGCTCCAGCGCCGACAGCGCCTCGTCGATGGCGCCGCCGCGCTCCGGCGCGTGCGCCGGCAGCGCGGCCCGGATCGCGCCGGGCTCGGCCCGGCTCATCACGGGGAGCCGCTCGACGCGGTCGCGGTAGTCCGCGATCCAGTCGACGAGCGCGTGGCCGAGGCGGCGAAAGGTGGTGGTGTCCATGGATCGAGTGTCGCCTCGCACATGCGGCGAGCCAAGCCGGACCCGGTTTTTGTCCCGGACTCCGGGGACATGAAACCCCGAAAAGGACGCATAGGATCCTTGCCACTGCGGGTGAAGAACCGCAGGATCGACCGCGTAGCCCAACGGCGGGGGCTGGAGGGCTCATGAGCACGGCATCTCGTGGCGTCTCGCGTTTCGTCCTCGCTCTGGCGGTGTTCTCGTTCGTCGGCTCCGTCGCTGCGACGCTCCTCTTCGGCGGCGCCGCGTCCGCCGCCTCGCAGCCGGTCGCGCCGATCGCCGCGCAGGCGAGCCGCTGATCGGCGAGGCGCGCTCCGCTCGCCTTCCTCGTCGTGCGGGTCGCGCTCACCATCGCAGGATCCGACTCCGGCGGCGGCGCCGGGATCCAGGCCGACCTCAGGACCTTCGCAGCGCACGGGCTGCACGGCGCGTCCGCCATCACCGCGGTCACCGCGCAGAACTCGCGCGAGGTGCGCAGCTGGCAGGCGCTCGCCCCCTCGCTCGTCCGCTCGCAGATCGAGGCCGTGTGCGACGACATGACGGTCGCGGCGGTGAAGACCGGCATGCTGGCGACGGCCGCCATCGTGGAGGAGGTGGCCGCGCTCGCCGAGGCGGGTCGCCTGCCGCGCCTCGTCGTCGATCCGGTGATGTACGCGAAGAGCGGCGACCGCCTCGTCGATCCGACCGCGGAGCAGGCCTACGTGCAGCGGCTCCTGCCGCGCGCGGCGATCCTGACGCCGAACCTGGCCGAGGCCGAGGCGCTGCTCGGCCGTCGCATCGGCGATCCGGCCGACATGCGCGAAGCCGCGGCGGAGCTGGCGGGGCGCACCGGCGCGGCCGTGCTGCTCAAGGGCGGGCGGCTGCGCGGCGACGCGGTCGACGTGCTGTGCGCGGGCGGTCGGACGACGGAGCTCCGCTCCGAGCGCGTCGCGGGCGGCATGGAGCACGGGGCCGGCTGCACCCTCTCGGCGGCGCTCTGCGCGCGGCTCGCGCTCGGCGACGGGCTCGAGGACGCGGTCCGCGCCGCCAAGGCGTACGTGACGGCGGCGCTGCGCGCCGGCTACCGCGTCGGGCAGGGGCGCGGGACGCTCGGGGTGCCGGCGCCAGCGGCGGCGCGCTGATCCGCGACGCGCACGATCTGCGCGGTCGCCGGGGTTGACCAGTGCGGTCCTCCCCGTGTAGGGGTCTCGTTCGCCTCAACATCACCCAACCCCCCGCGAGGACTGCATCCCTCCATGCACACGATCCTCCGCCGTCAGGCCTTCTCCGACACGACCTTCCTCTGGGAGGTCGAAGCCCCCGACGTCGCGCGCGCCGCCCAGCCCGGGCACTTCGTCATGCTGCGCCTGCGCGACGGCGCCGAGCGCATCCCGCTGACGGTCGCCGACTTCGACCGGCAGCGCGGCACCATCACGATGGTGGTCCAGGCGCTCGGCAAGACGACGAAGGAGATGATGACGGACTACGCCGAGGGCGACGCCTTCGCCGACTTCGTCGGGCCGCTCGGCCTGCCGCAGCACGTGGAGAAGCTCGGTCACGTGGTGCTCGTCGGCGGCGGCCTCGGCGTGGCGCCGGTCTACCCGCAGCTCCGCGCCTTCAAGGAGGCGGGGAACCGCACCACCGGCGTCATCGGCTTCCGGAACAAGGACCTCGTCTTCTGGGAGAAGAAGTTCGCCGAGTACTGCGACGACCTCGTCGTCTGCACCGACGACGGCTCCTACGGGAAGCCGGGCTTCGTCACCGCGGCCCTGAAGGAGATCTGCGAGAAGCAGAAGCCGGACCTCGTGGTCGCCATCGGCCCGCTCCCGATGATGAACGCCTGCGTCGAGACCACCCGCCCGTTCGGCGTGAAGACGATGGTCTCGCTCAACGCCATCATGGTGGACGGCACCGGCATGTGCGGCTCCTGCCGCGTGACCGTGGGCGGCAAGGTGAAGTTCGCCTGCGTGGAAGGCCCCGACTTCGACGGGCACCAGGTCGACTTCAAGGAGCTCATGGCGCGGCAGAGGCGCTTCAAGGCCCAGGAGGCCAAGGCCTCCGAGGACTACGCGCACGTCTGCAACCTCGAGAAGCAGCTCTTCGAGGAGGAGAAGCGCAACTACAAGAAGATCAAGGAGCTCACCCCGAAGCAGGCGCACATGCCCGAGCGCGACGCGCAGGAGCGGGCGCGCAACTTCAAGGAGGTGAACCTCGGCTACTCGCTGCAGGACGCGCTCTCCGAGGCGGAGCGCTGCATCCAGTGCGCGAAGCCGAAGTGCGTCGCCGGCTGCCCGGTGCAGATCGACATCCCGCGCTTCATCCGGCACCTGCTGGTGCGCGACCTCGACGGCGCGGCCGCCGTCATCCGCGAGTCGAACGCGTTCCCCTCGGTCTGCGGCCGCGTCTGCCCGCAGGAGACGCAGTGCGAGTCGCAGTGCATCATCAACAAGAAGATGGAGTCGGTGGCCATCGGCCGGCTCGAGCGCTTCGTCGGTGACAACGCCCGCCCCAAGCCGGTGAAGCCGCCGGTCTTCGCGAAGAAGCTGGGCAAGGTGGCGGTGTGCGGCTCCGGCCCCGCCGGCCTCGCCGCCGCGGCCGACCTCGCCAAGTACGGCTGCGACGTGACCGTGTACGAGGCCCTCCACGTGGTGGGCGGCGTGCTCCGCTACGGCATCCCCAGCTTCCGCCTGCCGCGCGACATCATCGAGCGCGAGGTGCAGCACCTCAAGGATCTGGGCGTGAA
>DASTGH010000620.1:0-12693 GCA_035719345.1 Anaeromyxobacteraceae bacterium
CTCCGACACCGGGGGGTCGACGCGGCGGTCGCCGAGCGTACCGTGGCATCGGTGACGCCGATCTTCGGGTGAGTGTTGCCGCGCCCGAGGCGACGACGCCCTGGCCTTCAGGGTTCGCCTTTCCTCACGTGCCGCATCGCCTCGGTCGTCGGGCCGTCGGTGCGCCGGCCCTGATCGAGGTCCGCCTGGCGGAGCCAGTTGCGGATGCTGTTGTCGGTGACGCCGAACTCCTTCGCCAGGCTGGCGACGGTCCGCCCTGACCGGGCGAGCTCGACGATGCGGGCGCGGTACTCAGGCGGGTAAGGCGGCTTCGATCGCGGCATCCCGGAATCCTCCACCCGCAGCGGGGAGGGCGCCACGAAACAGGATCAACTCCAGACTGAGGACCACCCCCATCGTTCCCATGTCGCCGGCGGCGGCTCCGGCGTCCTTGCCCTTCCGCGGGTCGGCGATGATCGCGACGGTGATCAGTACCAGCGATCCCACCGCCGCGGTGTTCCTGAACGGGCCCGGGTGAAGGAGGGCGCCAACGCCCTACACGTCGTGCTGGGCGTTGCCCGGCAGCGCGTACCGGCCGTCGGCAGCTGAGGTCCGGCCACCCGGGGGCTTCACCCCCGTCACGCCGCGACGGCGATGCGCAGGCCCCTGCTGGCTCATGCACGCGCCGGGCACCCCGGTTACGCTATTGGTGAACGAAAGAGGCGACAATGACAAAGCTGGCCAGCACTCGCCCGATCCACCTGTACGACACGCAGCTGCACCGGATCGCGTGCGAGGACCACATCGCGGACGATCACTCCACGAAGCACATGAGGACCGTGACCTGCGCCGCGTGCATCACGGTCGTTCGCGAGAGGATCAGGGGTCAACCCGCGAGCGACGCCGCCGAGACGCCCGCGCGCCTGTAGAAGCGGGTGAGGGCTTACGAGGACTGCGTCAGCGCGTCGCACATGCTATCGGAAGGTACACCGTGGTCTTCTGGTGCGGAACGCCGGACGGCTGGGCCGTGAACCTCGACGGCACGAACGCAACGGCCACGTTCAGCCTACCGCGCGTCGAGCTCCAATCCGGCGCGGGCGGCTGGACGTGCATCTGTCGCCGCCAGAACGGGACGTCGGTGAAGCTGCGGCTCGGCGTCGGAGCGAGCGCCCGGGCGGCGAAGCACGTCGCAGCGGAGGCGATGCTCGCGCTCGGGACGCAGCACGACGTGCAACTGCTCGCTTTGCTTGGGCGATAGGCCCGTGACGTTTCGAAGTGGTTTCCCGCCGAGTCGCGTGCGAACACGACTCCGTGAACTAGAGAACGCAGCCAACGCGTCTCCCCGCGCAGGAGCCAGCCGGGCGCCCGTGCGACCGGCCGCGCATCGGGCTCGTGCTCGGCATCGGCGCCGCACCTCGTCCTCGACCTCCTCACGCACGACCACGACCTGGTGATTGCTCGCGGGATCGGGGGACACCTCGGGCTAGGGCTTTACGGCTCGGCGCCGATGGTCGCCTTCCTCGCTCGAACTTGCCTACGGCATCCTGTGCTGGCGGACCTTCCGGGCGAGCCGGGCGCTCTTGGGCGTCCGTCGGAACGCTCGCGGAACCGGCGCGGGCTCGCGGCGTCGCCGGATGGGGTCTCGAAACGCGGCGCGAGCCCGGGCGAGCATCGATCGCTCCCTCTCGAGGCGCGCGTTGAAGCGGCGCACAGCGTCCTTCACCTCGCTCGAGCACGCCCCCGACGCCCCAAGTGGCCGCAGCGCGGTGTCGATGCGATCCAGCTCCGCGTCCGTCATGCGTTCCACCTCGTCGTGCCCCACCACCCTCATCGCCGCTCTCCCGAGGGAGTGGCACCCGTCGGCGTCGCCGCGAGGCGCGCCCTGCACTCTGGGCAGGTCGCTTGTTCGGGATCGCCGGTGTGGTTCCAGTTGGACCGCCAGCTCCCGCAGACCGGGAACCGCTCGCCGCCTTTCGGCACATAATGGACGCCGTCCTTGGCGCGGGATCCGTCCTCCGCACCTCCCGAACCGAGGCGGTGTTGGTTCCCACTTCCAGTCGCTGAGAAGAGGTTCCGTCCCATGACGTGCTCCCGTTGGGCCGCCGGCGCGAGCTGGATTGCTGGTGGGGGCGACTTCGCCGTGATCCATGGCGACGCCGTCGCCGCGCTGCCCGAGGAAGGTGGGCTTGCTCCGGTTGGGTGGACAGTTTGAATACGCTCCCTGCCTCGCGGTGACATCGCCGAGACGATGTTTCGGCTGTTCGACCGAAAGGGGACCGCTCGGAAGCCCGCAGCGCCGCACAGGTGCACCGCGAGCGGCTGCCGTGCGGGCCCTCGAGGCCGCGCGACGAGGGGCTCTGGGGGCCCCTCCGCTAGATCGGGGCGCAAAAAGGGGTATTCACACGGCGAGCCCTGCGTGCGGGCAACGCGCGAAGTAAGCACTCACGGAAGGTTCACTCTCGCTCGCGGCATCGGCAGGGAGATATCACCATGCTGCGCTTCAGGGCCGACCGCCGGACCCTCGTCTACCTCGCGGGGACCGGGTTCGTGGTGGCGGTGAACTGGCAACGGGGAGCGATCCACCCCGTACTCTATCCGCTGCAGCTCTTCCTCTTCTTCACGGCGGCGGTGATCAGCCACAACCACAACCACCTCTCCCTCTGGCGGTCCAAGGGCCCGAAGCTCGTCACGAGCTGGGTCATCTCGCTGTTCTATGGATTCCCGGCGATCGGCTGGGTGCCGACGCACAACCAAGTCCACCACAAGCTCAACAACGCCGAGGGCGACAGCTCGCGCTGTCCGAAGGTGTTCAAGGGCAACCATTTGCTCGCGCTCCTCGTCTACCCAACGCTCACGAGCCTGCTGCAGACGCGCGAGGTGAACCCCTTCATGGCAGCACTGTGGCGGCGCAACCGGCGCGCCTTCTGGGCGGCCGCCTCCGAGTTCGGCGTCTTCTACGCGGCCATGATCGCCGCCTTCGTCGTCGACTGGCGCAAGGCGCTCGTCTTCCTCCTCATCCCGCAGCAGGTGGCGCTGTTCACGATCCAGGTGGTCAACTACCTGCAGCACATCGAGACCGCGACGGGCTCGGAGTGGAACCACTCGCGCAACTTCACCTCGCCGCTGCTGAACGGGCTCCTGTTCAACAACGGGTACCACACGGTGCACCACATGAAGCCGGGCGTGCACTGGTCGCTGACGCCCGCGCTCGACGCCGAGGTGGCGCACCGCATCGACCCTTCGCTCAGGGTCCCGTCGCTCTTCAGGTACCTGGCCTTCACCTACCTCGTGCGCCCGTTCACGCGGCAGCCGGCGCCGACGCTGCAACGCTGATCGCTCGCGGACGCGAGAGCGTCGACGCTGCGACCCGCTACCGGCCACTTGCGGTACACGCCTGGACTTCGTCACCGAGGGGCGCTGCTTCATCCTCTCCGGCAAGTCCGGTCGTGGAAAGACGCACCTGGCTGCCGCGATCGCCTACCGCACCCTCCAGAACGGCTTCGACGCGCACTGCACCACCGCTGCCGCGCCATCGAGGACCTCTCGGTTGCGAGCCCGAGGTGGAAGCCGCGCTCGAGGAGGCGAAGCTCGCGCTGGGCAACGCCGTTCGCGCGCTCCGACAGCGGAGCCGCCTCTCGCAGCAGGACGTCGCGAAGAGAAATGGGCTCGAACCAGTCCCGCGTCGCGAAGGTCGAGAACCACGACCCGGAGGTCTCTCTCGACCGATCGGGAGCGGGCTCCCGGGACCCGCGCCAGCCATCGCGGCGTCCACGCGCTGGGCCAGGAACTTCTCGAACCGCCACCACCAACTCCGGGTGCTCGAGCGGCCCAGTGTGGGTTCCGGCGGGGAGCACCAGGAGGTCGCTCCCCTCGATCTCCTCGGGCATGCGCACGGAGTTGGGAAAGGGGGTCCAGGTGTCCTTCTCGCCTGCCACCACCAGCGTCGGTACCCGCACGCTCGGCAGGTGGTCGCTCGCGCTCGTCCACGTGGAGCGGCGAGCCGGCGACGTGCTCTGGCTCCGGTATCGCGTCGCGCAGCTGCCCTGAACTGCTGCTGTTTCGAGATCTGACAGTGAGCCGGTTGGCTCCCGGCCAAGGGGTAGCAGGTTTCGCATGGGTTGTTCCCGGGGTGCGACCACGAGAAATCGCGGAGTTCGGCGGCCGCTCGCGCGCCCGACTCCGCACAGTTAGTGAACGCGTCTTCAGCGTCGTGGCGCGCCGGTGGCGCGCTCCGTTCACGACTCGTAAGCGACGAAGCCCCCGGACCTCCAGATGGTCTGCCAGGCGGCGCATGGGCTGCTATCCATGCGGAACCACTGCTGCCGCACGCGAGCCCGTCCCGAGCATGGCGCGCACGGAGCGTACGGGGAGGCTCATGGTTTCCGGCGCCATTCAGGCGCGCTCCGCGCCTGATCATGGCGCCAGCTTGCGCGGAGGTAGCATAATGCTACCTTGTAGTGCATGGGCCAGCCCGTGAAGCTCTCCGACCAGCTCGTCCTTGATGCGCGCATCGTCGGCGAGACGGCAGAGCGATCGATCGCCAGCCAGATCGAGTTCTGGGCGCGGCTCGGCCGCGCCATCGAGCCGGTGCTGCGAACGGACGAGGCCCTCCGGCTGAAGCAGCGCGGGGAGGCAGCGCCCCTCTCGGCCTGCCTCACGGAGGTCGACACGCCGCCTGGCCGGGACCGCGTGAAGGCCTTCCTCGACACGCGGCCCTACCCCCACTTCGAGCCGGCGCCTGGACGGCCGGGGCTCATCGTGAAGACCGATGAGGACGGGACGCGGACCGTGGGACGTTTCGTGAACCGTGAGTTCAAGCCGGTCCGCCGCCGGTGACCTCGCCGCTCGACGGGCGGCCGATCATCGTCGCGCTCGCCGGCCCGAACGGCGCCGGCAAGACGACCTTCTACGGCGCGCACCTCGCGCGCGCGGGGCTCCGATTCGTGAACGCCGACGAGCTCGCGCGGGAGCTCGTCATCGGCCCGTACGAGGCCGCCGAGGCGGCGAAGAACATCCGCGACGCGCTCGTGGCGCAGCGAGAGAGCTTCGTCTTCGAAACCGTCTTCTCCGATCCCGTCGGCGACAAGCTCGAGTTCCTCCGGGGCGCGACCGCTCTGGGCTACACCGTCGTGCTGTGCTTCATCGGGCTCGACTCGCCGGAGCTCAGCGACGAGCGCGTGGCGATGCGCGTGATGCAGGGCGGCCACGACGTGCCGAAGGAGAAGCTCGTCTCGCGGTATCCCAGGACGCTCGAGAACCTGCGCCGCGCCGTCCGCGAACTCCCTCACGTCCTCGTCTTCGACAACAGCGATCTCGAGCGGCCGTTCCGGAAAGTCGCCACCTTCGAGGCGGGAAGGCCTGTCGAGCTGAGCTACCCGCTTCCAACCTGGGTACCCTGGAGGTGAGCGCGCGGCATGTGGTCTGGGCCGCCGGTCGTCATCACTGGTCCACGGCGGGTCGCGGCGTATTCTACGGCAGATCGGGCTTCCACCGAGAACGAGACCCACCTCAGGAATACCGAACCCACGCCTACCGCTGTGGCCGCAAAGGCCGGTGCGTCTCCTCGGCCGTCCGAACGCAAATGCCCGCCTCGACGTGCCTCATGACGACGAACGCGTTCTCTTGGGTGGGTACGTGAACGTCCGCGACGTGTCGGCCTGCATCTCTTTGACTACGCGACCCACCGCCTCCAGCGCGGCGGACACCGCTTCGGCCAGGCGCGACGCGCAGTCCCCCGCTTCGAAGGCAACCTGCGCACGCGCCACCTTTTCCTCTGCCGCCACCAACGCCTGCTCGCGCGCGCCGCGATGCCGCATCAGCACGCGCGCCACGAGCCGGTGAACATGCCGCAGACACCGCTTCACCGCTCGCATGTCGTCACCCCGTTGCACCGCCCCTATGATGTCGCGGAGCATCGTGCGGGCGACGAGCATGATGGTGAGCGCCGGTGGGAGATGATACCCGACGAGCAGGAGGGCCGCCTCGTACATTCGATTCGCCGCGTGCCGCAGGCCATCTTCGTCTCTTAGGTTCAGGCAAGCGCGCGCGTCGACGAGCCATACAGCCGCTTCGTCGATCTCCTGGCATTCCGGCGAGAGAGATTTGACTCTCGCAAGCGTCCGGTGAACGCCCTCTATCGATGCATCCACTTGGTCGGCCGCGGCACAACTTTCGAAGAGCCGGTCAGCTGCAGCTGCGAACGCGTGCAGCGCTTCGATGAGCCTCGTAGGAACAGCATCGGCGATCACATCGCAGACGATAACGGTCAGGTGTGAGGGGAAGATGGGATGCGGATTACAACACTCTCAGAATACCGCGCGGGGTCCGGTGCGAAGAACATTCCAAGATGAGAAGGTGGACTGAGATGGCTGTGCTCATCGTGGAAGACGAGGCGCGCGTTCGTTCATTCCTGGAACGCGGTCTCGTTGAGGAGGGGTACGGGGTCACGGCTTGCGCCGACAGTATCTGCGCCGACACGGCGATGTCCGCCGGCGGGGTCGATCTTGTCCTCCTTGACTGGATGCTCCCCGGCGCCTCCGGAGTCGACATCCTGCGCTGGTGGCGTGCCCGCGGCGATGTGACACCGGTCATCATGTTGACGGCGCGAGACGCCCTCGAGGACCGAGTCGCAGCGCTCGACGCAGGCGCGGACGACTACCTCGTGAAGCCCTTCGCGTTCGAGGAGCTCCTCGCTCGAGTGCGCGCGGTGCTGCGTCGCGCTGCCGGCCGCGCGAGCCCGGTGCTCACCTGCGGGGACCTCACGCTGGATCCGATGGCGCATCGGGTGACGCGTGCGGGCATGCCGATCCGACTCACGGCGAGGGAGTTCGCCCTCCTCCAATTCCTCCTGCAACATGTGGGTACGGTCGTTTCGCGCACGCGCATCGCAGCCGGCGTCTGGGAGCACGACTTCGACACGTTCTCCAACGTGGTCGAGGTCTACATCAGGTACCTGCGCGCCAAGGTGGACGAGCCGTTCGGGAGGAAGCTGATCCACACCGTCCGCGGCGCCGGCTACGTGCTGAGCGAGAACCAACCATGATTCGCGTTCGATCGCTTCGCGCCCGTCTCGCCCTGTACTTCGGCGTGGCAGTGGCGGGGACGAGCCCCTTCTACGCAGGCGCGGCGGCGCTCGCGTTCTATCTGCACGAGCGGCAGGAAGAGGCCTCGCCCGCCCCGAGCCACGATGAGGCGGCAGAGATGCGCACGATTCTCCTCAAGATGGCGCTGGCGCTCGGCCTGACCGCCCCGTTCGTCGCTCTCGCAGCGTCGGGCGCCGGACTGTGGATCGCAGGGCGTGCCGTCGCGCCACTCCGCGACGCCGCAGACCAGGCCAGGCGTGCCCGCGAGGGAGATGGCGATCTGCTGCTGCCGGTCCGAGGGGATGACGAGGACTGGGACGCGCTGGCGAGGGCGGTCAACGCGCTGCTCGAGGGCCAGCGGCGGTCGATGGCCGAGATGAAGGCCTTCAGTGCCAATGCGGCACACGGGTGCTTTCCCCGTCGGCGCCGTGACGTTCGACGTCAAGGGAGTCGCCGAGAACGTCGTGTCGGGGGCTCTCCGCCGCGCGCGGAACTCCGAGACCACCGTGCGCCTGGATGGCCCGGCGGCGAACGCAGTGGGCGACCCCCTCATGACCCGGCGCATTCTCGAGAACCTGGTCGATAACGCGTTGCTTCACGGCGGAGCAGACGTCCGCGTGCGCATCACGAACGACGCCGGCAGAACCATGATCCGCATCGAGGACGACGGCGACGGGCTGCCTCCGCAAGTTCGAACCCGGGTGTTCGAACGATTCAACCGGCTCCCGGGCGGCGCCGAGGGGCTCGGGCTCGGGCTCGCCATCGCCCACGCGCTCGCGCAAGCGCAGAACGGGTCGTTGCGCCTCGAGCCTGATCCCGTGCTGACGCGGTTCGTGCTGGAGCTGCCCGCGCCCACAACCGAGAGATCCGGTGCCATCGCGCCCCCCGCGAACGCGCCTCGAGAATGAAAAGGCGGCTCGCGTTTTCTCCCGCGAGCCGCCACCGTCCGACCCTCAGATCGGCTAGTTCCTGAGAAGAAACTAATCTTTCTCTCACCCGCGCGGAGAGTCGCGAGCGCTCTCATGAATCCCCGCTCTTGTTCGTGCCCGGATTCAGGACGAGCGGTGATTACTGGTCGCGGCACTCCGCCCGTGCTACGGCCAGCCGGGCGGGGCAATTACGGAGAGTGACCACGATGGCGAGCAAGTCGAACGGACGGCGAGACCCGCGTCGCGAGATCGATAGGCAATGAGAACTACCGCGAGCAGCGAAAGGAAGATGAGCGCAGCCCCGCGGTATCCCAGCCCAGCGCTATCGGCCGTCCAGTCGCCAAGTGCCGTACCAAGCGTCTGCGAGAACATGATCGTCAGCCAATAGAACCCCTCCGCGCGTGGTGAGTTGACCGTTTCCACCGACACGGAGCCGAGGACCTGGTGCCAGAGTGCAAGAGAGCCGAGCAACAGGGCCAGGAGGAGCGCCGAACCGCCCGCGTAACCAATGCCGAGCGAGCGGTCCGCGAAGTCCGCCATGGTCGTACCGACGGTCGTCGTCGCGATGATGGTGGCCCAGTAGAGGGATGTTCCAGTTGACCGACTCATCTCTGCACTGCGGCTGGTGTTCCCCTGTGAACCTAGGTGCGGGCCTTGGCGAGGCCATCCCGCGGCACGCTCTACCTCATGAGCACCGTGCTTTAAGTTGCCAGGGCACATCATGGTGAGCTCGCGCGCGGTCACCCGAATGTCCTGTCGGGCGCGCATCACGCGGTCCGCACGGGATCGAGAACGGGGTCGACAGGAAAGGCTTGGCCGCCTCTGTCCGTGAGGACCGCCTGAGAGCGAGATGAGAAGCGCTCTCATCTCCTCCTCGCGTTGACCGCCGCCTGCCGGCGGCACTCGCCAGGATCGATCGCGCGATCACCGAGATGCAGGGCCGCCACGCAACCGACGTCCAGGTAGCCGGACCCGAAGACGAGTTCGAGGACATGATCGTCGACGGCGCCGACCGCATCGGCGCGGATGAACCTTCCGACAATGCTTCAAGGATTGGCGTGTGAAGGTGCGAAGGCGACAGGTACTCACTCCTGCGATGCGCGCCCACCGTTGGCTGCGGACCCGCTCTCGTCGTATGACTACGGGACAGCATGCCCCGTTTCCTACGTGCTCTCGGCTGGATGGCGGCATGGGTGTGCGCTGGCTGCCAGGCGGCGACCGCGCCGGTGGCGAGCCCGGCGGGCGAGCAGCAGCCGCCGCCACCTTTCGAGGTCGGCATCGACGGGGTCTACCTCACCCAGAGTGTTCAGGATTACTCCGGCACGGTCCCGCTCGTGGAAGGGCGAGCGGGCCTCCTCCGGATCTTCCTCCGGGCGCAGCAGCCGGGCCTCGCCGCGCCGGGCGTCAGAGTGCACATCGTGGACACGGCGACGGGCGGGCCGCTCAACTCGTACACCGCGACGTCGCCACTCGCGGAGGTCCCCACCTTCATCGTCGAAGGGGCATTGGGGGGGTCGTGGAACATCGCGATCCCCGGCGCAGACGTGCGGCCGGGTCGGCACGTCGAGGTCGAGATGGACGCCTTGCCCGGCGTTGCCGCCGAGCACACCCGGTCGTTCTTCCGCTATCCGGCCCAGGGCAGCCTCGACGTCCGTCCCGCGCAGCAGCTGCTCGTGACGCTCGTGCCCATCGTCCAGTCCGGACTCGAGCCCGAGGTCATCACGAGCACCCGCACCGCCGACAGCTGGATCGATCGCGCGCGATGGATCCATCCGCTCGGTGGCGTCGACGTCGTCGTGGCGTCGACCTACACCACGGGCACGGTGCTCGGATTCGATAGCACCGGCTGGGGTGACCTGCTCGCCGAGCTCGATCGCAAGCGCGTGGCCGACGGCAGTCCGCGCACCTATCTCGGCGTGGTGAAGGTGGGCTACCGATCCGGAACGGCGGGGAGGGGCGCGATCGAAGGCCACAGCGCGCTCGCCTGGGATGATGCGAAGACCTACCAGCGCGTCGCAGCGCACGAGCTCGGGCACAACTTCGGGTTGAGGCACGCGCCCTGCGGGACCACCGACCTTTCTTCCGTCGATCCCGGCTGGCCCTCCACATCCGGGTACGCCGACGCCCACATCGGCGTGTTCGGCTGGGATCCGGTGGGCGGGACCCTGAAGGATCCGGCCGCCATCTGGGACCACATGAGCTACTGCGGCGACGTCCACTCGACCTGGACGAGCGACTACAACTACCGCGCGGCGATGGCCTTCCTCTCGGCCGGCGCCGCGCAGCCCGGCGCCGCCACCGCCCGGAGATCCACGGCGACCGCCGACGCCGTCCCCGCTCGCGAGCCGTGTCTCGTCGTCTCAGGCCGCGTGCGGCAGGGCGAGGTCGAGCTGGACCCTTCGTATGTCCTGGAGACGCTGCCGACCCGGCTCGCGGGCCGCGAGTACGAGGTGGAGCTGCTCGACGGCGGGGGAGCTCGCCTCGCATCGTTCCCGTTCGCGCCCACCTCCACCTCCGACGAGCGCGAGGGGCAGGCCGAGGAGGCGCACTTCGCACTGGCCATCCCGGTCTCCGCGGCCACCAGCGAGGCCATCCACGGCATCGCCATCCGCAGGCGCGGCGTGGAGATGGCGCGGCGCGCGGGTGGTGGCGCGCCCCCCGGTGGGGAGGTGGAGGTCGGAGCGACGCCCGGGCGCGCGCTCGTCCGATGGGATCACGCGCGCCACCCCGAGGTGATGATCCGCGATCCTCGCACCGGAGAGATCCTGGCCTTCGCGCGTGGCGGGACCGCGCTCGTCCACACGGATGCACCGGAGCTCGAGCTGGTGATGTCCGACGGCGTCCGCAGCGACCGGCCCCTGCGCGCGCGAGCGCGCTGAGGCATGCGCCTGCGCGTCTCGCTCCCGCGTGCGATGAGGAGCGTGCGCCGGGCGCTCGCCCTCGCGGCGCTCCTCGTCGCGGGAGCCGCCGGCGCCGCGCCGCGCATCGCCGTCGGCCCGTTGCGTGGGGCCGAGGCGCCCGCGCTCGCCCGCGACCTCCGGCGCGGGCTCTGCGAGGCGTTCGACTGCGAACGGTGGCAGCGGGTCTCCAGCGCCGGTGCGCCGGACATGGCGAAGGCGCGGCGGCGCGGTGTGGACGGCATCCTGACGGGCTTCGTCGCCGACCCGCGGGGCGGTCCAGTCCTGTGGCTCTATCTCACGACGAGCTACGGCTCGGATTCGACGAAGTGGCGGTTCACCTTGAACCCGCAGCGGACGCTCGGCGCCCGCGACATGCGGCTCCTCGTGCAGGACATCCGGGCGCGTCTGGCGGGTCCCGTCCGCGCTCCGGCGGAGCCCGTCCGCGCGACACCCCCGCCCGAGGCGGCGCGCGCGCCACCTCCGTCCGAGCCGGCCCGCGCACCGCCGCCGCCCGAGCCCGTTCGCGCACCACCTCCGCCGAGCTCCGCGCCGGCCGAGGCTCTCGGCATCGACCTCAGCCCAGCACGCGATCGGGCCACGTCGCCGCCACCGGCTCCTCCGCCGAGCCATCCCGTGCCGCTGCCGCCGCCGCCGGCGCTGGTCGCCCGCGCGGCGCCTCCGCCCGGAAGGCCGCCGGCGACCTCGACCGGAACCGGAGGGCGGGCGGCGGGCGAGCCGAGCCGGCGCCTCGTCGCGGTGGAGCTGGGCACCTTCGCGGTGAAGCGCACGCTGCGCTTCGAGAACGCGGGCCTCGGCGCGGCACAGCTCCGCGCCTATGACGCGAAGACGATCGCCGGGCCCGAGGCGCGCCTGGAGATCTTCCCGGCCGCGCGCCTGAGCGATGGCCTCGCCGCTGGCGTCGGCCTCTTCGCGAGCTACGGCCGCTCGATGAACCTGACGACCAGCACCGACGCGGGGGAGCTGCGGTCCTCCGAGTTCTGGCGGCTCTCGATGGGGGCGACGTGGCGAAGCCTGCCCCTCTCCCCGCTCCGCATCGTCGTGGCGCCGTCGTTCGCGTATCGCGCGCTGAACGCGGTCGTGGAGCCCGCCATCACGGGGCTTGCGGACGCGAGGCTCTCCGGCGTGAAGGGTGGGCTCGACCTCGAGATCGGCTCGGGCAGGACGCTCTCCTTCCTCCTCGGGGGCGGGTACGTGAAGTGGACCACCGCGAAGGATCTGGTGAGGGGCGAGGTCGCGTTTTTCCCGGGAGGAAGCGCATGGGCCCTCGAGCTCGAGGGTGGCCTGGCGCTGAACATCGTCGGCGCGATCTCGATCCGCTTGCTCGGCGAGTACAGCTCCACGCGCTACGCGTTCGACGCGGATCCCACGGGTGTCTACAGCGCGAGCGGTGCGACGGACACCTACGCCGGCGGAAGGCTGCTCCTGCGCGCGAGCTTCTGATCGCGAGCGGCTTTGCGCGATCAAGGACATCGACGCACTCCTTGCGCCCGGTTCCTGGACCGGGGCAAGGGCCGCACGCTGGCGACCGCGAGCCCCCAGGTCGGATCGGTCGCAGCGACCCGTGCACCTCGACGCGTGGCAGCGGCCGACCCGTCGAAAGCGTCGGATATCCGCCGCTGTCGGGCGGCGATACCCCGAACGGACTGATCGATGTAGCTCGCAGTACGACCTGCGGCGAATTGCCGCTGCGCCCACATGTCGCTGCGGCATGTCGCGCAATCACGGGACGCCGCCTGCGCTATTTGGCCATACGCTCCGTGAACCTACACTAGTCATTTCAGC
>DASTGH010000621.1:0-19115 GCA_035719345.1 Anaeromyxobacteraceae bacterium
GCCTGGGGCACCCGCGCCTGGCGCCTCCTGCGCGTCGGTGCGCCGGCCGCGGCCGTGGCGCTCCTCGCCAGGCGGATGCTCGCGCCGTCGAGGAGGTGAGCGGAGGCGGCCGCTCACGCCATGAGCCGCATGAGCCGCTCGATGTCTCGACGCGGCAGGCCGCGGCACGTCGGCGTCGAAGCCGGCAGCGCTCGCGACCCACACGAGCACGAACGCTGATCCTGGGATCAGCGCACTTCGGGTGAATGGGGCCGGCGGGCGCCGCGCCGCTCGGGGGCCGGGGCTGCGGGACCCTACTTCAGGGCTTCGGCCACCTTGGCGATCCCGGCGTTGGCGCAGACCTCGTCCTTCTCGCCGCCGGGGGCGCCGGAGACTCCGACCGCGCCGATGGGGGCGTTGCCGGCGCGGATGGGCACGCCGCCGCCGACCGCGACCACCTCCGGGATCTGCTTCAGGTACGCATTCTCCGGCTTGTCCGTCTGCTTCATGAACTCGAGCGAGGTCATGTTGCGCGTCCGCGCCGTGTAGGCCTTCCTCCGCGCGAACTCCATGGTGTGGGGCGAGGTCCCGTCGCCGCGGACCGAGGCGCGCACCAGGCCGTCGTTGCCGACGATGACCACCGACACCTTGAAGCCGTCCTTGGTGCACTGCTCGAGGACGCCCTCCATGATGGCGAGCGCCATGTGCATCGACACGTTCTTCTCGGTGAGCGGCGCGACGGCGCTGGCGGCCGCGGCCTTGTCCGGGGCGGGGGTCTGCGCCAAGGCGCACGAGGTGTCCGCGGCCAGGAGCGCCGCGGCGGCCAGGAGCCGGTGGGTCGTCGTCATGGTTCCTCCGGGCGCGTGCGGGGTGCACGCACCGTGCATGGTGGGAGAGCAGGCGCCTGCTTAACGGCGACCGACTCCATCCGCACGCCCCGGAGGCGCCGCCTCCGCGCTTCACCCAGCGTCGCCGGGCGGCATCGGCGTCGCCGGCGCGGCGCGGCGCGCGCGCGCCCGGTAGGAAGAGCGGGTCGGAGGTGGACCATGGCGACCCCGCGGTGGGCGCGCGCGAGCGCGCCGTGAGCCGCGTCCTCAAGGGCGAGGGCGTGTCGAGCGGCGTCGCGCGGGGCGTCGCCTTCGTGCTCGCCTGCGGCGACCGCTCCGCCGCGCCGCGCCGGGACATCGACGCCGCGGACGTGGCGCGCGAGCGCGCGCGCCTCGACGCCGCACTGGCCACCGCGCGCGCCGAGCTGGAGGGGCTGCGCCAGGACGTGAGCGCGAGGATCGGCCCGGCCCCGGCCGAGATCCTCGGCGCGCAGGCGCTCGTGCTCGAGGACCCCCACCTGCGCGAGCGCGTCCTGCGCCTCGTCGAGGAGAAGCGCGTCAACGTGGAGGGCGCCATCTCGGACGTCATCGAGGGATACACGCGGGCCCTGGACGGCGTCGCCGACGCCTACCTGCGCGAGCGCGCGGCCGACGTCCGCGACGTGGGCCGGCGCCTGCTCTCGGCGCTCGCCGAGCGGCGGGCCGCGCGCGGCCCGGACCTCCCCGAGGGCGCCATCGTCGTCTCGGACGAGCTCCTGCCGTCGGTCACGGCGCGCCTCCAGCTCGGCAGCGTGCGCGCGTTCGTGACGGAGCGAGGTCACCGCTTCTCGCACAGCTCGATCCTGGCCCGGTCGCAGGGGACGCCGGCGGTGGCGCGCGTCGCGGACGCTCCGTCGAGGATCAGGACGGGCGACCGGCTCATCGTCGACGGCGAGGCCGGCGTCGTCTTCGTCGATCCCGACGCTGCCGTCGAGCGCGAGTACGACCGGCTCGAGGCCGAGCTCCGGTCGTACCGCGAGGCGCTGCGCGAGAACCTCGACCAGCCGTCGGCCACGCTCGACGGCGTCGCCGTCCCGCTGCTCGCCAACATCAACAAGGTCGCCGACGCCGGGCCGGCGCTCCTCTACGGCGCCGAGGGCGTGGGCCTCTACCGGACCGAGTTCCAGTTCACGATCCGCGACCGCTTCCCCAGCGAGGACGAGCAGCGCGAGCTGCTCGCGCGCGTGGCGGAGCGCTTCCACCCGCGCGAGGTCGTGTTCCGGCTCGTCGACCTGGGCGGCGACAAGGTCCTGCCGTACTTCCCGCTGCCGCCGGCGCGGAACCCCTCCCTGGCCGAGCGCGGGATCCGGCTCCTGCTCCGGCACCCCGACCTGCTCAAGGCCCAGCTGCGCGCCTTCCTGCGCGTCGCCGCCGATCACCCGGTCTCCGTCCTCCTCCCGGTGGTGGGCGGACTCGACGAGGTGCGCGAGGCCCGGGACGTCGTGCGCCAGGTGGAGCGCGAGCTGTCCGCGGCCGGAGTCCGCTTCGGCGCGGGCGTCCGCCTGGGCGCCATGGTCGAGGTCCCCTCGGCGGCGCTGGTCGCCCGTGCGCTGGCGCGGGAGGTGGACTTCCTCAGCCTCGGGACGAACGACCTCGTCCAGTACGTGCTGGCCGCCGACCGGGAGGACCAGGGCGTCGCCAGCTACTACCAGCCGCTGCACCCCGCCGTCCTCCGGCTCATCCAGCTCGTGGTCGAGGGCGCGCAGGGCGCCGGCCGCGAGCTGACCATCTGCGGGGAGATGGCCGGCGATCCCCGGCTCACCGCGCTGCTGCTCGGCCTCGGGCTCCGGCGGCTCAGCGTCGCGCCCGGCGAGATGCTGGAGGTGAAGGACGCGGTCCGCCGCACCCGGCTCGCGGACGCGAGCGACCTGGCGCACGAGGCGCTCCAGCTCGGGTCGGCCGCGGAGATCGAGGCGCTGCTGGAGGCCCGCCGCGCCGCCCTGTCCGGCGGGGTGGACCCGCGGCGGACCCGGCACGGCCTCCGTGCGGACGGACCTGCCCGCGGAGGCGAGGTGTAAGGGTCGCCGGCCTCGTGCGTCTCCTGGGCAATGGGTCGGATGGACCGGCCCCGGAGAAGGAGAGAGAGCGATGGCAAACGAGACCTGTACCTGCGGCTCCACGGCGAGGACGGAGGCGGCGGCGCGGGCACCGGAGGCCGATGCGGGCCGGTGCTGCTGCGGCCCTTCCTGCCGCTGCGACGACTGCGCCTGCCGGGCTTGCGCGTGCGGCGAGGGCTGCGCCTGCCCGACGTGCCCCTGCCAGGACTGATGCTTCGCCCGCAGCCGCGGGTCCGGCGCAGGCCGGGCCCGCGGCGCGGGCCGCGTCGCGACGTTACGAAGCCCGATCGGCATGGACGATGGCGACGTCATGGCCAGGGACGGGCAGCCCCTGGAGCGCGTGCTCCTGGCGCAGCACGACCGCTTCCTCGCCTTCGTGGCGGGGCGCCTCGGGTCGCGGGCGGAGGCCGAGGAGGTGCTGCAGGCGGCCTACCAGCGCGCGCTGGAGCGCGGCGTGCCAGCCACGGCCGACGAGGGCGTCGTCGCCTGGTTCTACCGCGTCCTGCGGAACGCGCTCGTGGACGCCGCGCGGCGGCGCGACGCCGAGCGACGGGGCGTCGAGCGGTGGGTCGAGGAGCGCGCGGAGAGCGTCGACCCGGAGCTGGAGCAGGCGGTGTGCGCCTGCATCCACGACGTGCTGCCGGCCCTGAAGCCCGAGTACGCACAGGTGGTGCGCGAGGTGGACCTCGGGCAGCGCCCCGTCGCCGAGGTCGCTGCGGCGCAGGCGATCACCGCGAACAACGCGGCGGTCCGCCTCCACCGGGGCCGGCAGGCGCTGAAGAAGCAACTCCTGCGGACGTGCGGCGCGTGCGCCGCGCACGGCTGCCTCGACTGCCAGTGCAAGACGCACCGGTCGGGCGCCTAGGGCGCCGCGCGGGACCTACAGCCTGGCGCTCCGGTCGCGCTCCACGTCCCGGCACACCGGCACGCCCCCGCCCATCCGCGGCGAGGCGACCCACTCCAGGAACGCCTGCCAGGCGGGGTGGTCGAGCTGGCTGTCCGCCGCGGCGAAGCAGAGCAGGCCGAAGTACGTCTCGCGATCCTCGCGCTCCGAGAAGGCGAAGTGGCGCGCCATCCGCCCCGGTGCGAGCACGTTCAGGACCATGTCCTGCCACACCTCCGACTCCTGGCGCGTGACCGCTTCCTCGCTCGAGTCGCCGCCGACGTGGTGGTGCAGGACGAAGTGCTCCCACGCGTGCAGGGTGGCGGCCACGGTGAGGTCCTTGAGGTGGTCCACCGGCTCGCCCACGCGATACGCCCGGGCGCGCGCGTTCCACGTGGGCAGGGCGTACTCGATCACCGGCCGGCCGTCGGGATCCACGACCACGCGCGCGAACGGGTGGCGCCAGTCGGTGCTCTCGACGTCGACCATCCTCGCGGCGGCCCTGCCGCCGTCGAGGCGCTCGAGGACGTCCTGGAGGCGAGCCTGGACGCCGGGCACGGGCGACGCGAGGCTCTCCTGACGCAGGAAGGAGAGGATCGTGTCGAGCGGCCTCGGCCCGAGGATGGTGTAGCCGGCGTGGGTCCGGCCCTGGAGCTGGAGCTGGACGTCGCTCTCGACCGGCTCGCTGGCCGGGGTGCGCGCCGACAGCCCGGCGGCCGTCGCGGCCACCACCACGAGGAGGAGTCTTCTGTTCACCGTCGCTCCATGTGCGGGCGCGATCGGCGTCCGATCGCCCCGCGCCGTCGCGCGTCGGAAAGCGCTGCGCGACCGGACGGCGTCGATCGGCGGCGCACCGCTCCACCTTGCGCGAGCCGTGCCACCACGCCGCGATCCCCGGAATCCCGCGCCGCGGGCCAGAAGAGCGGGCGCCGCGCTTCCGGGCTGCCCGGAGTCCGTGCAGGGATGCGCACGAAGATTCTGCGCCGCCTCACGTCGTCGCTGGCGCGCTG
The DNA here is from genome assembly GCA_035719345.1 of Anaeromyxobacteraceae bacterium. Classification (GTDB taxonomy): domain Bacteria; phylum Myxococcota; class Myxococcia; order Myxococcales; family Anaeromyxobacteraceae; genus Anaeromyxobacter_A. The sequence goes on from DASTGH010000621.1 coordinate 4,796, forward strand.
CATCAGAACCCGAGCAGGACGCGGTGCGTCGCCAGGACGCGGTGCGTCCCCAGGCTCGGGGAGGCGCTCCGACGCGAGCGGTCGAGCGGTCAGCGCACGAGGCGCTGCCAGATCGCTCGGACGGCGCCCCACGCTCGCGAGTCGCGGGTTGGCCGCCGCTCCTTTCGCCGCGTCGCCGCGGGCGGCGCGCGCCGCGCCGGCGTCCCGGCGAGCTCCAGCACGAGGCTGCGCGTCGACAGGCGATCGGCGATCCGGAGGCGCTGGAGGCGCGCCTCGAGGTCGCGCATCCGGTCCTCTTCCGTTCCGCTCACCGCGAACGACTCTTCCACTCGCCGTCGATCCGCCTCGATCATAGGAGCGCCCCGCGCTTCGCGTCCGCAGACGAGATCCGACGAGTGCAGCACATCGATCGCCGACCCGTAAAGCAGCCCGGTCGAGTCGCCCGGATCGGCCGGATCGGCTGCGCCCGATCCGCCCAGCAGTGCTGCGGATCCCCCTCGCGTGAGGTGCCGCGAGGGGGTCAGCCCGCAGGAGCCGCCGCCCCGGTGGACGCGTCGCGGCGCCGCCGTGCCAGGCGGACGCGCAGGCCGCGGGGCCCCATCGTGAAGGCGAACCGCTCCTCGACCGTGGCGCGCTCGCCGACGCGCTCCAGGGAGAAGCTGCCGAGGACCGTGGCGAGCGCCACCCGCATCTCGAGGAGCGCCAGCGAGCGGCCGGGGCACAGGCGCGGTCCCGAGCCGAACGGGATGTGTGCCGCGGGCTCGTGCGCCGCGCCGGGAGCGTGCTCGAGCCAGCGCTCGGGGCGGAACGCGGTGGGATCGGCGAAGTGCGCGGGCGAGACCGCCTGCGGGCGCGCGAGCAGGATGAGGCGCTGCCCGCGGGGGATGGCGATGTCGCCCAGCGACGTGTCGCCGTTCGCCTCCATGAACAGCACCGGCGCGACCGGCCGGAGCCGCATCGTCTCCTGCGCGACCGCGCCCGCCACGTGGAGCCGCGCCGCGGCGTCGACCTCGCGCGGGGCGGCGGCGCCGGCCAGCACGGCGTCGGCCTCCGCCTGGAGGTCGCGCACCGCGCGCGGCGCGTCGCACAGCTCGTGGACCGCCCAGGAGAGCGTGAGCGCGGTCGTGTCCTCGCCGGCGAGCAGCATCTCGATCGCGTTGCCGAGGATCTGACGGTCGGTGAACGGCTGGCCGGCGTCGTCGCGCGCGCGGATCATGGCCTCGAGGAAGGTGGCGGGTGCGGCGGCGCCGTCGGCCTCGAGCCGCGTCCGCGTCGTCTCGAGCACCTGGCGCAGGAAGCCGAACACGTCCGAGAGCGCCCGCTCCAGGCGCCGGTCCGCGGGCAGCCTCACGGCGCGCCACAGCGGGACGACCGCGAAGAGCCGCCGCGTCAGCGCCGGGAAGACGACCTCGAGCTTGCGCTGGAGCACGTCGCCCTCCTGCTCCAGCGTGTCGAGGTCGTGCCCCAGCGTGAGGCGGGTGGTGAGGTCGACCGTGAAGCGCTTGAAGTCCTCGACGACGTCGATCTCGCGCCCGGCGTCGGCCGCCGCGCCCCACCTGCGCTGCAGGCGCTCCGCGACGTCGCGCAGCGCCGGGTAGAAGCTGCGCAGGCGCGCCGGCGCCAGCGCCTCCATGGTGAGCTTGCGGAGCGGACGCCACTCGGCGCCCTCGGCGGAGAAGACGCCGTCGATGCCCAGCTCGCGGAACACCGGCTCGACGTTGCCGACGCGGCGGAAGGTCTCCGGCCGCTCCCGCAGCGCGCGCTGGATGTGGCGGAGCGGCGGCTCGCCGTCACGCCGCGCGCACGGCGCCCCCGGCGAGCGGCGGAACCCCGAGCCGCTCGCGCACCACCTCGAGCGGCAGGGCCAGGAACGGCCGGGGGTCCCAGCGATCGCTGAGGTCGGCGTTGCACGACGCGCCCCGGGCGAGCGCCGCCAGCACCTTCTCGACGTCGAAGAAGCCGACCTCGGCCTCGGCGATGGGGGTGAGCTTGATGCCGAGGTGGAACTGCATGATCCCGAAGAACAGGAAGGCGAAGCCCTCGTTCCGCATGAACCCCGCCTGGAAGGCGGCCTGCTGGATCTCACCCGCGGGATCGGTGTCGTAGCCGGAGAGCACGTGGCCGAAGTCGTGGAACACGGCGCGCTCCGGGATGGCGCCGCGCTCGCCCGGGAAGGCGAAGCCGCGCGAGGTGCAGTGCTCCCAGTAGGCGCGTCCGAAGCTGCCCGGCGGCAGCCGGCCCATCGCCCGGAAGCGCTCCGCGGTCGCGGGATCCTCGCCCACCTTCAGCATGGCGCCGACGAACCTCCGCACGCCCCCGAGCCCCTCCTCGCGCAGGGCGGCGCCGACGAACCGCCCGAACAGGCGGCGCGACATGTCGATGCGCGTGAGCAGGCGGTGCCGCGCCGCGACGCGCCGGAGCGTGCGGCTGGTGCGCCCGTCCACGCCGAGCGCGCGCGCCAGGCTCGCGACCGAGGACGCCGCCTCGCGCTCGACCGCCCCGTCCACCATCGTCATCACGATCGCGCACTCGACCAGGCGCTTGCGGCGATGCGGGTCGGTGATGGCCGCCGCCGTCTCGGCCGGCGTGGGCGCCGGCAGCTCGCGCGGCTCCACCGAGCGCGCGTGCAGGCGGCCGAGCACGCGGAGGAACGCGTCCTGCGCGGCCGACGGCCGTGGCACGACGGCCCGGATGGCACCCAGCGCGGTCTCCAGCTCGTGGGGCTCGAACACCTTGATCTCCATGCGTGGCTCCTCGTCGCCCGCCGTGGTCCATCGGCGGCGCGTCGCCGGCGCTCATGAGCAGGTGCCGTGCCACGCGCGCGCGAAGCAGTGGCAGCAGCGTTTGCGGGGGAATCGCTCCGTCCGCGTGGTCTGCGGCGTCGAACCGCCGAGCAGCGCCGTCGGATCGTCGAACAGCGACCTCCGCGGGTATGCCGTGATGGCCCTCTCCCCATCCCTCCCCCGCCCGAAGCGGGGGAGGGGGACCGAAGCCCGCCACCGCGACCTCGTCCCGTCCCGGCGCTGCACGCCTACCGCGGCGCCCGCTCGTCCGCCGCCTCCACGCCGCCCACGATCCCGTACCGGTGCAGCCGCTCGATGAACGTGCCGCGGCTCACGCCGAGCCGGCGCGCCGCCTCCGACTGGTTGCCGCCGGCCGCCGCCAGGGCGCGCGCGACGATGCCGCGCTCCACCGCGTCGAGCTGCTCGCGGAGCGTCAGCTCCGACGCGTCCCCGGCGCCGCCGTCCGCCGCGGGCGCTTCCCCGGGCCGGGGCGCCCCCGCGTCGCCGCCGCCGCCAGTGCCTGCCAGGTCCGCCACCCCGATCTCGCCGCCCTGGGACAAGGCGAGGAGCCGCGCGATCGTGTTCTCGAGCTGGCGGACGTTCCCCGGCCACTCGGAGGCCCGGAGGCGATCGAGCAGCGCCGGGGCGAGCCGCACGCCCTCCATCCCGAAGCGCTCGGCGTAGCGCCGCGCGAACTCCTCGGCGAGCGCCGGGATGTCCTCGCGGCGGTCGCGCAGCGGCGGCACCACCAGCTCCACCACCGCCAGGCGGTAGTAGAGGTCCTCGCGGAAGCGGCCGGCGCGCGCCTCCGCGGCCAGGTCGCGGTTCGTGCACGCCACCACCCGCACGTCGACGCGCTCGACGCGACCCGCCCCCACCGGCTGGATCTCGCCGTCCTGCAGCGCGCGGAGCAGCTTCGCCTGCAGCGCCAGGGGCAGCTCGCCGATCTCGTCCAGCACGAGCGTCCCGCCGTGCGCCTGGGCGAAGAAGCCGGGCCGCGCCTGCGCGGCGCCGGTGAACGCGCCGCGCGCGTGCCCGAACAGCTCCGCCTCGGCCAGCTCGCCCGGGATGGCGCCGCAGTTGAAGCGCACGAGCGGCCCCCGGGCACGGCGCCCCTGAGCGTGCAGGAGCGCCGCGGCCAGCTCCTTGCCCGCGCCCGTCTCGCCCCGCACCAGCACCGTCACGTCCTTGTTCGCCACGCGCGCCACCGCGTCGAGCAGGCGGCGCATCGCCGGCGCGTCGCCGACGATGGCCTTGCCGATGGCCTTCTCCGCGGCGAGCTGCCGGTTGCGGACGCGGAGCGCCCGCGCCTCCACGGCGCGCTCGATGACGAGCGACAGCTCCTCGGCGTCGAACGGCTTCGGCACGTAGTCGTACGCGCCCGCCTTCATGGCGCGCACGGCGAGCCGCTCCGAGCCGTGGGCCGTCATCAGGATGACGGGGAGGGCGGGGTCGCGCTCCTTCACCTGGCGCAGGAGCTCCATCCCGTCGGTCTCCGGCATGGAGAAGTCGGTGACGACCGCATCGGCCCCGTCGAGCGTGGCCAGCGCCTCGGCGGCGGAGTGCGCGAGCAGCGGCTGATGGCCGCGCGATGCCAGCAAGACCTTGAGCGCGAAGAGGATCCCCTCCTCGTCATCCACCAAGAGCACGCTCGCCATGCGTCCTCCTCGCGGCGGCGGGGAGCGTCGCCGTGACCGTCGTGCCCTGGCCCGGAGCGCTCTCGTAGTGCAGCCCGCCGCCGAGCTGGTGGAACACCGAGCGGGCCAGCACCACGCCGAGCCCGGTGCCGGCCTCGCGGGTGGTGAAGAAGGGCGTGCCGATGCGCGCCAGCACGTCCGGCGCCATGCCGCGCCCCGTGTCGCGGATGACGATGCGGGCCTGGCCGTCCTCGCCCCCGAGCTCGACGGCGACCGAGCCGCCGCCATGGGTGGCCTCGATGGCGTTCGCCACGAGGTTGAGGAGCGCCTCCTGCAGCCGCTGCGGGTCGGCCACGGCCGCGGCGTCCCCGCGCCGCTCGAGGCGCACGCCGGCGCGCGCCGCGCGAGCGGAGAGCAGCGCGAGCACCTCGCCGAGGATGGGCGCCAGCGCCACCGGCTCGGGCCGGAACGGCTGCAGCGGCCGCGTGTAGGAGAGGTACTCGGCCACGATGGCCTCCATGCGCGTCGCTTCGCGGCCGATGACGCCGAACCAGTCGCGCGACTCCGGATCGGGGCACTCGCTCGCGCCCACCTGCGCCAGCGCCTTCACCGCGGTGAGGGGGTTCCTGAGCTCGTGCGCGACCTTGGCCCCGACCTCCTCCAGCGTCCGGGACCGCGCCAGCGCCTGCGAGGCGAGCTCCTCGCGGACGCGCGCCAGGGCCTGGGCGCTGGCGCGGAGCGCGCCGCGCCCGCGGGCGAGGTTCGAGGCGATGACCAGCATCGTGGAGAGCGCGGTCGCCGCCACGAGCACGTCCTGGGTGAGGCCGGCGGGCGGCGGCCCCGCCCAGCGCTCCGGCTGGAGGGCGAGCAGGAGCAGGCTCCCCGCCGTCGCCGCGAGGAGGACGACCATCCTCCACCCCCAGTTGAAGAGGGCGAGCCCGCCCATGACCGGCCGGAGCAGGCCGACGAGGAACGGGCTGCGCAGGCCGCCGGTGAGCGCCATCCAGCCGGCCGAGGTCGCGACGTGGACGAGCCCGGCCGCGATGGCGCCGCGGGGGAACGCGCCCACGCCCTCGGAGCGCCCGCCGCGCACCGCGAACCAGAGCGTGGGGGCCGCCTGCACCGCGCAGAGCGCGGCCACCCCGGCCACGCGCCAGCGCGGGTGGCCGCCCGCCCACAGCGCGGCGACCGCGACCGCGTAGAACGCCACGAGATACGCGAAGCTGCGCCAGGGCCAGCGGATCTGGATCGGCGCAGCCCCCGACGGCAGCGCCAGGCGCTGCAGGACGACCTCGGGAGGGGGCTCGGCCGGCCGCGGCCGCACGGGATCGAGGGCGGCGCTCATGCGCGCGCTCCGGCGGCGGCGAGCGGCTCGAAGGGCAGCGTGGCGGTGACGGTCGTGCCGCGTCCGGGAGCGCTCTCGTAGCGGACGTCGCCGCCGTGCTGATCGAAGACCGCGCGCGCCAGCACCACGCCCAGGCCCGTCCCGAACTCGCGCGTGGTGAAGAAGGGCGTGCCGACGCGCGACAGCACCTCCGGCGGCATGCCGCGCCCGGTGTCGCGGATGACGATGCGCGCGCGCCCGTCGTCTCGCTCCACCCCCACCTCCACGGCGCCGCCGGGCGGCGTCGCCTCGATGGCGTTCGCCACCAGGTTGAGGAGCGCCTCCTTGAGGCGCCGCGGGTCGGCCGTGACGGGCGCGTCGCCGTGGCACGCCTCGCGGACGCCCGCCCGCTCCGCGCGCGCCGACAGCACCGCCAGCACCTCCGCGACGAGCGGGCCGAGGTCGACGCGCTCGGGGCGCAACTCCTCGATGGGACGGGTGAACGAGAGGTACTCGCGGATGATCTCCTGCATGCGCGCCACGTCGCGCTCGATCGCGGCGAACGACGCGCGCGCGTCCGCCGCCGCGGCGGCGACGCCCACCTGCGCCAGCGCCTTCACCGCCGTGAGCGGGTTCTTGAGCTCGTGCGCGACCTGCGCGCCCACCTCCTCGAGCCGGCGCGCCCGCGCCAGCGCGTGCGTGGCGAGGTCCTCGCGCGCGCGCGCCAGGTCCTGCCCCGTCGCGCGGAGGGCGGCCCGCAGCCGCACCAGGTTCGTGCCGAGGACGACCATGGTGGTGAGCGCGGTGGCGATGGCGAGCGCGCCGAAGACCCCGTCGGAGAGCGGCGGCCCGCACCACGCGTCCGGCAGGGTCCCGGCGAGCAGGATGATGCCCGTGGTGAACCCGGCGAGGACGCGGCTCTCGGGCACGCCACCGAAGAGCGCGAGCGAGGTCATGGCCGGCATGAGCATCGCGACGAAGAGCGGACTCTTCAGCCCGCCCGTGGCCGTCACCTCCGCGGCGTTGGCGACGAGGTACACGAGCCCGAGGCGGAGCGCGCCCGGCGGGTAGGTCGTGAGGTCGGCGGGCTCGGTGCCGCGCCGCGCGAAGCGCAGCGTGAACGCGCCCTTGGCGACGCCGGACGCCGCCACGACTGCGACGCGCCAGCCGGGGAACGCGCTCGCCCACAGCACCGTCACCGCCAGTGCGTGGAATGCGACCAGCGCGCCGAGGCTCTGCCACGGCCAGCGGAGCTGGAGGCTGGGGAGCCGGGAGAGCCGGGCGAGGCGCTCCAGGTGCTCGGGCGCCACGTCCGGGGACTCCGCCGGCCCGGGGGCCTGCCGCGGCGGTTCCACGGCCGTGAGGTATCTGCGACGTACGGTCCGGGGCCGTCCCGGCGGGGGCCAGCCCCGGAGGGCCGGCCCCGCGCGAGGCATCGCGAGCGCGAGCGCGGCGCCCATCACGCTGCCTTCGGCGCCGCGTCCGGCGCCGGGCTCGCCGCCGCGGCCTCGGATGGCGGGGTCGCCGCCGGGGCAGGCTCCGGATCCCATCGCACGAGCTTCAGGTCCCGGACGACGATGGCGTAGAGCACCGGGACGAGCAGCAGCGTGACGAAGGTCGCGACGCACAGCCCGCCGATCTGGGCGTAGCACAGCGGCTCCCAGAGCGGCCCGCCGTGCATCGCCAGCGGGACGAGCGCGATGACGGTGGCGCCCACCGTGATGAGCACGGGCCTGAGGCGCAGGATTCCGGCGTCGAGCAGGGCCTGCTCCAGCGGCTCGCCCTGGGCGTGCGCCTCCTCGATGAAGTCGAAGAGCACGATGACGTGGCTCACGATGACGCCGACCAGGCTGGCGACGCCGAGGAAGGCCATGAAGCCGAAGGGCGCGCCCATGATCGCCAGCATCGCCACCGCCCCGACCACGCCGTAGGGGATGGCGGCGAAGACGATGAACGGCTTCACCGCGTTCCTGAACTGGAGCACCAGGGCGAGGAAGATCAGGCCGATGGAGATGGCCATCACCATGGCCAGCTCGCCGAAGCTCTCCACCTGCTTCTCGTGCTCGCCGCCCACCTCCAGGCGGTAGCCGGGCGGCAGCCGCGCCTCGAACTCCTTCAACCGCGGGAGCAGGGGCTTCAGCACCTCCGACGGCAGGACCCCCTCGGCCGGATAGGCGCCGACGGTCACGGTGCGGAACTTGTCGCGGCGCTGGATGCGCTCCGTCTGCAGGGCGTGGTCGAGGGAGGCGACGAGGCCCACCGGCACCTTGCGCTTCCCGTCCTGCGAGAAGACGTACAGGTTCGCCAGGTCCTCGAGGCGGGCGCGCTCGTCCATGCGCAGCCGCGCCACGATGGGGATCTCGTGCTCGCCGTCGCGCAGCGTCCCCACCGTCTGCCCGGAGAGCGCGCCGGCCGACGCCGCGGCCACGTCGCGGTTCGTGAGGCCGGCCGCGTTGGCGCGGTCCGCGTCGGTGCGCAGGCCGAGCGAGAAGGTCTCGGCGCCCCAGTCGTCGCGCACGCGCGCGGCACCGGGCGCCGCGCGCAGCATGGCCTTCAGCTCCTCGGCCAGGCGCCGCAGCGTGGGGATGTCCTCGCCGGAGAGGCGGATGGCGACCGGCAGGCCGACCGCCGCGCCGGTCTCGAGCTGGCGCACGTCGATGTGCGCGCCCGGCACGCGCGCCGAGAGCGCGCGCTGCAGCGGGTCGACGAGCGCGGTGGTGAAGTGCTTGTCCTTCACCAGGAGGATGATCTGCGCGTAGTTGAGCTGCGACTGCTCGGGCGCCGCCGAGAGCCAGAAGCGGGGCGCGCCGCCGCCGGCGAAGGTGGTGAGCGAGACGAGCAGGTCGCCGTGGCCGCCGTGCGCCCGGCCCTCCTCCTCGGCCACCTCGCGGATGACGCGCTCCGCGGCCTCGGCGGCGGCGCTCGTCGCCGAGAGCGGCGCGTCCTCGGGGAGCCACACGTCGACGTAGGAGAGGTACTGGAGGTCCTTGGGGAAGAACTGCGTCCGGAGGCGGGAGGCGACGGCGCCGCCCGCGGCCAGGAAGACGAGCGACGCGCCCAGCACCGCCCAGCGGTGCGCGATGGCCCAGCGCCCGAGGCGGTAGTAGCGCGAGGCGAACCCGGTCTCGCGCCGCGCGGCGATGGGCTTCTCCGCCCGCGGGCGGAGGAGGTAGTAGCCGAGCAGCGGGATGAAGGTCATGGAGACGAGGCGCGAGGCGACGAGCGAGCAGGTGATGACGATGGGGAGGCTGTACAGGAAGCGCCCCGTGTCGCCGGTCAGGAGCAGGAAGGGCAGGTAGGCGACGATGTTCGTCACCGTGGCGAACATGATGGCGGTGGCGAGCTTGGTCGGCCCGAGCCAGGCGGCCACGCGCCGCGGCTTGCCCGCGGCCAGGTCGCGCTTGACGGCGTCGCCGGCGACGACCGGGTCGTCCACCAGCAGGCCGAGCGCGATGATGAGCGAGGCGATGGAGACCTGCTGCAGGTCGATGCCGAGGACCCGCATCATCCCGAAGGTCATCGCCAGCGTGATGGGGATGGAGAGCGCCATGAGCACCGCCGAGCGCCACTCCCAGAACCCGAGCAGGGAGACGAGCACCACCAGGAAGACCGCCTCCCACAGGCTCGACATGAAGAGGTCGACGTTCTCCTTCACCTGGAGCGGCTGGTCGGAGGTGCGGGCCAGGACGAGGCCGTCCGGCAGCCGCGTCGCCACGTCGTGGAGCGCGGCGTCGACCGCCCGGCCGAAGCCGGCGATCTGCTCGCCCGAGCGCATCTGCACGGCCAGCGTGATGGCCCGCGTCCGCTCCCAGCGGCCGTCGGGCAGCGGGCGCGTGAACCAGTTGAGGTAGCGCGCCGGCGTCTCGTAGCCGCGCACCACCTCGACGAGGTCGCGCAGGTACACCGGCGGCGCGCCCGGCATGGAGACGAGCACGTCGCCGATCTCGCGCTCGCTGCGGAACTCGCCCGAGGGCGAGATCTGGAGGGAGCGGCCGCCGGCCTCGACGATGCCGCCGCGTGCGCTGACGTTGCGCGCGCCGAGTGCCTGCGAGAGCGCGTCGGGGCGCACGCCGTAGGAGGCGAGCCGCTCCTGCGACCAGACGAGGTCGACGCGCTCGTCGAGGACGCCGGAGCGCGTCACCTTGGCGACGCTGGGCACGGTCTCCAGCGTGCGCTGGAGGAGCTTCGTCGCCTCGTCGAGCTCGCGATAGCCGTAGCGATCGGCCGGGGCGGTGGCGAGTCGCGCCTCGACCTCGCTCGCCTCGCGGACGAAGAGCGGCCCCCAGACGTCGGGGTGGATCTCCTCGGCGCGCGCGTTCTCGTGCAGGAATCCGCTCACCGCGGCCCGGAGCGCGGCCTCGTCGGCGTCCGTGGCCCCGTCGATCCCGACGAAGCCCGGGCCGTCGAACACCGAGGCCTGGCGGTAGAGGCCGCGGCGCTCGGCGAAGCGGGCGAAGCGCCCCGCCATGGGCACGGCGGCGTCGGCCGGGATCGCCGGCGGGAAGCCGAAGACGAGCGCGGCCCGGCCCTCCCCGGTCGCGCCGCCGCGGGCTCGCGCCAGCCCCTCGCCGATGGCGCGGGCGCGCAGCGCGATCTCGGCGGGGCCGAGGCGCGGGCTCGCCACCGTGAGGAGGAGGCCGGCGGTGTCGCCGAAGTCCTTGATGAACTGGATGGGGCCGGCGCCGTCCGGCAGGTCGTGGATGGCGTCGAGCCTGAGCCGGATGTCGTCGAACTGCTTCGGGATGTCGGGCGTCGTCTTCTGCAGGGCGACGTGCACGATGGCGACGCTGGTGCGCGTGGTCGAGGTGACGTGCTCGATCCAGGCGTTCCCGTACATCGCCTCCTCGACCTTGCGCGTGACGAGCTGCTCGATCGCCTCCGCGCTCGCCCCCGGCCAGGAGACGATCGCCACCGCGTCGCGCACCGGGACGTCGGGGTCCTTGCGCTCCGGCATCGTCAGGTATCCGTAGACGCCCCAGGCGATGGTCGCGGCCAGCAGCACCCACGACAGCTGCCGCGTCTCGACGAAGAACCGCGCCGTGTTGTGCTTCGCGGCCAGCAGCTCCGACTCGCTCTTCCCGTGTGCCATTCCGCTCTCCGTCACTCGAGGACGCTGACGCGCTCGCCGTCGGCGAGCAGGGACGCACCCACCACCACGACGCGCTCCTGTTGCAAGAGCCCCGCCGCCACCTCGACCTCGTTCCCGGCGAGCTGGCCCAGCTCCACCTCACGCGCCCGCGCCACCGCGTGCCCGGCCGCGTCCTCCACCACGAAGACCGCGTACCCGTCGCGGCGGGCGGGTGACCGCACCACCGCCGCCAGTGGCAGCGACCCGGCCGCCGGCGTGGCCCGGCCCCGATCGGAGGGGACGCGCACGGTGGCGATGGTGCCCGCCCGGAGCTGGCCGGCGGGATTCGACACCGTCACCTCCACCGTGAAGACCCGGCTCTGCGGGTCGGCCGACGGCGCCACCGCCGTGACGCGCCCGGGAAGCGGCTCGCCGCGCGGCGACTCCAGCTCGAGCGGCAGCGCCTGGCCCACCCGCAGCGACCGGGCGACGCGCTCGGGGACGCCGAACACCGCCTTGAGCCGGCTCACGTCGGCGATGACGAACGCCGCCGTGCCGGGCGAGGCGAGGGTGCCCGCCTCCACGCTGCGCGAGAGGACGACGGCGTCCATGGGCGCGCGGAGCGCGGTGTCGGCCAGCGACAGGCTCGCCGTCTCGAGATCCGCGTCGGCGGCGGCGAGCTGGGCCGCCGCGACCTGGAGGGCAGCCTGCGCGGCGTCGTGGTCGACGCGCGTCAGGCTCTCGGCCGCGTAGAGCTTCCCGGCGCGATCGGCGTCCGCCCGCGCCCGGGCGAGCGTGGCCGCGGCCCCGGCGCGCTGCGCGCGCGCCTGCGCCACCTTCTGCTGGTAGTCCGCCTCGCGGATGCGGGCGAGCTCGCTGCCCTTCCGCACGACGTCGCCCTGCTGCAGCGGCCGGGGCGTGCCGTCGGGGCCGGGGCGCTGCGCGATGTCGCGCACGTACCCGCCCACCTTGAAGGCGAGCGAGACCTGCTCGCGGGGCTGGAAGCTCGCGGAGTAGCGCAGCTCGCCGCTCGAGGCGGGCGGGGCCATGTGCTGGACGCGGACCGGCCGCGGCGGCGGAGCGTGCGGCTCGCCGCGCCGGCAGCCCAGCGCGACGGCGCAGGCGAGGAGGAGGACGGCGTTCATCGACGTGCGGTGCATGCTTCTCCCTTTCCCGTGGTCCACGGGGTTCACGGCGCCATCCCGAGCGCCTTCTCGAAGTCGGCCTGCGCCGACCCGAGGGCGGCCAGGGCCTGCTGGTGATCGCTCGCCGCCTGGGTGAGGGCCGCCTGGACGGCGAGCGCGTCCTTGAGGAGCGCGGCCTCGAGCCGGAGCCGGTTCAGCAGCACCGGCGCCTTCGCCCGGAGCGCCTCGTGCGAGAGGCGTGCCGCCTCGACCTGCTCGCGCGCCTGCTGCAGCTTGCGGAAGCGATCCCCCACCTCGACCAGGGCCGCCGCCTCGGCGTCCTTCACCTTGAGGCGCGCCTCCTCGACGGCGAGCGACTTCTCCCGGCCCTCGCTCCCGCGCCGGCCCCAGTCCAGGCCCTCCCACTTGAGGAAGAGCCCGGCGATGGCGATGTGGCTGGGGAGCGTCTCGACGTTGAAGGTGGAGGAGTACGAGACGCCGGCGCTCACCTGGGGCACGTACTCCCACGCCTTCATGCGCCGCTCGGCGTCGGCCTTCTCCACCATGAGGCGCGCCTGGCGGAGGTCGGGCCGCTCCCGCAGGGCGCGCGCGCGAGCCGCCTCGAGGTCGAGCTCCTCGGGAGCGGCGGCCCGGAGCGCGACGACCTCGAAGGGCGTCGCGAGGTCGCGCCCGAGGAGCCGGTTCATCTGCTCCCGGGCGGTGGCGAGCCCGTCCTCGAGCGCGTGGACCTGGAGGCTCGCCGCCGCCACCCCGCTCCGCGCCTCGAGCTCGTCGGAGCGCAGCGCGGCCTGCTCCACGACGAGGCGCGCCGCGGTCCGCGACAGCTCGCGCCGGGCGGCGAGCTGCTCCTGGGCCGCCGCGAGCGCGGTCCGGGAGGCGAGGATCTGGTGGTAGGAGCGCTTCACCTCGGCGACCACCGAGGCGCACTGGATCTGGAGCTGCGCCCGGTCCGCGTCGCGCCCGGTCTCGGCCAGGCGCACGCCCTCTCTCGCCGTGTAGAGCTGGGTGAGCGGCTGCTCCAGCTTCGAGGTCACCGAGAAGGTCGGGTTCTGGCCCGACTTCACGGTCGTGTCGCGGTCGGGCACGGGCCCGACGTTCGGGATGGTCCCGAACGAGCCCTTCGCGAACTGGACCTCGACCGGCATGAGGAGCTGCCCGGCGGTGGCCTCGAGCGAGAGCGCGGGCAGGTAGCGGGTGCGCGCGGCCGCGATCGTCTCGTCGCCGCGATCCACGGCCAGCGCCGCGGCGCGGACGCCCTGGTTGTGCTGCAGCGCCAGCTCCACGGCGCGGTCGAGCGTGAGCAGCTCGGCCGGCGGTGGGGTGGCGGCGCGGGCTCCTCCCGCCGATGCGAGGGCGAGGAGCAGCGGCGCGGCGCGGTGCACGGTGAGACGTGCCATCGGGATCCTCCGGGCGCGGTGAGCCCCGCGCGGGCGAGCGCCGTGGTCGCCGGCGCGTTCCGCGGCCCTGTGCAGCGCCCGCGCCAGCCGGCGAGGAGCGCCGAGGAGCACCGCCTCCGCGCTCTTCCAGGCTCACGGCCGCGCGCGCTGCGTCGGTCGGCTGGACAGGTGTCGACGCGCTGCACAGGCGCGCGCCGCCGGGGCTGCCCCGCTACAAACCCCGGCGGGCCCCTCGCCCGCGGGCCCCACGGACCTGCCATGCCCCAGTTCGCCGCCAACCTGACGATGATGTTCAACGAGGTGCCGTTCCTGGAGCGCTTCGACGCCGCCGCGCGCGCGGGCTTCGAGGCCGTGGAGTTCCTCTTCCCCTACGAGCACGCGCCCGAGGAGGTGGCCGCGCGCCTGCGCGCCGCCGAGGTGCGGAACGTCCTCTTCAACATGCCGCCGGGGAACTGGGCCGCGGGCGAGCGCGGGATCGGCGCGGTGCCCGGGCGCGAGCAGGAGTTCCGCGAAGGCGTGGCGAAGGCGCTGCGCTACGCCGAGGCGCTGGGGACGCCGACGCTGCACGCCATGGCCGGTCTCCAGCCGGCCGGCGCGGAGCGGGCCGCGTGCCGCGCCACCTACCTCGAGAACCTCCGCTTCGCGGCGCGCGAGCTGGCGCGCCGCGGGCTCGTGCTCGTCATCGAGCCCATCAACACGCGCGACATCCCAGGTTACTTCCTGAACACGCAGGCGGAGGCGCACGCGCTCCGCGAGGAGGTCGGCGCGGAGAACCTCAAGGTGCAGATGGACCTCTACCACGCGCAGATCGTGGAGGGCGACCTGACCGCGAAGCTGCGGCGGTGGGCGCCGCACGTCGGCCACGTCCAGGTGGCGAGCGTGCCCGAGCGCCACGAGCCGGACCGCGGAGAGGTCAGCTACCCGCACCTGTTCCGCGTCCTCGACGAGATCGGCTACGCCGGCTGG
>DASTGH010000622.1:0-20346 GCA_035719345.1 Anaeromyxobacteraceae bacterium
GGTCGATGGGGATGCCGATGAGCACGACGCAGCCGCCCGGCCGGAGCTGGTCGAAGAGGCCCTTGTAGGCGGCGGGGCTGCCGCTCGCCTCGAACACCACGTCCGCGCCCCACCCGTCGGTGGCGGCGCGCACGACCGCGCCGAGGTCCTCCTTCTTCACGTTCACCGCCGTGATGCCCGGGTAGCGCGCGGCCAGGTCGAGCTTCTCCTGCAGCACGTCCGAGACGATGACCCGGCTGCAGCCGCCGGCCAGCGCCGCGAGCGCGGTGACGATGCCGATGGTGCCGCAGCCGATGACCACCGCCAGGTCGCCGGGCTGGATCCGCGCCTTGGTCGCCGCCTGCATGCCGATGGCGAACGGCTCCACCATCGCGCCCTCGGCGAAGGAGACGTTGTCCGGCAGCCGGTAGGTGAAGGCGGCCGGGTGCACGACCGTGCGCGCCAGGCAGCCGTGCACCGGCGGCGTCGCCCAGAAGACGACGTTCGGGTCGACGTTGTACAGGCCGAGCCGCGAGGCGCGGGAGTGGAGGTCGGGGATGCCGGGCTCCATGCAGACGCGGTCGCCGACCTTCAGGTCCTTCACCGCCGACCCGACCTCCACCACCTTGCCCGACGCCTCGTGCCCGAGGACCATCGGGTCCTTGACCACGAACGGGCCGATCCGGCCGTGCGTGTAGTAGTGGACGTCGCTCCCGCAGACGCCGACCCGCTCCACTGCGATCTTCACGTCCGCCGGGCCGACCGCCTGCGGCAGCTC
Source organism: Anaeromyxobacteraceae bacterium (assembly GCA_035719345.1). Taxonomy (GTDB): domain Bacteria; phylum Myxococcota; class Myxococcia; order Myxococcales; family Anaeromyxobacteraceae; genus Anaeromyxobacter_A. The sequence continues at coordinate 758 of DASTGH010000622.1, forward strand.
GATGTCGCGCAGCCTCAGCTCACCCTTCTTCTCCAGGACCACAGCTCGCATGTCGAGACCTCCTGCCCGGAAAGCTATCGGCCGCGGAAGCTCGGCGCCCGCTTCTCCAGGAACGCCTGCCGGCCCTCGCGCACGTCGTCGCTCTCGAAGGCGCGGCGCCGCAGCTCCGCCACCTCGCGCCGCTCGTCGTCCGTGAAGCCGCGCTCGGCCGCCGCGTCGAGCAGCCGCAGGATACGCTTCATCCCCTGGACCGCCAGCGGCGCGTTGCCGCCGATCTCCGCCGCCAGCGCCAGCGCCGCTCCCTCGGCCTCGTCCGCCGGCACCACCCGGTCGACGAGGCCGATGGCGAGCGCCTCGTCCGCCTCCACCGGCCGGCCCGTGAAGAACATCTCGCGGGCGCGGGACGGCCCGACGAGGTGGACGAAGCGCCGCAACCCGGCCGGCGCGTACACCACGCCCAGCCGCGCCGGCGGCATGCCGATCTGCACGCCGGGGCGGGCCACGCGCAGGTCGCAGGTCGTCGCCAGCTCCGCGCCGGCGCCGAAGGCGGAGCCGTTGAGGAAGGCGATCGTCGGGCACGGCACCGCCTCGACCGCGGCCATGGCCCGCTCCACCGCCAGGTCGGGCCGGTCGCCCTCCTGCGGGCCGGTGGGGATGGCGGCGATGTCGAACCCGGACGAGAAGGCGCGATCGCCCGCGCCCCGGAAGACGAGGCAGCGCACGCCGTCCCTGGCCGCGGCGGCGCAGGCCGCCTCCAGCTCCGCCAGGCTCGCGAAGTCGAGCGCGTTGCGCTTGGGCAGGTTGTCGAGGGTGAGGATGCGGATGAGCCCGCGGTCCTCGGACGCGAGCGCGGACACGGTCACTCGAGGACGACCAGGACGTCGCCTTCGTTGACCGCCTGGCCTTCCTTGACCCGGACCTCCTTCACGCGCCCGCCGGTCTCGGCCTCGAGCGGCATCTCCATCTTCATCGACTCGAGGATGACGACGGGGTCGCCCGGCTGGACCTCGTCGCCGGCGCGCTTCTCGATGCGGACCACCGTCCCCGTGATGTGCGCCGCCAGGTTCGGCATCGGGTTCGCCTTTCGAGCGGGTCGAGGGCGAGAACTTAGCATGGCGCCGGAAACACGAAGGGTCCGCACGAGGCGGACCCTTCAATCAGCGCGGGGCTCGTTTCGACCTGCCCCAAGGCCAGCGGGAAGCCGGCACGCTTACTGGGCGTACACTGGACCTCCGCACCGGAACAATCAAGCGGCGCCGGCGCCGCGCCTCATCAGGGCTGTCCCATCCCACGGGACCCCCGAGGGCCGGCGCGCTAGGACCGCGTCGGCAGCGCCCGCTCGCGCCCGGCCCGCGGGCCGCGACGGCGGCCGAAGGGGTGTGGCATGGACGCGATCCGCGACAAGGTGGCGCTGGTGACGGGGGGCGGGCGCGGCATCGGACGGGCGATCGCGCTCGCCCTGGCGCGCCGCGGCGCGAAGGTCGCGGTGGCGGCGCGCACCGCGTCGGAGGTCGAGGCGGTCGCCGGGGAGCTGCGCGCGCTCGGTGTCCAGGCCCTGGCCGTCCCCGGCGATCTCTCCCGACGGGAGGAGCCGGCCGCGCTGGCGGCCCGCGTCGCCGGAGCGCTCGGCCCGGTCGACCTCCTCGTCAACAACGCCGGGGTGGACGCGAGCGGCCCGGTGCAGCGCATCGACGATGCCACCTGGGACCGGGTCCTGGCCGTGAACCTGACGGCGCCCTTCCTGCTCGTGCGCGCCTGCCTGCCCGGGATGCTCCAGCGGGGGTTCGGCCGGATCCTCAACGTCGCCTCCGTGGCCGGCAAGATCGGCCTCAAGTACGGCGCGGCCTACTCGGCTTCGAAGCACGCGCTCGTCGGGCTCACCCGCTCCATCGCCGCCGAGTGCGGGCGGAAGGGCGTCACCTGCAACGCGCTGGCGCCGAGCTGGACCGAGACGCGCATGATGGACGAGGCCATGGCCGCCATCGCGCGCGCCACCGGGCGCAGCGCCGCCGAGGCGCGGGAGCTCGTGCTGCGGCAGAACCCGCTCGGGCGCGCCGCGACGCCGGAGGAGGTGGCCGAGGCGGCGCTGGCCGTCCTCGCCAACCCCGCCATCCACGGTCAGTGCATCCACGTCGACGGCGGCGAGGTCATGGCGTAGCGCTCCGGCGGGTCGCTGCCGGTCCACGCCCGCCCGCCCCCGGGGGGAGCGCTCGTCCGGGTTCGCCGCGGCTCTCCTCGTGCCGGCGGCGCGCCGCTGCGCCGGAGCGCGTTTAGTTTGTACGCGCCGCGCCGTCGTCGCGCGGCCTCGGACAGCCATGGCCCGGAAGACGCCCGACCCCTACTGGTACAAGGACGCGATCGTCTACGAGACGCACGTCCGCGCGTTCATGGACAGAAACGACGACGGGGTCGGCGACTTCGCCGGCCTCATCGACCGGCTCGACTACCTGCACGAGCTCGGCATCACCTGCCTCTGGCTCCTGCCCTTCTTCCCCTCGCCCGGCCGCGACGACGGCTACGACATCGCCGACTACCGCGGCGTGAACCCACAGTACGGGACGGTGGAGGACTTCCGCCGGCTCGTCGCCGCCGCCCACACCCGCGACATCCGGGTGCTGGTGGAGCTGGTGGTGAACCACACCTCCGACCAGCACCCCTGGTTCCAGGCGGCACGGCGCGCCCCACCCGGCTCGCCCGACCGCGAGATGTACGTGTGGAGCGACACGAACCAGCGGTACACGGACGCGCGCATCATCTTCACCGACACCGAGAAGTCGAACTGGACCTGGGACCCGGAGGCGAATGCCTACTACTGGCACCGCTTCTTCCACCACCAGCCGGACCTCAACTTCGAGAACCCGCGCGTCCTGGCCGAGATGGTCGACGTCATGCGGCACTGGCTGGCGATGGACGTGGACGGGTTCCGCCTCGACGCCATCCCCTACCTCGTGGAGCAGGACGGCACGAACTGCGAGAACCTGCCCGCCACCCACGCCGTCATCAAGAAGATCCGCGCCGAGCTGGACCGCACGCACCCCGGCCGCATGCTGCTCGCGGAGGCGAACCAGTGGCCGGCCGACGTCCGCCCCTACTTCGGCGACGGCGACGAGTGCCACATGGCGTTCCACTTCCCGCTCATGCCGCGCATCTTCATGGCGCTGCGGCTGGAGGACGTGCGCCCCATCGTCGACATCATGGCGCAGACGCCGGCCATCCCCGAGAGCTGCCAGTGGGGGCTCTTCCTGCGCAACCACGACGAGCTGACGCTGGAGATGGTCACCAACGACGAGCGGGACTACATGTACCTCGCCTACAGCGCCGACCCGCGGATGCGGCTCAACCTCGGCATCCGCCGGCGCCTGGCGCCGCTCATGGAGAACTCGCGGCGGCGCATCGAGCTCCTCAACTCGCTGCTCTTCTCGTTCCCGGGCACGCCCATCCTCTACTACGGCGACGAGATCGGGATGGGCGACAACGTCTACCTCGGCGACCGCAACGGCGTGCGCACGCCCATGCAGTGGAGCGCCGACCGCAACGCCGGCTTCAGCCGCGCGAACCCGGCGGCGCTCTACTCGCCGCCCATCATGGACCCGGTCTACGGCTACCAGACGGTGAACGTGGAGGCGCAGCGCGAGAACCCCTCCTCGCTCCTCGCCTGGATGAAGAACATGATCGGGCTCCGCAAGCTCTTCAAGGTCTTCGGGCGCGGGTCGATCGAGTTCCTGCCGGTGGAGAACAAGGCGGTGCTCGCCTACCTGCGCCGCTGGAAGGACGACGTGGTGCTGTGCGTGGCGAACTTCTCCCGCTTCGCGCAGCCGGCGCAGCTGCCGCTGCAGCGCTTCCGCGGGCACGTGCCGGTGGAGATGTTCGGCTACACCGAGTTCCCGAGGATCGGCGACGGGAACTACCCCATCACCCTCGGCGCCTACGGCTTCTACTGGTTCGAGCTCACCGAGCCGGGCGACCTGCCGTAGAGCGCGGCCAGCGCCCGGGCGCGCTCCGCCAGCGCGGGGGAGAGGTCCTCGTCGCGCGCCCGCCAGCGCCAGTTGCCGTCGGCGGTGGCGGGCAGGTTCATGCGCGCCTCGCCGCCGAGCCCGAGCAGGTCCTGGAGCGGCACCACCGCCCGCGCCGCCACCGAGGCGTAGACGGCGCGCACCAGCGTCCACGGCATGTCGCGCCCGTCGGCGGCGAGGTAGGCGAGCGCGTGCGCCCGCTCCCGCCGGACCTCCTCGGGAGTCCGGGTCGAGCCCGGCCCCGCCTCGCTCGCCCACCAGCCCGCGGCCGTGTCGTTGTCGTGCGTCCCGGTGTACGCGACGAGGTTCCGCACCCAGTTGTGCGGCCTGAAGCTCTCGGCCTGCGGATCGTTGCCGAAGGCGAACTGCAGCACCGCCATCCCCGGGAAGCCGAAGCGCTCGCGCAGCGCCTCGACCTCGGGCGTGATGACGCCGAGGTTCTCCGCGACCAGCGGGAGCGGCCGCCCCAGCGCCTCCTCCAGCCGCTCGAACAGCGCCGCGCCGGGCCCATTCACCCAGCGGCCGTCCCGCGCCACGGTGGCCTCCGCCGGCACCTCCCAGTACCCCTCGAAGCCGCGGAAGTGGTCGAGCCGGACGAGGTCGAAGCGGGACAGCTCGCAGCGGAGCCGATCGACCCAGAACGCGTACCGGTCGTGCGCCTGGCGCGCCCAGTCGTGGAGCGGGTTGCCCCACAGCTGACCGTCGGCGCTGAAGTAGTCGGGCGGGACGCCGGCCACGGCGCGCGGCCGGCCGTCGTCCCGGAGCTGGAACAGCTCCCGCCGCGCCCAGACCTCGGCCGAGTCGTGGGCGAGGTAGATGGGGAGATCGCCCATGAGCTCGATGTCGAGCTGGCGGGCCTCGGCGCGGAGCCGCGACCACTGCCGATCGAAGCAGTACTGCGCGAACACGTGCACGCCGACGGCGTCGGAGAGCGCCGCCCGCGCCGCCGCCAGCGCCGCCTCCTCGCGCCTCGCCAGCGGCGGGTCCCACTCGAACCAGGGGCGGCCGCCGTGCCGCTCCTTCAGCGCCAGGTAGAGCGCGAAGTCCCCGAGCCACTCCCGGGTGCGTCCCCGGAACCTCGAGAACGCCTCGACGTGGAGTGGCGAGCGCCGCCCCGCCGTGGCGAAGCGCCGCGCCGCCAGCGCCAGCCGCGAGCCCTTCCAGGCCGCCGCCCGGGCGTAATCGGCCCGGCCCCGCTCGAACCGCGGCGCGTCGGCGAGGTCGCCCGGCTCGAGCCAGCCCTCCTCGACGAGGTCCTCCAGCGACACGAGCAGCGGGTTGCCGGCGAAGGCCGAGAGGGCGGCGTAGGGCGAGTCCCCGTACCCGGTCGGCGCCAGCGGCAGGACCTGCCACAGGCCCTGCCCGGCGGCAGCGAGCCAGCGGAGGAAGCGGCGCGCCGCGGGGCCGAGGTCGCCCACGCCGTGGCCGCCCGGCAGCGAGGTGACGTGGAGCAGCACGCCGGCGCGCCGGCGCGCCGGCGCCGCCTCACATGTGGTGGATCTCATCCGCCTCCGCTTCCTCGCGCTTCTCCTCCTCGAAGCGCTGCGCCAGGCCGCGCGAGACCGCCGCGCGCGAGCCGAGCCCGACCGCCAGGGCCAGCGCCAGCACGATGCCACCGAAGACGATGGCGAAGGAGATGGTGAGGAGGGCGCCTCCCACCCGGAGCTGCTGCAGCGCGAGCGCGGTGGCGAAGAGCACGACCAGCCACTTCGTGCCGAGGGAGAGCATGCGCGCCTGCTGGATGCGCATGTTCACGGCGTTGATGAGCGTGGCGCGCTCCAGGAAGCGGGCCGCGGCCAGGCCGCCGACGAAGACGAGGACGGCGGCGAGCAGGCTGGGGAGGTAGTCCAGCGCGCGCGTGGCGAGCGCGTCGGTGGGCGCGGTGTTGAGCGCGCGCAGGCCCACCAGGAACCCGACCAGCATCGCCGTCCAGAAGCCGGCGTGGGCGACGATCTGGGTGGGCGCGTTGCGCGGCAGCCACTCGCCGGTGGTGGTGAGGCCCCAGCGGTGCACGCGCCGGTCGAAGTCGACCCCGGCCAGCGACCGCCGCAGCGCGAAGCGCACCGCCACCGCCAGCCCGAGCGTGAACAGCAGCACGAGCAGCATCGTCAGCACGCCGGGCAGGAAGCGCGCCACCTCCAGCGCCACCCCGTGGAACCCCGCCCGGAATGCGTCCGCCACGTCAGTCCACATGGATCCCCCCACTCCTCCCGCCCTACGGATTGAAGCGGTCGGGCCAGCGCCAGCGCGAGATGAGGTACGGCTTCGCCGCCTCGAAGGCCCGGCACAGCGCGTCGACGCGCACCTCGACCCCGGCCGCGTCGAGGTCGCGCACCTCGCGCACGAAGCTCGCCGCCCACGCCAGGTAGAGCGGCGTGAGCGAGCGGAGGAGGAGGTCGCGGTCCATGACGGCGAGGTGGTAGCCGACCGCGAAGTCGTAGACGATGCGTGCCCACAGCCCGTCCTCCACCGCGAAGCGCTCCTCGGCGCAGGCGGCGAGCCGCTTCAGCGCGAGCAGCGTCTGGGGCGGGAGCACGGCGCCCCATACCCGCTGCAGCTCCTGGTGCCCGAGGCGGTACGCCGAGATCATCGGGGCGATGGCGGGCGCGGGCGGCGGAGACTCGCCCGGGGCGGCGTCGCCGAACGTCTTCACCAGGCGCGACCCCTTCACCCGCTGCCAGGCGGGAGCGTGCAGGCGCATCTCGTGGAAGAGGAGCCCGACCACGCGGGCCAGCGCCACCGCCAGGTCGGCGCCCGCCTCCACCCGCGGCGGGCGCGCGCCGAGCCAGGCCTGGCACACCTGGTACTCGGCGGAGAGCGCCCCGGTGACCAGCCAGAGTCGTCCACCGGCGTGCGGGTCGGACTCCCAGCCCTCGCCGAGGAGGTGCTCCGCCAGGCGGCGCGAGGCGGCGAGCTCGTCGGCGACGGGCTGGCGCAGGCGTCGCCCGAAGAGCGCTCGCGTGAGCGGGTAGACGAGGCCGGTGGTGACCACGCCCTCGTAGCGGTGGGAGGCGTAGCAGGGGCAGACGAGGTCGAAGCCCTCCTCCAGCACCGGCGCGAGCAGCCGGCGCGCGACGCCCTCGGGCAGGTCGTGCCCGTCGGCGGCGGCCACGAGCGCGCAGGCCGCCGCCTCGAACGTGACCGCGGCGCGCAGCACCGACTCGATGGCGCTCTGCCCCGCGAGGTTCCACGGAAGGATGGGCACCCGCGGCGCCGGCGCGCGCGGATCGGCGGGCACGGACGCGGCCGCCTCCGGCGCATCCTCGGAGAGGAGCAGCACCACCGCGCTGCGGTCGGGCTGCGCCGAGGCCAGCTCCAGCCCGACCCGGTGCGCGGTGCGCAGCGCGTCCGCCGCCCCCGTGTCGGGGGCGCGGATCGCGATCACGATGTCGGCGCGCCGGGGTTCCCGCTCTCCCGACCGCGCCGCCTGTTCCGCCTGAGCGAGCACCCCCGAAAAAATAGGCGCGGCCGGGCGGTCGTGGGGCCTCTTTTCGTGAGGCGCCGGGAGGGCGGGCGGCCGGGCCCCGGGCGGTGGCCCGCTTGACCTGGGGGCCCCGTTCCGGTCCGATGACCCCTCCACCGCAGCGCCGCCACGGCCGAGGGCCCCTCATGCAGACCAAGTTCCTCCTGTCCGAGGACCAGATCCCCACGCACTGGTACAACATCATCCCGGACATGCCCGGGCCGCTCGCGCCCGTGCTGCACCCGGCCACGCTGAAGCCGATCGGGCCGCAGGACCTCCTGCCGCTCTTCCCGATGGGGCTCATCGAGCAGGAGATGTCGCCCGAGCGCTGGGTGCGGATCCCCGACGAGGTGCGCGAGGCGTACCGCATCTGGCGGCCGACCCCGCTCTTCCGCGCGACGCGCCTCGAGCGGGCGCTGGGGACGCCGGCCCGCATCTACTACAAGTACGAGGGGGTCTCGCCCGCCGGTTCGCACAAGCCGAACACGGCGTTGCCGCAGGCCTTCTACAACAAGGCCGCCGGCACGAAGCGCATCGCCACCGAGACCGGCGCCGGGCAGTGGGGCTCCTCGATGGCGCTCGCCTGCCGGATGTTCGGCCTCGAGTGCACCGTCTACATGGTGAAGGTGTCCTTCGGGCAGAAGCCGTACCGCAAGAGCATGATGCAGCTGTGGGGCGCGGAGGTGGTGGCGTCGCCGTCGAGCCGGACGAACTACGGGCGCGCGATGCTGGCGAAGGACCCGGAGAACCAGGGCTCGCTCGGCATCGCCATCTCCGAGGCGGTGGAGGACGCCGCGAGCCGCGAGGACACCCGCTACGCGCTCGGCAGCGTGCTGAACCACGTCTGCATGCACCAGACGGTGGTCGGGCTCGAGGCGAGGAAGCAGCTCGAGCTGGCCGGCGTCTACCCCGACGTCGTCATCGGCTGCCACGGCGGCGGCTCGAACTTCGCCGGCGTCGCCTTCCCCTTTCTCGCCGACAAGGCCGCCGGCAAGCAGGTGCGGGTGGTCGCCGCCGAGCCGACGAGCTGCCCGACGCTGACGAAGGGGGTCTACACCTTCGACTACGGCGACACCGCGAGGATGGCGCCCGTCGTGAAGATGTACACGCTCGGTCACGACTTCATGCCGCCCGGGATCCACGCCGGCGGGCTCCGCTACCACGGCGCCTCGCCGCTCGTGTCGCAGCTCGTTGCCGCCGGGCTGGTGGAGGCGCGCGCCTTCCCGCAGGTCGCCTGCTTCGAGGCGGCGGCCCAGTTCGCGCGGACGGAGGCGATCGTCCCCGCGCCGGAGTCGTCGCACGCCATCCGCGCCGCCATCGACGAGGCGATCCGGGCGAAGGAGGAGGGGAAGGAGCGGGTCGTGCTCTTCAACCTGTCCGGCCACGGGCACATGGACATGGCGTCCTACGACGCCTATCTCTCGGGGCGGCTCGAGGACTTCTCCTACCCGGCCGAGAAGGTGCAGGAGTCGCTGGCGCAGCTGCCCAAGGTGTCCGTCTAACAGGTCGCGCTTCAGCGCGACCCGCTTTCCCGGGCGCCGCGGCTCGAGGTTCGAACCTGTGACCACCCTCAAGCCCGGCGACCACGCGACGAAGGAGCTCCTCCTGTCCAAGGAGGACGTGGTGCGGATGGCCGCGGAGCTCGGCGACCCGAACCCGCTCCACCACCACGACGAGAAGGCCGCCCGGAGCCGCTTCGGCGGCCTCATCGCCGCGGGCGGCCACGTCATCGGGCTCCTCACCAGCTTCGGCGCGGCCTTCACCACGGCGCACGGACCGTGCGTGGGCCTCGAGTTCTCGTTCCAGCTCCGCGGGGCGGTGCCGGCGGGGACCGCCCTGCGGATGAGGTGGGAGGTGCTGGCGGTGGAGTGGTCGGAGCGGATGCGCGGCCAGATCGTCTCGCTCGCGGGGGAGGCGCGGGACGGGGACGGAGAGTTGCTGGTGCGGGCGACGGGGAAGGTGCTGGCGAGGGATGACCTGTAGCGACGTCGACCGCGTCCTCCCCTCACCTCTCCTCGAACGCCCCGATCATCTCCTCGCTCGCGCCGAGGCTCTCGCACTCGCTGTCGAGCGCCTCGTACTCCGCCGCGAACCGCGCGCGGAAGGCATCCCAGGCCGCCGCGCTCTCCCATCGGTCCACGGTCACGTACCGCCCCGGCTCCGCCGCGTCCGCGAGCAGCTCCGTCCCGAGCCACCCCGCTCCCTGCGCGAAGAGCGCCGCCCAGTCGCCGCCGGGGCCGTAGCGCCGCTCGAAGTCGGCGCGCCGGTCCGGCGGCACCCGGAACGCCCACAGCCGGACGTGCCGCGGCGCGGCCACCGTCATGGCGGCGCCCAGTTGAAGTGAGCCCGACCGTCACGTCCGCCGCCATGATCGAGATCCGGCGCCTGACGGCGCCTCACTCCGGGGGGCGAAACTCTCCCCCCGAGACCCCCCATCGCGAGGCTCGTCTTCAATCGCAGCGCCCCTCAGCGTGCCCGCCCGGTGGGCGGCTCCTCGCCGCGCGCCTCGTCGACGAAGAGGTCGCGCATGAGCGGCTCGCCCTTCTTCACGGCATAGCGCTCGAAGTCGGTGACGCCCTCGGCGCGCAGCACGTCCTCGTCGATGAAGAAGTTGCCGGTGCACTCGCGCGACGGCTTCGCCATGATGGCGTAGGCCGCGTCGGCGACGATGTCGACGGTCCGCCCGTGCTTCGCCGTCTCGTCGCCGCCGAGCAGGTTCAGCGCCGCCGTGGCGATGACGGTGCGCGGCCAGAGCGCGTTCACGCCGATGCCGCGTTCCTTGAACTCCTCGGCCCAGCCGAGCACGCACAGGCTCATCCCGTACTTCGCGATGGTGTAGCCGACGTGCGGCGCGAACCAGCGCGGGCGGAGGGAGAGCGGCGGAGACAGCACGAGCACGTGCGGGTTCCGCGCCTTCTCGAGGTGCGGCAGGCACGCCTGCGTGCAGAGGTAGGTGCCCCGCACGTTGACGCCGTTCATGAGGTCGAACCGCTTCATGGGGGTGGTCGCCGTGTCGGCGAGGTGGATGGCGCTGGCGTTGTTCACGAGGACGTCGATCCCGCCGAAGCGCTCCACCGCCTGGGCCACCGCGGCGCGCACCTGCTCCTCCTCGCGGATGTCGCAGGCCACCGCCAGCGCCTTGCCGCCCGCCTTCTCGATCTCCTCCGCGGCGCTGTGGATGGTGCCGGGCAGCTTCGGGTTCGGGACGTTCGACTTCGCGGCGATGACGACGTTCGCGCCGTCCCGCGCGGCGCGCAGGCCGATGGCCTTGCCGATCCCGCGGCTCGCGCCGCTGATGAAGATCGTCTTCCCCTGGAGCTTCGCCTCGGTCGCCATCGATCCTCCCGATCCGCGGGTCAGGCGCGGGAGCATCGTCCGGAAGCGCCTGCCTGGCCACCGGATTCCTGACCGACCCCCCGGCAGGTGATCTCCCCCATGCGCCACAGGTGAGGCGGCTCCTACCCTCACCGATCGGGCTGTCCCACCTGAACGCGCTAGCAGAGCCAAGCCCGCGACTTTCCAGGGGCTTGTTGACTTCCCTGGCCTGCGGACGTAGATCCGTGCCTTGAAGTGGGAAGCGGTGGCAAAAAGCGGATCACAGCGGCATCCCGGGCCGGCCCGTGTTCTTCGGCAGCTTCGCGCACACCATCGACGCCAAGGGGCGCACCAGCCTCCCGGCCAAGTTCCGCGAGGCGCTGGCCGCGGCGGGCGAGCCGAAGATCGTGCTGGTGCAGTACCCGTACTGGCGTGCGGTGCAGGCGCTCCCGCTCTCCGAGTGGAAGCGGCTCGAGGAGAAGCTGATGCAGGCCTCGCCCCACGACCGCTCCGCCCAGGCCACCATCCTCAAGTTCTTCTCGTCGGCGCACGAGGTCGACCTCGACGTCCACGGCCGCGTGCTCGTGCCGCCGAACCTGCGCCAGTGGGCGGGGCTGTCGAAGGACGTCGTCTGGGCCGGCATGGGCCGGCACGTGCTGCTCTGGGACAAGGCGACGCTCGACGCGCAGCAGTCGGCGGACATCCCGGCGGACCAGGTGGTCGACTTCTGGAAGGCGTGAGGCGATGGCGACGGACGGCGTGGCGGGCGAGGGCGCGGAGGTGGCTGCCGTGTACGAGGCCAGGCACTTCGACGGGGTGACGGTGGTGAAGGCGGTGGGCGAGCTGGGACGCACCGAGCTGGCGGGCATCGCCGGCGTCGCCGCCGAGGCGCGGCGGCAGGGCCGCATGGTGGTCGTCGACCTGAAGCGGGTGACGCACCTCCACTACGCCGGCGCGGCGCTGCTCGCCGCCATCCCCGGCCTGCGCGCCGCCGGCGCCTCGCGCTACGTGCGCGACCTCGTCCACGCCGGCGGCGGCGGTCACGTGGAGCTCTTCCCCGACGTGGAGGAGGCCCTGCGCGCCGCGTGAGCGCGGAGTTCCGCCATGCGTCGGTCCTCGCGAGAGAGGTGGTCGCCGTCCTGCGCCCCGCGCCGGGCAGGCTCCTGCTCGACGGCACGCTCGGCGGCGGCGGCCACGCCGGCCTCCTGCTCGAGGCGGGGGCGCGCGTGATCGGGCTCGACAAGGACCCGCGGGCGCTCGCCGCCGCCTCCGCCCGGCTCGCCCGCTACGGCGAGGCGTTCCGCGCGGTGCGCGCCGACTTCCGCGACGCGAAGGACGTCCTCGCCGCCCTCGGCATCGCCGGGGTCGACGGCGCGCTCGTGGACCTGGGCGTCTCCTCCCCGCAGCTCGACGATCCCTCGCGCGGCTTCTCCTTCCGCGAGGCCGGGCCGCTCGACATGCGCATGGGCGAGGAGGGCGAGACCCTGGCCGAGCTGCTGGCGCGCATCGACGAGCGCGAGCTGGCCCGCATCCTGCGCGAGTACGGCGAGGAGCCGTTCGCCAGGCCGGTGGCGCGGGCGCTGAAGCGCGCGGTCGCCTCGGGCGAGCCGCTCGACACGGCGCGCCTCGCCGACGTCGTCGCCGGCGCCATCCCGCGCCGCGCCTGGCCGAAGCGCATCCACCCGGCGACGCGCACCTTCCAGGCGCTCCGCATCGCGGTGAACGACGAGCTGGGCGCGCTGGCGGCGTGGCTCGACGCGCTCCCCTCCCTGCTCAACCCGGGGGGCCGCGCCGCGGCCATCGCCTTCCACTCGCTCGAGGACCGGATGGTGAAGGAGCGCTTCCGCGACCTGACGCGCGCCTGCACCTGCCCGCCCGACCTGCCGGTGTGCGCCTGCGGCGCGCAGGCGGGCTTCGCGCCGGTGACGCGGAAGGCGATCCAGGCCTCCGACGAGGAGGTGGCGGCGAACCCGCGCGCGCGGAGCGCGCGGCTCCGGGCGGTGGAGCGGCTGCGATGAGCGCGCGCTCGCCCGCCGCCGCCGTGGCCCGCGCGGCGCTCCTCGCCGGGGCGCTGGCCGGGGTCGGCGTGTTTCACGTCTGGTCGCACACCCGCCTCACGAGCGCGGGCTACCGGCTGGGCGAGCTGCAGAAGGCGCAGGAGCGCCTCCGGGCCGAGGTGCGGGCCCTGGAGGTCGAGGTGGCGACGTTGCGCGCCCCGGGGAGGCTGCAGGCCTTCGCGCGGGCGCGGCTGGGCATGGCTCCACCGGCCGCGGGTGCGGTGGTGGCGGGTCGGGCGGGCATGGTGGCGGCGGGCAGGGCGGGCGGATCGGGCGTCGAGGAAAGCCGCCGTCCCGCGCCGGTGGAGCCTGTACTGGCGGCGGCGCGCTAGCGCCGTCGCGTGCGAGAGGGGGCGATCGTGGGCCGGGCTGCGGACCCCGCGCGAGGGATCCGGATCCGCATGGCCGTCGTGGCCGTGGCGTTCGTCGCCGGCTTCGGGGCCGTGGCCGCGCGCGCGGTGAGGCTCCAGATCCTGGAGGGCCCCCGCTACGTGAAGCACGGGGATGCGCAGTGGCGCCGCTCCGTCGTCCTCCCCCCGCAGCGCGGCGTCATCGCCGACCGGAGCGGTCAGACGGTGGCCGCCTCCGCCGACGCCCACTCCATCGCCGCCAACCCGGGGCTCCTCGCCCGGCTCGATCCCGGGGAGCTGTCGCAGCTGGCCCGGGCGCTCGGCCTCGACCGCGCGGCGCTGGCGAGGAAGGCGCAGCGCCCGGGCAAGTTCGTCTGGCTGAAGCGGCGCGTCTCCGCCGCCGAGTCGCGCGCCGTCGGCGAGCTCGACCTCCCCGCCGTCGGCGTCTTCCCCGAGGCGCGGCGCTACTACACGAGCGCGCTCGCCGCGCAGCTCGTCGGGTTCGTGGGCGACGACGGGGAGGGGCTGGAGGGGATCGAGCTCGCCTGGGACGACGCGCTGCAGGGGGGCAGCGTCCGCGTGCCCTCGGTCGTGGACGCGCGCGGGAAGAGCGTGCTGGCCGAGGCGCCGGCGCCGGGCGCGATCCGGACCGGCGCGCGCGTCGAGCTGGCGCTCGACCTGCGGCTGCAGCTCGCCGCCGAGCAGGTGCTCTCGCGCGCCGTGGCCCAGGCGCGCGCCGCCGGCGGCATGCTGGTGGCGATGGACCCGCGCACCGGCGAGGTGCTGGCGCTGGCGCACGCGCCGAGCTTCAACCCCAACCAGCCGCGGCGCGGCGCCCCCATGCGCAACCGCGCCGTGCTCGACACCTACGAGCCCGGCTCCACGTTCAAGATCTTCACGCTGGCGGGCGCGCTCGACGCCGGCGTGCTGCACGCCCGGGACGCCATCGACTGCGAGGAGGGCGCCTGGCGGGTCGGCGGGCACGTCATCCACGACCACAAGAAGCTGGGCTGGGTCGGGCCGGAGCGCATCGTGGTCACCAGCTCGAACATCGGCGCCGCCAAGATCGGCGCCCGGCTCGGCCGCGAGCGGCTGGTGAAGACGCTGCTCGCCTTCGGGTTCGGCGAGCGGAGCGGCACCGAGATCCCCGGCGAGCCGCGCGGGGCGGTGCCCTTTCCGAAGGCGGAGGTCGCGCTCGCCACCATGAGCTTCGGCCAGGGCGTCGCCGCCACGCCGCTGCAGATCACCTCGGCCGTCGCGGCGGTCGCGAACGGCGGCATGCTCATGCGGCCGGTGCTGGTCCGCCGCGTGGTCGACCCCGCCACCGGCGCCACGGTCCACGAGGGCGAGCCCACCCCGGTGCGCCGCGCCGTGTCCCGCGAGACGGCGGCGCTCCTCACGCGCTGGCTGGTCGCCGTCATCGACGACCCCGACGGCACCGGCAAGCGCGCCCGGCTCGACGGCTGGAGCGCGGCGGGGAAGACCGGCACCGCGCAGAAGGCCGACCCGGTCACCCACCGCTACTCGGCCGACCGCCGCTTCAGCTCCTTCGTCGGCTTCGCCCCCGCCGAGAACCCGCGCATCGCGCTCGGCGTCTTCGTGGACGAGCCGAGGGGCGAGGTCTACGGCGGCGAGGTGGCGGCGCCCGTCTTCCGCGAGGTCGCCGAGCAGGCGCTCCGCCTCCTGGGCGTGCCACCGTCGCGCCCCGGCGCGGAGGCGGTCGCCGCCTCGGACCCTGCGCCGCCCGCCGAGGAGGAGCCACCACAGCCCACCTTCGAGGAGGAGGCCGACCGGCGGGTCGCGGAGGGCGGCGGCGTGGCGGTGCCGCACCTCGCCGGCAAGGCGGCGCGGAGCGCGCTGCGCGCGCTGGAGGAGGCGGAGCTCGGCGCCGAGGTGAAGGGTTCGGGGCGCGTCGTCTCGCAGTCCCCGCGCGCCGGCGAGGTGGTGGAGCGGGGGACGCGGGTGCGCCTCGTGCTCGCGCCGCCGCGACCGTGACGAAACGCGCCGCAGTTGGACTAGGATGTCCGGCGCCGTGGCCGACCGGACACGCGCCCGGGAAAACCCCAGGCGCGGCGCGGGCGAGGCCGAGGGGAAGCGGCCTTGCATGGGAAGGGCGTCGGAAGGTCCGAGATGCGGCTGTCGGAGGTGATGGAAGGGACGGGCGCGGCGGCGCCGCCGGGGAGCGATCCCGACGGGAGGGATCCCGACGTCGCGCTCGTCACGGGCGACTCGCGCGCGGTCGCGCCCGGCGCCGTCTTCTTCGCCCTCCCGGGCGCCCGCACGGACGGGCACCTCTTCGCCGCCGAGGCGGCCCGCCGCGGCGCGGTGGCGGTCGTCGCCGAGCGCGAGGTGGCGTGCGCCCCGGCGGCGCTGCGGGTCGCGCCCTCGGCGCGCCGTGCCATGGCCATCGCCGCCCAGAACTTCTTCGGCCGCCCGGGCGAGGCCATGACGCTCGCCGGCGTGACCGGCACGAACGGCAAGACGACGGTCACCTACCTGGTCGAGGCCTGCGCCGCGGAGGCGGGGACGCCGGTCGCGGTGCTCGGGACGGTGACGCACCGCTGGCCCGGCGGCGCGCGGCCGGCCACCCACACCACCCCCGAGTCCACCGAGATCGCCGCCACGCTGGCCCGGGCACGCGACGCCGGCGCGCGGCTGGCGCTCCTCGAGGTCTCCTCGCACGCGCTCGCCCAGGAGCGCACCGCCGGCCTGCGCTTCGCCGTCGCCGGCTTCACCAACCTCTCGCGCGACCACCTCGACTACCACGGCGACATGGAGAGCTACTTCCTCGCCAAGCGCCGGCTCTTCACCGACGGGCTCTCCCGGCGCGGCGTGGCGGTGGTGAACGGCGACGACGCGTACGGAGCGCGGCTCGGGCTCGAGCTCGGCGCACGGGGCCGGAGCGCCTGGCGCTACGGCCCGGCGCACGGCCGGGAGATCGCGGCCCGGGACGTGCGCGTGGCGCTCGACGGCATCGCCGCCCGGGTGACGACCCCGGCCGGCGAGGTGGCGATCCGCTCGCCCCTCGTCGGCGCGCACAACCTCGAGAACCTGCTCTGCGCCGCCGGGATGGCGCTCGCGCTCGGCCTCGCGCCGTCGGCGGTGGAGCGCGGCCTCGCCGCCTGCGCCGGCGCGCCGGGCCGGCTGGAGCGGGTCGAGGGCCGGGGGATCCGCGTCTTCGTGGACTACGCCCACACGCCCGACGCGCTCTCGCGCGCGCTGGCGGCGCTGCGCGCGCTCGGGCCGCGGCGCCTCGTCGTCGTCTTCGGCTGCGGCGGCGATCGCGACCGCGGCAAGCGCCCGCTCATGGGCGAGGCCGCGGCGCGGGGGGCGGACCTGGCGGTGGTGACGAGCGACAACCCGCGCACCGAGGACCCGGACGCCATCATCGGGGAGGTCCTGCCGGGCCTCTCCGCGGCCGGCTCGCGGCGGCTCACCGGGGCCGAGGCGCACGCCGGCGCGGACGGCTTCGCCGTCGAGCCGGACCGCCGCGCCGCCATCGCGCTGGCCGTGGCCGCGGCGCGCGCGGGCGACGCCGTGCTCCTCGCCGGCAAGGGCCACGAGGACTACCAGATCGTGGGCGCGGAGCGGCGCCCCTTCGACGACCGGGAGGAGGCGCGGCGCGCCTTGGGCTCATGACCGCATCCTTCACGCGCTACGAGCTCGCCTCCGGGGCGGGCGGACGCTGGATCGGGACGCCGCCCGCGGAGGTGCGCGGCGTCTCCACCGACACGCGGCAGCTCTCGGCCGGCGCGCTCTTCGTCGCGCTCCGCGGCGAGCGCTTCGACGCGCACGACTTCCTGGCGGAGGCCCGGGCGCGCGGCGCCGGCGCGGCGATGGTGGAGGAGGGCCGGGCCGCGGCGCGCGCCGGCGCCGGCCTGCCGCTCCTCGCCGTGCGCGACACGCTCCAGGGCCTCGCGCTCCTGGCGCGCTTCCACCGCCGCCGCTTCGCCATCCCGGTGGTGGGCGTCACCGGGTCGAACGGGAAGACCACCACCCGCGAGATGATCGGGCTCGTGCTGCGCACCCGCGGCCCGGCGCTCAAGACCGAGGGCAACCTCAACAACGAGGTGGGCGTCCCGCTCACGCTGCTCGGGCTCTCCGCCGAGCACCGGCGCGCGGTGGTGGAGATGGGCATGAACCACGCCGGCGAGATCGCGCGCCTCGCCGCCATGGCCGAGCCGCAGGTGGGGGTCGTGACCATGGCCGGGGCCGCGCACGTCGAGCACTTCGCCGGCGACGTCAACGGCGTCGCCGACGCCAAGGCCGAGCTGTACTTCGCGCTGCCGCCGTCCGGCATCGCCGTCGTGAACGCCGAGGACGCGCGCATGCTGCGGCGCGCGCAGGGCTCCGGCCGCTCCATCATCACCTTCGCCACGAAGCGCGGCGAGAAGGGCGACGTGCAGGTGCTGGACGTGCTGGAGCACGGCGAGGGCGGCCTGCGCTTCACGCTCGGCCTGGGCCAGAAGGAGGTCGAGGTGCGGCTCCCGCTCGTCGGCATGCACAACGCCGCCAACGCGGCCGCCGCCGCGGCGACGGCCATGGCGCTCGGGTACTCCGACCGCGAGGTCGCCGACGGCCTCTCGCGGGTGGCGCCGGTGGGGCGGAGGCTGCGGGTGGAGCGGCTCGCCTCGGGCGTGACGCTCATCGACGACTGCTACAACGCCAACCCGGCCTCGATGTCGGCGGCGCTGCGCACGCTGGCGGCCCTGGCGGTGGGCCCCGGCGCGCGTCCGGTGGCCGCGCTCGGCGACATGCTCGAGCTCGGCCCGTTCGAGGAGGAGGCGCACCGGGCGCTCGGGCGTGAGGCGGCCGCGGCCGTGAAGGCGCTGGCGCTGTTCGGTCCCCGCACCCGCCACGCCGCCGAGGCGGCGCGCGGCGCAGGGCTCGGGGAGGTCTTCCACACCGAGGACATGGCCGCGCTCCAGGCCCACGTGCGCGGCCTCCTCCGCCCCGGCGACGTCGTCCTGGTGAAGGGCAGCCGCGGCAACAGGCTCGAGCGCCTGGTCGAGGCGCTCGGCGGCACGGCCGACGCCGGCGGCGGAACCCACTAGTACCGCCCGGCGGAAGTGACGAGCCGGTGATTACGCGGCGATTGATGAATCATGGACGAGCTGCTCGCCATAGGCCCAATCGAAGGGGTGCGCCTGGGCGTTCCAGTACTCGATGTAGTCGAGGAGCGCCCGGGTGAGGTCCCGCCGGGTCTCGTGCGCGCCGCGCCGAAGGACCTTTCGGCTCAGGATGGAGAACCAGCACTCGACCTGGTTGAGCCACGAGGCATGCGTCGGCGTGAAGTGGAACACGAAGCGGGAGTGCTCTGCGAGCCACGCCTTCACTTCGGGAGTCGAGTGATACGACGCGTTGTCGAGGACGCAGTGGACGGGACCCTGCCGATAGCACCAGGCGCATCGCTCGAGGAAGTCGATGAACTCGGCACGCGTCTTCTGCTCGTACACGTGGCCGAGAACCTTCCCGGTCCGTACATTGAACCCGGCGAAGAGGTGCATCACGCCGTGCCGGACGTACTCGAACTCCCGGGCTACGGGAGCCCCCGGGCGCATCGGCAGGTCGGGATACTTGCGACTCAGCGCCTGGATGCTGGGCTTCTCGTCGATGCTCAGGATGGTCGCGCCGTGCGGCGGGGAGAGGTAGAGCCCGACGATGGCGCGGAGCTTTTCGTCGTAGAGCGGGTCGTGGCTCGTCAGGAAGTAGCGCGACCGGTGGGGCTGCAGCTGCGCTTCGCGAAGGACCCTGGCGACCGTGGAGGCGCTGACGTCCGCGCCGCTGCGCCGCGCGGCGAACTCATCGCGCAGCTCGGACGCGGACCAGTGCGTGATGGGCTTGCCCACCTCCTGTGGCGGGCGACAGGCGAGCCCGATCAGTGCAACGCGCTGACCCCGAAAGAGAGAGATGGGGGACGGCCCGGCCGTGGCAGGTCGGAAAGCCCCTCGAAGCCGCGCTCCATGTACCGGTCGCACCAACGGCGCACGCTCATCCTGCCCACTTCGAGCCGCCTCGCGATGTCGAGCACCGGGACACCGTCGGCTCGCATCAGCACCATTCGTGAGCGCTGCGCCATCCGGTGCTCGGAGGTGCCACGCCGGACGACCGACTCCAACTCCTCTCGCTGCTCCAGCGAGAGGAGGACCACCCGCGTCGTCGGGATCCGGCCCGGACGCGATATCGGGGTACCCATGAACAGGCATAGATCACAACCCGATCACCGGCTCAAGTTTTCTGCCGGGCGGTACTAGAGCATCGAGCAGCTTGTAAGTCCCATGATTCCCTCCGCTTGCTTGTGTTCGTTTCTCCGCGGCGGATGGGGCTTACGGCCGCGTGTTCAGTTAGGGGGCGAGAGGAGGAACACGCGCTCCGTGGCGTTGAGCACCTG
>DASTGH010000623.1:0-7278 GCA_035719345.1 Anaeromyxobacteraceae bacterium
ACCATCACCGCGACCGACACCGCGAGCGGGATCTCAGCCACCGCCGCCGCGACCGTGGCGCCCCCGCCGCCGGCCGTCCCGGTGGCCCTCACCCACTTCGACGCGACGGCGGGCGCGGCCGAGTCGCGGTTCACCGTCGACGGGCTCGACCCTGCGGTCGAGTACCTCGTGCGCGTCTCGACGACGGCGGCCGTGGACGCGGCGCTCGTCACGGTCGCGGTCGCGCCGGACGCGACCTACGGCCAGCGGGTCTGCCGGACCTGGGCGGCCGGCCCGGCCTGCCGCGCCGGGGTCCCGAGCGCGAACGGGGAGCTCTTCGTCGGCGTGAGCGCGCCCTCCGGGACGACGTTCACGGTGGACGTCGCCCCGCTGCCCCTGCTGCGCCCCGGGGATCCCGCCGCCGTCGCCACGGTGCGGACGGAGGCCTACCACAAGCTCGTGGGCCTCGCGCCCGGCGCCTTCCAGGCGGCGCTCGACGGCCTCGGCGACCCCGCGGCGGACCTCTTCTCGTACGATGGGCCGCGCGGTCCGCTCGGGGCGGCGCTGCTGTGCGCCACCGTCCGCGCCGACCCGCTGCCGTCGAAGAGCTGCATCGCGGCGGTCCCGGCGAGCGGCGCGAGCTACGTGACGGTCGAGGGCTGGCTCACCGCGAGCGGCACGGATTACGCGCTCAGCGTCGCGCAGTGACGCTGGCGCCGGCGAGGCGCCGCGAGCATTCCTCCGGTGGCGGCGGCGCCGCCGGGAGGAACGCGCATGGCGCTCGGAAGGCGGCGGCTCGGACGCGAGGGGCCGGAGGTCTCGGCGCTGGGGCTCGGTTGCATGGGGATGAGCCAGTCGTACGGGGACGCGGACGAGGCCGAGTCGCTCGCCACCCTCGACCGCGCGCTCGAGCTGGGGGTCACCTTCCTCGACACGGCCGAGGTGTACGGGCCGTTCCGGAACGAGGAGCTGCTCGGGCGCGCGCTGGCCGGTCGCCGAGACCGCGTCGTGCTCGCCACGAAGTTCGGCTGGCGCATCGAGGGCGGCAAGCCGGTCGGCCTCGACAGCCGCCCGGCGCACGTCCGCGAGGCGGTGGAGGGGTCGCTCCGGCGCCTGCGCACCGATCGCATCGACCTCCTCTACCAGCACCGCGTCGATCCGGCCGTGCCCGTGGAGGACGTCGTCGGGGCGATGGCGGAGCTGGTGCGCGAGGGCAAGGTGCGATGGCTCGGGCTGTCGGAGGCGGGCGCCCGGACCCTCCGGCGCGCGCACGCCGTCCACCCCATCACCGCGCTGCAGAGCGAGTACTCGCTCTGGGAGCGGAACCTCGAGCCGGAGATCCTGCCGCTCCTGCGGCAGCTCGGGATCGGGCTCGTCCCCTTCGCCCCGCTCGGGCGCGGGTTCCTCACCGGCAGCATGCGGCGGGCCGAGGAGTACCCGGAGAGCGACTGGCGGAGGCGCGATCCGCGCTTCCAGGGCGCCAACTTCGACGCCAACGTGCGCGCGGCGGAGGGCGTCCGCGCGCTCGCCGCGCGGCGAGGCGTCACCCCGGGCCAGCTGGCGCTGGCCTGGCTCCTCCACCGGGGCGAGGACATCGTGCCCATCCCCGGCACGAAGCGGCGTCGCTTCCTGGAGGAGAACGTCGCCGCCGGCGACGTGCGGCTCGCGCCGGAGGAGGTGGCGGCGCTCGACGCGGCGCTGCCGCCCGGGGCGGTGGCCGGCCCCCGCTACGACCCCGAGCGCATGAGCACCATCGACCGCTGAGCGTGGGACGCCGCCGCCCGATCCCGTGGCGCGGCCGGCCGGCGGCCGCCATGCTCATCCGCCACCGAGGAGGCCGCATGGACGCCGAGCAACTCCGCGCGACGCAGGCGCCGCTCAAGGCGCGCTACAAGGAAGATCCCGTCGCGGCCCGCCTGACGCTGCGCGCGAAGGGAGATCTCTCCGGCGAGGGCATCGCCTGCCGCGTCGAGACGGGCAGGGCGCTGGTCGAGGCCGGGCTCCATCCCTACACCGGCGGCGGCGGACTGCAGGCGTGCTCGGGCGACATGCTGCTCCAGGCGCTGGCGGCGTGCGCCGGCGTCACGCTGCGAGCGGTGGCGACGGCGCTCGGCATCCCCATCCGCGGCGGGACGGTCGAGGCGGAGGGCGACCTCGACTTCCGGGGCATGCTGGGCGTGGCCAAGGACGCGCCGGTCGGGTTCCAGGCGATCCGGCTCCGCTTCTCGATCGACAGCGACGCGCCCCGCGAGCAGCTCGACAAGCTGCTGCAGCTCACCGAGCGCTACTGCGTCGTGCTGCAGACGCTCCGAAGCTCGCCGGCGACGAGCGCCACGCTCGACGCGCCCGCCGCCGGGCGGTGAGTCAGGGCGCGCCGCCGCCCACCTCGGCCGCAGGGACGGCCGCGATCGCGCCGCAGCGGCAGCGCAGGACGAGGCCGGCGAGCGCGCCCGGGTGCATGCCGGCGCACACCACCTCGTCGCAGCGGCCGCACGCATAATCGAGCGGCCCGTCGCCCGAGAAGAGCGGCAGGCGATCAGGGCGCAGCGCCGGGATGGCGACGTCCTCCTCCTCGTCGAGCCGGGCTCGAAGCGGCGGTGCGCTGCGGATCACGGTGCCTCCGAGGGTAGGCTTCGCCCCCGGCGTTCTCGCGCCCCAGGAACGTGGCGGGTCGGGCGTGCGCCGCGCGCCGGCGCGCGGGGTCGCCCCGGGGAACGCACGGGTTGCGCGCGCCCCCGCGCCCGGGCAGATCCAGCGCCCCACCACCAAGGAGGCAGCGATGAAGAGCCGAGCGAGCGCGCACTGGGAAGGCGACCTCATGTCGGGGCAGGGCCGCACCGGCGGAGCGAGCGGCACGTTCCGCGACCTGAACCTTTCCTGGAAGGCGCGCACCGACGGCGCGGGCAACCAGACCACGCCCGAGGAGCTGCTCGCCGCCGCGCACGCGAGCTGCTTCTCGATGGCGCTCTCCCATGCGCTGGCGCAGGGCGGCCACCCCCCGAAGCGCCTCGAGACGAGCTGCACGGTCGAGTTCGGGCCCAAGGCGGGCGGCGGCTTCGAGGTGAAGTCGAGCGCCCTGGAGGTGAAGGGCTGGGTGCCGGGCCTCGACCAGGCGGCGTTCGCCAAGGCGGCCGAGGGCGCGAAGAACGGCTGCCCCATCTCCTCGGCGCTCAAGATCCAGATGTCGGTCACGGCCGCCCTGCAGAGCTGACCGTCCGTCGAGCGCGGTTGATCGTCGTCAACGCGACCGGCGCCGGCTCGCGGTACGGACGGTCATGCCCACGACCCAGGAGAACCTCGCCGTCGCGTTCGCCGGCGAGAGCCAGGCGAACCGCAAGTACCTCGCGTTCGCGAAGCAGGCGGAGAAGGAAGGCTACTCGCAGATCGCGCGGCTCTTCCGCGCCGCCGCGGACGCCGAGACCATCCACGCGCTCGGCCATCTGCAGAACATGGGCGGGGTCGGCTCGACGGTCGAGAACCTGAAGGCCGCCGTCGCCGGCGAGACGCACGAATTCCAGGAGATGTACCCGCCGATGGTCCAGCAGGCCGCGGCCGAGGGCCACCGCGCGCGCCACCTGCTCGGGTTCGCGAACTCCGCCGAGAAGGTCCACGCCGGGCTCTTCGCCCAGGCGCTGGCCGCGCTCGAGTCGGGCGCCGACCTCTCGCGCATGGACGTCTACCTGTGCCCGGTGTGCGGGGACATCGAGTTCGGCGAGCCGCCCGAGCGCTGCCCGATCTGCGGCGCGCCGGCGTCGAAGTACCAGAAAGTGGGCTGACGCGCTGGCGGCGGGGCCGCCACGCTCACCTCGCCAGCCTGGCGTCGATCCAGGCCGCGGCCGCGACCAGCGCGGCGTCCCCGCGCGGCGGGCCGACGAGCTGCACCCCGAGCGGCAGCCCGTGCGGCCCGACGCCGCGGGGCAGGTGGAGGCAGGGCGCGCCCAGCGCCGTCCAGATGCGGTTCAGCGCCGGGTCGCCGGTCGAGGCGAGCCCCTCGGGCGCCTCGCCCGGTGCGCTCGCGCCGAGGAGGACGTCGACGTCGCGGAACACGCCGGGGAACGCGGCGCGGGCGGCCGCGGCGCGGTCCAGCGCCGCCTGGTGGGCGGCGGGGGGCGTCGCCTCGCCCTGGGCCAGGAGCGCGAGGAGCTTCTCCGACATGAGCGCGGCCCCGCGCGCCCTCTCCTCGGCGAAGGTGCGCGCCGCCTCGACGGCCATGATGGTCGCCTGGGCGTGCGAGAGGCCGTCGCAGGCCGGCGGCAGCTCGAGCTCGCGCACGGGCGCGCCGGCGCGCGCCAGGCGCTCGGCGGCGCGCTCCACGTTCGCGCGGACCTCGGGCGACGCCTGCGCCCAGGCCTCGGTCCGGCACAGCCCGACGCGCGGAGGCGCGGCCAGCGGCGGCGCGCCGAGATCGAGCCCGAGCGCGCCGGCCACGACCGGCAGGTCCTCGACCTCGCGCACGAACAGCCCGAGCGTGTCGAGCGAGGGCGCGAGCGCGCTCACGCCCTCGAGCGGCAGGAGCCCGAAGCTGGGTTTCATGCCGACGACGCCGCAGAAGGCCGCCGGCCGGATGACCGACCCCGCCGTCTGGGAGCCGAGCGCCGCCGGCACCATGAGCGCGGCGACGGCGGCGGCCGAGCCGCTCGACGACCCGCCCGGCGTGCGCGACGGATCGCGAGGGTTGCGCGTCTTCCCCGGGCCGAAGAAGGCCAGCTCGGTGGTCACCGTCTTGCCGAGGACGATGCCGCCCGCGGCCCGGAGCCGCGCCACGCAGACGGCGTCGGCCACCGGCCGGCGCCCGCGCCGCAGGGGCGTGCCGCACTCGGTGGGGAGGTCGCGGGTGTCGATGATGTCCTTCACGCCGACCGGCAACCCGGCGAGCGGCGGGCGCGGGTCGAGCCGGTCGAGGCGCCGCGCCTCGGCCAGCACCCGCTCCGGCTCGAGCCACTGCCAGGCCTGCACGCCCGGCTCCTCCGCCGCGATGCGCGCCAGGCAGGCCTCGGCCAGCCGCTCGGCGGTGAGCGCGCCGGAGCGGAGGCGCCGGACCGCCTCGGCGGCGGAGAGGGCATGGAGGGGGAGGTCGCCGGCCATGGGTGGCGCCGCTCAGCGGCTCACGTCGTAGCGGTCGAAGCGCATGGTGAACGTGCCGCGCCCCTGCGTCACGGAGCGGAGCTCGGTGGCGTAGCCGAACATCCGCGCCAGCGGCGCCTCGGCGTCGATGGCCTTCACCGCCAGGCCGCGGTCGGACACGTCGAGCACCGTCCCGCGGCGGGCGTCGAGCGTGGCCAGCACGCCGCCGAGGTACTCGCCAGGGGCCGTCACCTCGAGCCGCATGACGGGGTGGAGCAGCACCGGCGAGGCGCGCGAGGCCGCGGTGCGGACCGCGTCGCCCACCGCCACCTTGTAGGCGAACGGCTTCGACGACCCCTCGCGCCAGTCGGCGCGGAGCAAGGTCACCTCCACGTCCTGCAGCGGGTGGCCCTCCAGCACGCCCGACTCCGCCGCCTCGCGGGCGCCGGCCTCGACCAGCGCGCGGGCCTCGCCGCGCAGGTGCGCGAGCGCCTCGGCCTCCGCCGCGAGCAGGAAGCGGAACCCGCCGCCGCGCGCCAGCGGCGCGACCCGGACCGCGGCGTGCCCGAAGAGCTCCTCGCCGCCCTCCAGCGTGCGCTGGAAGGTCGCCTCCGCCTCGGCCGCCGCGGTGAGGGTCTCGTGCAGGAGCACCTGCGGCGGCCCGGTCCGGACGCCGAGGCGGAACTCGCGGCGGAGCCGCTCGGCCACCACCTCGAGGTGCAGCTCGCCCATCCCCGAGACGAGGTGCTGGCCCGTGGCCGGATCCTCTGCGTGGCGAACCGTGGGATCCTCGTCGGCGATGCGGTCGAGCGCGGCGAGGAGCGCCTCCCGCTCTCCCTGCGTGGCGGCCTCGAACGCCTGGGAGAGGACGGGGTCGGTGGCGGAGATGCCGGCGAGGAGGAGGCCGTGGCCCGGGCGCGAGAGCGTGTCGCCGGTCCGGACCTCCTTCAGGCCCACCAGCGCCGCCAGGCCCCCGGCGCCGACGGCCGCGACGCGCTCCTTGTGGACCGCGTGCATGAGGAGGACGCGCCCCACCTTCTCCTTCCGGCGGGCCCGCGCGTTCCACACCTCGTCGCCCTCGGCGATCCGGCCGGAGTAGACCCGCACGAAGACGTGGCGGCGGCCCTCGTCGAGGAGGGAGACCTTGAAGGCGAGCGCGGCCAGCGGCCCGGCGTCGTCGGGCGCGAGCCGGTGCTCCTCGCCGCTCACCGGGTCCACCGCCGTCAGCGGCGGCAGGTCGAGCGGCGAGGGGAGCCAGTCGCAGATGGCGTCGAGGAGCTGGGGGATGCCCTCGTTGCGCAGGGCCGATCCCGCGAGCAGCGGGACGAGGCGGCCGGCGAGCGTGGCGCGGCGGACGGCGCGGTCGAGCTCGTCGGGCGGGAGGTCGCGGTCGGAGAGCACCGCGTCCGCGGCGGCGTCGTCCACGTCGGCGAGGCGGGCCACGAGGTCGGCGCGGTCGCGCTCGCCCTCGGGCGAGAGCCCCTCCTCGATCTGGAAGGCGCGCGGGTCGTCGGGCTCGGGGAAGCGGATGCGGCGGCGATGGACGAGGTCCTCGAGCCCTGCGAACTCGGCCTCGGCGCCGATGGGGCGGTGCACCGCCGCCGTCACGTGGTCGGGGAAGTGGCGCCGCATGGAGGCGAGCGTGGCGGCGAGGCTCGCGCCGGGGCGGTCGAGCTTGTTCGCGAAGGCGATGCGCGGCACGCGGTGGCGATCGGCCTGCCGCCACACCGACTCGCTCTGCGGCTCCACCCCCTGCACCGCGTCGAAGACCACCACCGCTCCGTCGAGGACGCGCAGCGAGCGCTCCACCTCGATGGCGAAGTCGACGTGCCCGGGCGTGTCCACGAGGTGCAGCTCGTGCCCGCGCCAGGGGAAGCTGGTGACGGCGGAGGTGATGGTGATGCCGCGCTCCCGCTCCAGCTCCATCCAGTCCATCACCGCGGCGCCGTCGTGCACCTCGCCCATCTTGTGGGTGCGGCCGGCGACGAAGAGCAGCCGCTCGGTCACGGTGGTCTTGCCCGCGTCGATGTGCGCGATGATCCCGAGGTTGCGGACCGCGCGCAGCCTGCGGCGCGCCGGCGACTCCTTGCGTCCCTCGCTCGCGGAGGCGGCGTCCACGGGAGACGTGCCTTACCACGCGCCGCCGCGGGCGGCTACGCGGCGCCGGGCCCGCGCAGGACCGCTGCGCCCCGGCGGGCGCCGCGGCGGCGTCGCCACCACAGGGCCGAGGCGGCC
>DASTGH010000624.1:0-3079 GCA_035719345.1 Anaeromyxobacteraceae bacterium
AGGTCACCGCGCGGTGCCTCCCGCGGGCGCCGCGGCGGCGGACGCCGCCGCGGGCCTGGGCGGGGCCTCGTCCTTCACGTCCAGGTCGTAGCGGACCGACGGCCGGTCCTTGAGGTCGACGCCGCGCCCGCCCTGCTCGAACCCCACGGCGCGGACGGTGGTCACCTTGCCCGGCTCCACCGCGAACTGGTGCGTGGACTGCACCTTGAAGCGCCAGCCCTCGGCGCTCCCGAAGAGGCCGGCGCCGCGGCCGCGGTAGGTGAGCTTCACCGCGAGCTGGTGCGGCCCGGGGGCGACGCGGCCGGCGAAGACCTGCAGCTCGCCCTTCTTGTCGAGGTCGCCGCCCTGGTCCACCTGCGCCAGCACCGGCGTCCCGTCGAGCACGTACGCGATCGACTCCAGCGCGAACGAGCCGCCCATCTCGTTGCGGTGGACGACCACGACGCGCGCGCCGCTGCCCAGCTCGCCGCCGACCACCCGGTCCTGCAGGTCGAGGAGGCGCGCCTTCGTCCGGGCGATGCGCTCCTTCAGCTCTCCGACGCGCGCCTCGAGCGAGCGCACGCGCTCGTCCGCGTCCGCGCCGGCACGGGCCGCCTCGGGCGAGGTGGCCTCCACGCTCGTCGCGGGCGGCGGCGCCGCGGGTCTGGCTGCGGGCTCGGCAGCCGCCGAGCGTCCGGCCAGCGCGCAGGCGAGGAGGTACGGAACCAGACGGCGCAAGGGGGGCCTCGCGTCCGGGAAACCTCCCCGGAAATCAACGGTGGAGGCCCAACCTGTACCATGCGTCCCGGTCGGAACGGTAGGGCGAGCGTGACCCAGGAGGTGCGCGGAGGTGGGACGCTCCCGCGGACGGTCTAGGCCGCTAGCCCTTCTTCAGCTCGGTGAGGACGAGCTTGGCCACCGACTTGAGCGTGTCGAACACGCCGACGCCGGTCGGCGCCACCGCGCTGAACTCCGGAACGTTGCGCGGGTTCAGCGCCTTGTGCAGCTCCGGGACGTCGACGACGTTCGGCAGGTCGCGCTTGTTGTACTGGACGACGTACGGGACCCGGTCGAGGTCGTAGCCCTGCTCCGCCAGGTTCACGCGCAGGTTCTCGATCGACTCGAGGTTCGCCTCCATGCGCTCGAGCTGCGAGTCGGCCACGAACACGACGCCGTCCACGCCCTTGAGGATGAGCTTGCGGGAGGCGTCGTAGAAGACCTGGCCCGGCACCGTGTAGAGGTGGAAGCGCGTCTTGAACCCGCGGATCTCGCCCAGGGAGAGCGGGAGGAAGTCGAAGAAGAGCGTCCGCTCGGTCTCGGTGGCGAGCGAGATCATCTTCCCCTTCGCGTCGGGGTTCGTCTTCGCGTACACGTACTGTAAATTCGTCGTCTTCCCGCACAGCCCGGGGCCGTAGTAGACGATCTTGCAGTTGATCTCGCGCGAGCTGTAGTTGATGAAGCTCATGTCTACTCGCTGAAGAGATTGTCGATGTCGTCGTCGGTGATCTCGGCGAACGGGCTCTGCGCGCCGGGGGTGGCCTGCTTCTTGGCGAGCACGTCGAAGACGCGCGCCAGCTCCTCCCCGGCCTTCTTCACCCGCAGGCGCACGAGCCCGAGCGAGCTCTTCGCGTCGAAGATGACGACCAGCACGACGCGGCCGCCCACGATGCTCATGTGGAGCGACTCGCGCTCGCCCTCGTGGAACTGGTTCGGGAACTCCTTCTCGCCGATGAGCTTGGCGAGGCCGCCCATGGCCGCGACGTTACCGGCGGTGAGCGAGGCGAGGGAGGTCGTGTCCAGGTTCTGCGCCTGGCCCGACGAGGCGATGAGCTGGCCGTTCTTGTCGACGAGGAAGACGACCTTGGCGTTCGCGTCGCGCGTCAGCCGGTCGCAGATCCCGGCGATCAGCCGGAACTCCTCCTCGTACATCACCAGCCCGGAGTTCATGCCCTGCGGCTCCCGAAAGCGAGGTGCGTGCCCGGTGCCGAATACCATGGAAACCGGGGGGAGGCCATTCGCCGGTGCACGGGGCGTGCGCGCCGCCGCCGGGCGCGGGTCACAGCTCGCGGCGTCCGGCCAGCGCCCGCGCCAGCGTCACCTGGTCAGCGTATTCGAGATCGCCGCCCATGGGAACGCCTTGCGCGATGCGCGTCACCTTGAGGCCGAGGGGCTTGAGGAGCTTCGTCAGGTAGAGGGCGGTGGCCTCGCCTTCGACGTCCGGGTTCGTGGCGAGCACCACCTCGTCCACCGGTGCGGCCTCCAGGCGCAGGAGCAGCTCGCGGATCTTGAGATCGCTCGGGCCCACCCCGTCGAGCGGGGAGAGGGCGCCGTGCAGCACGTGATATCGGCCGCGGTACTCGTGCGTGCGCTCCACGGCGACGAGGTCGGGCACGCCCTCCACCACGCACAGCGTGCGCGCGTCCCGGCGCGGATCGGCGCAGATGGCGCACGGGTCCTGCGCGGTGAGCGTCTGGCAGGAGGAGCAGAGGCGCACGTCGCGAACCACCCCGACGATGGCCGAGGCCAGGCCCTCGGCGTAGCCGGCGCCCGCCTCCAGGATGTGGAAGGCGAGGCGCTGCGCCGTCTTCTCCCCGATGCCGGGGAGGCGGGCCAGCTCCTTCACCAGTCGTGCGATGGGGTCGGCGATCACGGCCGTCAGTAGGGGAGCCCGGGGATCTGGATCCCCCCGGTCGCCTTCTTCACGTGCTCGTCGGCGGCGGCGCGGGCCTTCTCGGCGGCCGCATTGACGGCGGCGGAGACGAGGTCCTCGAGCATGCTCTTGTCGTTCGGGTCGATCGCCTTCGCGTCGATCTCGAGCTTCAGCACGGTGCAGCGGCCGTCCATCTTCACCTTGACGAGGCCGCCGCCGCTCTCCGCATCGACGGAGATCTGATCGAGCTGGCCGCGCGCGTCGGCCATGGCCTTCTCCAGCTTGCGGGCCTGGCGCATGAGGTGCTGGATGTCGATGCCGGGCATGTGCGCTCCTCCGGAGCCGCCGTTCACAGCTCCTCGATCTTCGTCACGTCGCCGTCCAGGATGCGGGCGGCCTCCTGGATCTTGGGGTGCGCCCGCGCCGCGGCGCGCGCGCGGGCCGAGCGCG
>DASTGH010000625.1:0-6399 GCA_035719345.1 Anaeromyxobacteraceae bacterium
GGAGGGTTGGCGCGCCGACCCTGCGCTGCTGCGCAAGTTCACCACGCTCTGCACCGAGCCGTCGCCGCGCGCGGACGACGGCGACGTGCGCGACCTGGTGCGCGACGGCGAGTCGGTCCTGCAGGCGCTGCGCCGCATCCAGAAGGAGATCGCGGCTCAGGCGCGGCTCGACGATCACCTGCGCCACTTCGAGAAGCTGAACCGCCTCTTCCGCGCCGGCATCGCGCCGGGCGTGGTGGACGGGGCGTTCCAGGGCCAGGGGCGCGGCTGCAACGTGCGCTTCGACGCGCCGGAGCGGACCTTCTGGTACGGCGTCGAGGAGCCCTGCCGGAGCTTCGACCACTACCACGGGGCGACGCTGAACCTGCACTGGGGGTTCGGCGATACGATCGGAGCGAAGCTCGGGGAGGCGCTCCCGGCGGCGCTGCGGCGGCGTATCGACGCGGGCCTCCTCCCCACGGCGCTCGCCGAGCTGCTGCAGGGCGGCGTGCGCGGGCCCGCGCTGCTCGATGCCGTGTGGGCGACCATCGGCCGGTTCGTGTTCCCCTGGGCGGGGAAGTCGTTTCAGCGCGTCAGCGGGCGCAAGCTCAGCATGCTCGTCGACGAGAGCGACGACCTCGAGCGCCGCTACCCGCAGCGCGTCGCCGAGCTGCGCGCGCACCTCGCGAGCCGCCCGCACTACGAGATCGTCCGCCGGGACGCCGCGCGCGCCTTCGGACCGGGCCGATTCGCGGGGCGGCTCGCCGGCGGGCCGTGGGACTCCGGCATGAGCGAGGGCGACAGGGAGTTCTGGCGCGCGGAGGCGCGGGACCGCTGGGTCTTCGGCACGAACGTGCAGGACGCGCGCATCCTCGTCGCCGACCGGCTCGTGCGCTCGCTCGACATGAATTACAGCGAGCCGCTGCCGTCGATCGCCGAGCTGGCGCGCTCGGGCCCGACGCCGTTCGTCCGCCACGGCTACGTCTTCCTGGGCGAGCCGGGGCGGCCGTCGATCCTGCCGATGAACGGGGCGAAGCGCGTGTTCCAGTTCAACTACCGCTTCCCGCTCATCGGGGGCGCCGCGCCGATCGGCTTCTGTCTGGACGAGCTGGTCGAGATCGCCGAGGGGCTGTTCCTGGGCCAGCTCATCTACTCGACGGTGCCGACGCGCCCGTTCCACTCGTCGGTCGATCCCGCCGAGTACCGCTACCAGCTGTTCGGCTACTTCCTCCTTCTCGACGACGACTGGCAGCGCCATCGCAGGGCGATCGGGCTCGACGTCGACACGCCGTGAGACGGTGAGCGCTTCCTCACTGGGCGAGAATCCCTCTTCCTGGTCACCACGGCCGTGTTCACGGTTCGTGGCACGCGCGGCGTATGATCGCGGGTGAGGGAGGAGGCCATGGGGACCGACGTCTTCGTCAGCTACGCGCGCGAGGATGCGCCGCGGATCCATGAGCTCGTCGGGGCGCTCGAGGGGAAGGGCTGGTCCGTGTTCTGGGACCACCGCATCCCGGCGGGCCAGAGCTGGCGCAGCTACATCGGAAAGGCGCTCGACGATACGCGCAGGGCGATCGTCGTTTGGTCAAAGGCATCCATCGCGTCCGAGTTCGTGCTCGAGGAGGCGAGCCGCGCGAAGCGCCGCGGCATCCTTGTCCCGGTCCGCATCGATCCGGTGGACCCTCCGCTCGGGTTCGGCGAGATCAACGCAGCGGATCTGTGTGGGTGGCACCCCAGTCGCTCATCGCCCGAATTCGAACAACTCGTGCAAGACCTCGAGGCGGTCCTCGCGCAGAGGCCCTCGGCCGGCGCGCCTGCGCCTCGGCCCGAACCCGCTCTCACACGCCCGGCGGCGCCCCCGATCGGGGTCGCGGCGCCAGGCGCGCTCCGGCGCCGAGCGCTCCTGCTCGGTGGAGTCGCGGTAGGCGTCGTCGCCATAGCAGCCACGCTGTTCGCGATGAAGAGCGGTCCGGACCTGCCGGCGCAGCCCGGCGGCGCGGGTGCGGTCAAGCCGATCGGAGCGGGCGCGGTGCAGCCCGGTGGCCATGCCGTCGCAACGCCAGTGATGGATCCCGGCCTGATCACCGCGGTGGCCAAGCCGGTGCCGATCGTCCTGCCGCCGAAGTCGGTCCGCGAGGCGCTCGACCGCTACAACTACGAGATAGGCTGGTCGGGCGCGCAGATCGGAACGCCGGACAAGGGCTTCACCCGTTCCGCGGTGACAAAGGTCGCCTGGCGAACGGCCGACCTCGTCGAGATCGAGCTTGCGCGCCCCTCCTATCTGCGGGCGGCGGCGGGGTCGCACACGCTCTCAGGGACCTGGAAAGACGTGGACGGCCATGGAGACTTCTCGCTCGAGTTCGTCGCTGACTACTCGCGCGCCGAGGGGTGGTGGAACCGCGGGGGCCTCACGCAGAAGTACAACATGTTCTTGGGGCGCACAATGCAGTGACCCGGCGCGGCGCGCCGGCGGGCGAACCGCGCGTCCTAAAGTTACCTGTACGAGGCGCGAATCGCCGCTTCGGCGCCGCGACCGCAGGAGGACATGCGCCCGCGATATGCGATTGAACCAAGCAGCCGTCCTCGCCACGCGATCTCCGCTGAGGTCGAATCCTTTACGACCTCGTGGAGGCAGTAAAGCGTGCTTTCCTTTCACGCCAGGCTGCTCATCAGCGCCAGCTCGAGGCGGTCGTCTCAGCGTGGCCGGCGGCGGTTTCGCGAGGGAGCGATCGACGGCGATCGGCCAGTGCCGTCCGGCTCGATCCCCTCCTGGATGAGCCGGAGCGCCTCGGCCGGATCCTCGGCGTACTTGAAGAGCGCCAGGTCCTCCGGCGAGACGGTGCCATGGCGCACCAGCGCCTCGAAGTCGAGCACCTCCTCCCAGAAGGTCCGGCCGAAGAGGATGACCGGGATGCGGCGCTGCAGCTTGCCGGTCTGCGCCAGGGTGAGGATCTCGAACAGCTCGTCCAGCGTGCCGAAGCCGCCGGGAAAGGCGACCAGGGCCCGCGCCAGATGTGCGAACCACAGCTTCCGCATGAAGAAGTAGTGGAACTCCAGGCTGAGCCGGTGGGTGGAATAGGGATTGGGGTGCTGCTCGAAGGGCAGGCTGATGTTCAGCCCGATCGAGAGTCCACCCGCCTCGGAGGCTCCGCGATTGGCCGCCTCCATGATGCCCGGTCCGCCTCCGGAGCAAACCACATAGCGGTGGGAGCCCGGCCCCAGCCCCTTCGACCAGCGGGTCACCAACCCCGCCAGCTCGCGAGCCGCCTGGTAGTAGCGGCCCAGCGGCCCGTCGGGCCCGATGCGAGCCGAGCCGAAGAAGACCACCGTGTCTCGTACGCCCGTTTCGCGAAACCGCTCCAGTGGCTGGAGGTACTCCGCGAGGATGCGGAGCGCGCGGCCGTCTTCACCGTTCACGAAGGCGGGGTCGAGGTAGGCGAGCGGCCGCGAAGGGACGTTCACCGGCTCCGCGGGCGGGGTGGTCGGATCGGTCGGGTCCATCACGTTCCCCCTCAGACACGGGCGAAGTCGATGAAGCCGCGGGCCACGTCAGCCCGGGCCAGCCGCACCCGCACCCGCTGCCCGACCTTGAGCCCGCGGTCGTTCCGCACGACCTTGCCCTCGACCGGTGGCGCCGCGATGCGAACCCAGGTGCCCTTCTCCGAGGCGCCGGTGACGATGGCGTCGAAGGTCTGGCCGGTCCGCCCCTGGAGCAGCATCGCCGCCGCCGACTTGCCCACCTGGCGCTCCACCTTGGCGGCCTCGTCCTCCTGCGCCGTGCAGTGCTCGGCCAGCGCGCGCAGGTCATGGAGGGCGTAGGGCGAGGGGCGGCCCTCGATTGCCGCCTTGAGCAGGCGCTGGGTGATGATGTCGGGATAGCGCCGATTGGGCGCCGTGGAGTGGGTATAGTCGCGCACCGCCAGACCGAAGTGGCCGGGGGGCGGCTGACCGGGCACGTCGACGTCGTACTCCCCGGAGCCGATGAGCTTCACCACTGCGAGCGAGAGGTCGGGGAAGCGGAGCGGGTCGGTGCGCTGCTGCTCGGCCAGGAAGGCGTTGAGCGGCCGCGGGTCGGGCTGGGCCGGGAGCGTGAAGCCATGCTCGGCGGCCAGGGCCACCAGCCGCTCCCACGACTTCGGCACCTTGACCGCCCGCCGGATGGTCGCGAAGCCCTTGGCCTCGAGGAAGCGGGCCACCGCGCCGTTGGCGGCGATCATGAAGTCCTCGATGAGCGCCTTGGCTTGGTCCGTGTCGTCGGCGACGAGGTCTCGCAGCGCGTCGCCGTCGAACACGGCGTGGCTCTGGATGGTCCGGAGCGTCAAAGCGCCCTGGTCGCGCCGCACCGCGCGCAGCGCGCCAGCCACCTGGTCCTGGAGCTTGACCTGCTCGGCGACGCCCGGGACCTTCGCCATGGCGGGCGGCATCTCCGCCTTCCCGTCGAGCCAGGCGGCCACCGCGCGGTAGGCCAGCTTGCAGCGGTTGCGGACCAACGCACGGTAGAAGGCCGTCCCGATGACCTCGCCCCGGGCCGTCACCGTGAGCTCGGTGACCACCGCGAGCCGATCGACGTCCGGGCCGAGCGAGGTGAGATCGGTGGATAGCCGCTCGGGCCGCATCGGGTAGACGCGGCCCGCCACATACACCGAGGTGGTGTTGGTCTCGGCGTGCCGGTCGACCGGGGAGCCGCGCGGCACCAGCGCGTCGACGTCGGCGATGCCGATCAGGACCTTGACCGCGCCGTCGGGCAGCCGCTCGGCCACCTCGATCTGGTCCAGATCCATCGAGTCGTCGTTGTCGATGGAGGACCAGAGGAGGCCCCGAAGATCGCGGACGCCGGCGCCGTCAGCGCGGGCCGCCTCGGCGGTGCGCGCCTGTTCCAGCGCGGCTGGCGGGAACTCCGGCTCGAGGCCATGATCGATCATCGCCTGACGGGCGATGAACTGGAGGGTGCCGCGGTTGGAGCGAGGGTCCCCCGCCGGGCTGGAGCGCGGGTCGAGGGCGAGGCCCTGGTGATCGTTCATGGGCGGGGATGATAGCGCCACGCGGATCGGCCTCGAGCATCCAAGACCGTCGAGGAGATACCCATGGCGGAACCGTGGAAGCACTTGCCCTTGTCCGCTTGCCCGCATGGTGGGGGGCTGCCGGCGCGTCGCCAGTCCGAGCAGGAGGGCTGCCAGGCCTGCGGCCTCGAGGCCGACCTGCGCATCTGCCTGACGTGCGGTTACGTGGGCTGCTGCGAGTCGCACGCCGCCCACGACACCGAACACTACCGCCGGACCGGCCACCCGTGGATCCGGCCGCAGCGTACCGACTACGACTTCCTGTGGTGCTACGCCTGCAACGCCTTTCTGGAGCCGAAGACAAGGAAGCCGCCGGAGAAGCTCGCCTAGACGCCGGTCGTGGAGCGCGGCGTCGACGGACGGCCATCGCCGCCCGGTCATCTCCCCGTCTGCTTCAGCAACTCCGCCAGGCGCTCCCTCCACAGCGTCGCCACGGTGTGGCTCCCGTGTCCTCGGGTCCGCTCGCCGAGCGGCAGGACCACGGCGCGGCCGCGCGGCACCCGCTTCACCTCACGTTCCAGGATCCCGAGCTCCGGCGGGTTGATGAGGTCGTCGGCCGTATTGATGGCGAGGAGCGGCGCGCGGATCTTCTCGAGGTCGGGGCCGGGGTCGTAATCGGCGGAGGCCTCGAGCGCGTAGAGCACGTCGTTCGCGTCGCTCGTCCCGAGGAACTTCGCCACGTACTCCTCGATGGTCGCGTCCGCCTTCTCGCGCGTGGGCGCCTCACGCTGCCGCAGGACGGGGTTGCTCCCGATGAGCCACAGCATCTCGGCGGCGGTCCGGAGCGACGGCGGCTGAGTCTCGTACTCGCCGCCGCGCCAGGCGGGGTCGTTGCGGATCGCGTCGATGACCGCCCGGCGCCAGACGCGGTTCCGGCCCGAGATCTGCGTGGGGAGGCTCGCGAGCGGGAGGAGCGCGTCCATCATGTCGGGATAGCGCTCTCCCCAGAGCCAGGTGTGCATCCCGCCCATGGAGGTCCCCATGACCAGGCGGAGGTGCGTCACGCCGAGCCCCTCCACCACGAGCCGACGCTGCGCCTCGATCATGTCGAGGTAGCCGTAGCGCGGGAACCGCGCGCGGAGCCCGTCGCTGGGCTTGCTCGACCGCCCATGCCCGATGCCGTCCGGCAGGATCACGTAGAAGCGGGTCGCGTCGAGCGGCTGGCCCGGTCCGAAGAGCTCCCCGGCGAACTCCGGCCGGATGAACTGGGCCCCGCTGCCGGTCGTGCCGTGGGTGACGAGAACGGCGTTGTCGACGACCCCCTTCGCGTCGCGCCGCGGCGCTCCCACCGTGCGGTAGTGGATGCGCAGCTCGGCCAGCCTCTCGCCCGAACGGAACGCGAACTCGCGGACGACGAAGT
>DASTGH010000626.1:0-8965 GCA_035719345.1 Anaeromyxobacteraceae bacterium
GGGCCGCCCGCCGCCGGCGCCTCGACCGCCTCGGCGTCGGCGGCCGGGAGCACCAGCGTCACGGACGTGCCGCGCGCGGGCGCGCTCTCCACCGCCACCGCGCCGCGGTGCGCCTTGGCGGCGCCGTACACCTCCGCCAGCCCGAGCCCGGATCCGGTGGGCTTGGTGGTGAAGAACGGCTCGAAGAGATGGGCGCGCGCCTCCGCGCTCAGCCCGGCGCCCGTGTCGCGGACGCAGATCTCCACGTGCGGGCCGGGCGCGAGCCCGAAGCCGAGCGCGGCGCAGCGCGCCGCGTCGAGGACGACGGCGCGGGTCTCGATGGTGATCGTGCCGCCGGCGGGCATGGCGTCGCGCGCGTTCAGCGCCAGGTTGAGGAGCGCGGTGTGGAGGCGGTCGGGATCGCCACGCACCCGCGCCGCGGACGCGCCCCGCTCGGTGCAGAGCGCGATGCGCGGGTCGACGCTGCGGGAGAGGAGCGCGAGCACCTCGTCCACCACGCGATCGACGTCCACGACGAGGCTCCGCCCCTGGTGCTTGTGGGCGAAGGCGAGCAGGCGCCGCGTCAGCGCCGCCGAGCGCAGCGCGGCGTCCCGGACCAGCGACGCCGCTGCGCGCAGCTGCGGCGCGTGCCCGAGCGCGCGGCAGAGCTGCTCCGCGCTGTTGAGGATGCCGGTCAGCTGGTTGTTGAAGTCGTGCGCGACGCCGCCGGCCAGGCGTCCGATGGCCTCCAGCTTCTCCGACTGCCGCAGCCGGTCCTCCATCTCCCGGCGCTCGGTCACGTCGCGCCCGACGCCCACCACCGCGGCCACGCGCCCGGCGCCGTCCACGATGGCGGTGTCCGCCCACGCCAGCCAGCGCCAGCCCTGGACCGTGAGCGCGCGCTGCTCCACGTAGGCGGCATGCGGCGGTCGCCCCAGCGCCTCCATGGCGCGCGTCGTCGCCTCGCGGTCGTCCTCGTGGACGAGCGGCATGAACGTCTTGCCGAGCAGCTCCGCCTCGCTCTTGCCGAAGAGCCGGCAGTAGCTCGGGCTCACGAAGAGGAACCGGCCCTCGACGTCGACCTTCACCACGAGGTCGGTCTGGTTCTCCACGAGCAGGCGGTACTTCTCCTCGCTGGCGCGCAGGGCGTCGGCGCTGCGGCGCGCGCTCTCGGCGATGCTCGCCATGAGCAGCTCGGCCAGCATGACGACGAAGCAGAAGACCTGGGCCGCCACCATGGCGTCGGTGGGCGCCTTCCCGTCGGCCGCGAACACGCCGCGCCCCGCGACCGTGGCGGAGAGCGCCACCAGCGTGAGGAGCAGCCCGCAGGCGGTCGCGCCGCGCATCCGGAAGCGCAGCGCCACCCAGACGAGCACGGGCAGGAGCAGGATCTCGTGGGTGAGGCGGGCCAGGACCGGGCTCACGAAGACGAGCCAGCAGGCAAGGGCGAAGGACCCGGCCAGCGCCAGGCGCTCCAGCCTGGAGCGGCCGAGCGCTCTCCGCGAGCTGGACGGCTCCGCCCAGGCGAGGAGCAGGGACCCGACGGTCATCGTGCCGAGCCCGGTCCCCGCCCACATCTCGAGCCAGGTGCCGAGCGTCGACCCGTGGTACGCCGCCGCGAGCGTCACGGCCGACAGGGCCGAGGCGCAGCCGCTGACGAGGAACGGGCCGACGAGGATGAAGGCGAAGACGTGCCAGGGCCGGGCGAGCTGCGGGCGGCCCGCGCACAGCCGGTGGGTGAGCCAGGCGGAGAGGAGCGCGGCCGCGGCGTTGCTCAGGGCGAAGTAGGCGACCACGCTCCCCGGCTGCCCCAGCGCCGCGTTGAACGCGGCGGTGGGCACCGCCGCGGCGGCGACGAGCGCGGGCCAGCGGCGCCGCTCCGTGACGAGGAGCGCCGCGGCGAGGAGCCCGGCCGCGGGCCAGAAGAGCGCCACGTGCGTGGGACCCGGCGTGAGCGCCAGGCCGGCCCAGCAGAGCGCGAAGTCGATCGTCGCGAAGAGGAGCAGGCCCGCCCACCCCGACCGCCAGCGCGGGCCGGGGGTCGGGCCGTCACCGCGCGTGAACTCCTTCCCAGTCTCGACGGTCACAGATCGACGCTCGTGCACTCCGGAGGGGGAGAGGCGAGGATACCACCCCGCCGCCCGGCCGCCGCCGTCCACGCGATCCCGCCGCGACCCGGGGCGCGAGGCGCGGCGCGCGAGGTGGGGCGATGTCGGGCGCCCTGCGCCCGCAGCGCATCCCGCGACCAGACGGCTGCGGCGCCGCGCGTCCGGCGCCTATCCTTCCAGGAAGGAGACGAGATGCTCGCGCGCAAGATCCTCATCGTCGACGACAACCGCATCACGCGCGCCATGCTCACGGACATCGTCAAGTCCGCCGGGTTCGAGGTGGCCGTCGCCGAGAGCGCGGAGACCGCGGTGCGCGTCATCGTCACCGACGTCCCGGACGTCGCCATCGTGGACCAGCACCTCGATGGCATCGACGGCTCGGAGTTCGTCCGGTGGCTGCAGGCCTGTCCCATCCCGAACCTGCGCGAGGTCCGCCTCATCGGGATCTCCGGCCGGCTGGAGAGCGGGAAGGACCTCGTCGACGCGGGCGCCTGCTGCTTCGTGCCGAAGCCGCTGCAGCAGGCGAGGATCCTCGAAGCGGTCCACGCCGCGCTCGACGGCCGTTGCGGCCCCGCGCGCTGACCGGTCGGACGCGCGGCCCCTCGCCGGTGACGGCGCGACCTCCCGGGGGCGTGAACCCCGGTGGCGCGCCGACCCGTCCGGCGTAGTTGGATTCCAAACCGTGCAGGACCATCCTGCCGGCGGCTGCCGGAGCGGCAGGAGGTCGGATGCGGCTCACCCGTGCGAGCATGAGGGTGTTCCTCTCGTCGGCGATGCTGGCGCTGGGGCCGCAGGCTCCCGCCCGCGCAGACCCACCGCCCTCCCCGCCGGCGCCGCCGGCCGCCTCACCGGGGGCGGAGGCGCCGCCTCCGGGTTCCGCCCCGTCCGGCGCGCCGTACTGCGCCGGCGAGTACGCCGACGACCTCGCCGCGCTGTCCGCGCGGGCGCGCGAGTTCGAGCAGGCGCAGAAGCCCTACACCTTCTGCATCCGGACGACCGCGACCTACGAGTGCCCGTCGTACGCGCCCGACGGCACGCTGCGGCGGTCGCGGACGAAGGTGGTGGCCCACGGCACCGGTTTCGCCTTCCGGCAGCAGGCCGCCGAGACGCTCCTGCTCACGAACGAGCACGTGGCCGAGTGGCCCGCCGTCACCAGCGAGGAGCATGCCGTGGAGGAGGTCCCGCCGGGCTGCAAGCTCGTCTCCAACACCCTCGCCATCGTCGACGACGAGAAGGACGAGTACCCGCGGGACGACGTGCCGCTCTCGCGGGTGGTCTCCGATCCGGAGCTCGACGTGGCCGTGCTGCGCGCGAAGGCGACGCTTCCGGTCGTGCCCTGGAAGCTGGGGCGCAGCGCCGCGCTCCGCGAGCGGAACGTGGTCGACGTGCGCGGCTTCCCGCTGGGCGTGCTGCGCGCGAACAACGTCGGCAAGGTCGTCTCCGCCTACGACCACGACGAGGACGGCACGTGGGACCACGACGACTTCGTGGTGGACGCGCTGCTCTCGCCCGGGAACTCCGGGTCGCCGGTGTTCGCGGTCTCGTGCCGGACCGGGGAGTTCGAGCTCGTCGGCGTCTACCACGCGGCCTACGCCCGCGGCAGCGCGCTCAACGTGGTCATCGGCATCGATCAGCTGCGCGACCTCCTCGCCACGCTCAAGCGCGCACCCCGGCCTCGCGCCGAGGGCGCCGCCCCGCTCGACGCCGGCGACCGGGCGCGCGTGAGCGAGGCGGCGGGCACGGACGGCGCCCTCTTCTTCGGGTTCGGCCCGCTGCTGGCGGCGGTGCGGGGAAGGCCCGACGGCGCGCTCCTCTTCGCGCTCATGAGCAAGGACTTCCCCATCCCGGGCACGCCGGCGCTCGTCCTCGAGGACCTGCCCGCGCCCGACGCGTTCGGCGCGCTGGCACGGGTGTGGGCCGGTAACCGGCAGGGGCTCTCGCCCGTCGACCGCGGCGCGCTCGACGCCGAGTCGCAGGGGCTCGTCGCGCGGCTCCTCGAGACCCTGCGGCGGGACGCGCTCTCGGCGGCCGCCCTTCGCGAGGCGTCGCGCCAGGGCCTGGGCACGCGCGAGCGCTACCAGGACGTGGCGCGCCGGGAGCGCGCCGCGCGCCGCGTCGCCGGCACGCGCCAGGACCTGGCGCAGGCGGCCGCCGATCTGGACGAGCGGCTCTGCCCGGCGACGGCGGACGCCAGGGTGACGTGGGCGCAGGTGATGGAGCCCCCGGCACCCGCGCTCGCCGGTGCGGACGCCCCGGTCGTGCTCGCGCCAGCCGCCGCGGTCGCCCGGTGAGCGGCGCCATCGCGCTCACGAGAGGCGGTAGCGCGGCAGCGACATGAGGGCGGACTGGAGGCCCTCGGCGAAGGCGGGGTGGACCACCTCCATGTCGACGACCGCGCGCGCCGGCGCGCCGGCCACCATGAGCGCGGCGAAGACGTGGACCAGCTCGCCCGCCTCGGCGCCGACGATCGAGGCCCCCAGGATCCGCTCCGTCGACGGATCGACGAGGACCTTCACGATCCCGGCGGTCTCGTCGGTCTCGATGGCGCGCGCGATGTGGGCGAAGGGCAGGCTCGCCACCTCGTGGGCCACGCCGCGCTCCCGCGCCTGGCGCTCGGTGAGCCCGACGCCGGCCACCTGCGGATCGGTGTAGACGGTGTACGGGACGACCCGGTCGGACCGGCCGCGGCCGGGCCGGCCGGCGAGGACGTCGAAGAGCAGCCGGTGGTCGTCCCAGGCGGCGTGGGTGAACTGCGGGCCCCCGGCGCAGTCGCCCACCGCGTGGATGCCCTCGGCGCTGGTGCGGTAGTGATCGTCCACCCGCACGAAGCCGCGGCCGTCCAGCGCGACGCCCGCCGCGTCGCAGCCGAGGTCGTCGGTGTTCGGCCGGCGGCCGGTCGCCACCAGCAGGTGGCTCCCCGCCAGCGCGCCGCCGCCCTCCAGCGCGAGCCGCAGCCCGTCGCCCTCGCGGCTCACTCCGGCCGCCCTCGTCCCGAGCCGCAGCTCGATGCCCTCGGCGCGGAAGGCGCCCTCGAGCGCCTCCGACACCTCCGGGTCCTCGCGGGCGAGGAGGTGCGGGCCGGGCTCGACGACCGTCACCTCGGCGCCGAAGCGGCGGTACGCCTGCGCGAACTCGCAGCCGATGTAGCCGCCGCCCACGACCAGCAGGCGGCGCGGCAGCTCGCGCAGCTCCATGACGCGCCGGTTGTCGAGCCACGGCACGTCGCCGAGCCCGCGGATGGGCGGCTCGACCGGGCGCGCCCCGGTGTTCAGGACGATGGTCGCGGCCTCGTGGCGCTCGCCGTCCACCTCGACCGCGTGCGGCCCGACGAGCCGCGCGTGGCCGCGCACGAGCCGCAGGCCCGGAGCCGCAGACGCGATCCGGCGCGCCACGCCCTCCTGCCAGCGCCGCACCACCTCGTCCTTGCGCGCGATGACGGCGGGGAAGTCGACGCTCGGCTCCGGCACGCGGACGCCGAGCCGGCCCGCGGTGCGGGCCACGTGCGCGGCGCGGGCGCTCGCCACCAGCGTCTTCGTGGGCGTGCAGCCGGTGTTGACGCAGGTGCCGCCGAGCGCGCCGCGCTCCGCGAGCAGCACGCGCCTGCCGTTCTGCGCGAGGCGCGTGGCGAGGGGGACGCCCGCCTGGCCGCTGCCGATGACGATCACGTCGAAGCTCATGGCGGGAGGTCTAGGCCGGCCGCCCGGCGTGACGCCGCGCCCCGGCGAGGGGCAATGGGTGAGTCGCTCTCCGTCGCCTCGAGGCTCCTCAGGAGCTCGGCCACGCCCCAGGCCTGGGCGATGCAGCCGCGCGCGGCGAAGGGCGGTTCGGCGTCGAAAACCTCGGAGACGGAGCCGACGCAGGCGTCGCCCAGGTGCTCGACGAGCCCCGAGAGGAAGCGGCGCGCCCCGGCGCGATCGCCCGGGTGCACGCGCAGCCAGGCGTCGACGAAGGGGCCGACGAGCCAGCTCCACACGGTACCCTGATGGTAGGCGGCGTCGCGCGTGCGCAGGTCGCCGTGGTAGCTGCGCTTGTAGTCCGGGTGGTCGCGCGAGAGGGAGCGCAGGCCCACGGGCGTGACGAGCTTCTCCCGCACCACCTCGACCACGCGCTCCCAGCGCGAGGCGTCGAGCACGGGGTGGGGCAGGGAGAGCGCGAGGAGCTGGTTCGGGCGGCAGGACGCGTCGTCGCCGCCCACGTCCGGCGGGTCGACCACGTCGTACAGCCACCCGCCGCGGTCGTACCAGAAGCGGCGGTTGAAGGAGTCGCGCACGCGCGCCGCGGCGCCG
Organism: Anaeromyxobacteraceae bacterium; assembly: GCA_035719345.1. Taxonomy (GTDB): domain Bacteria; phylum Myxococcota; class Myxococcia; order Myxococcales; family Anaeromyxobacteraceae; genus Anaeromyxobacter_A. The sequence goes on from DASTGH010000626.1 coordinate 6,374, forward strand.
GCGAACGGCCGGGCCGCGCCGTCGCCGCGCTCCTCGCCCAGCCAGCGGGCGAAGACGGAGAGCGCGTTGTACCAGAGCGCGTTGATCTCGACCGCCTTGCCGCGGCGCGGCGTCACCACCCACCCGTCGCACTTCGCGTCCATCCAGGTGAGCTGGTAGCCCTCGGCGCCCTGCCGCAGCAGGCCGTCCGCCGGGTCCTCGCCGATCCCGAAGCGCGTGCCGCGCCGGTGCGCGGCGACGATCGCCTCCATCGCCGGCAGCAACCGGCGCAGCGTGGCGCGGTCGCCGGTCCGGACGACGTAGCGGTCGAGCGCGTGGAACAGCCAGAGCGTCGCGTCGGCCGTGTGATACAGGCCCTCGGCGTCGCCCTCGGGGAAGAGGTTCGGGATGAGGCCGTCGCGGACGTGGTGCGCGAACGCCCGCAGGATGAAGCCGGCCTCGTCCGAGCGTCCGGTGCAGAGGGTGAGCCCCTCCAGGCTGATCATCGTGTCCCGTCCCCAGTCGGTGAACCAGTGGTACCCGGCGATGACGCTGCGGGGCTCGTCGCCGACCGCGCGCGAGCGCGCCGCGTCCTGGGGCCGGCCGGCGGGGGTGATGACGAAGGCGTCGGCCGCCAGCACCAGCTCCGCGGCCGGCCCGCGCCGGGCGGGCGGCGGCGCGGCGTCGAGGAGCCGCTCGCGACGGGCGGCCTCGGAGGCGAGGGCGGCCTCCGGCGCGAGCGCCTCCACCGTGTCCCAGGGCTCGGTGGAGGCGACGAGCGTCACGGCGCCGCCGTCCGCCAGCTCGACCTCGAACGCGCCGGGGCTCCACAGGTCCCCCTGCGCGTCGTAGCCGCGGCTGCGCTCGACGCGGTACATGAGCTCGGCCAGGCGCTCGCGCGCGAGCATGAAGCGGGCGGGCTGGCCGGCGATGCGGAGGCGGACCACCGGCAGGTCCGGGCCGCAGGCGACCTCGTACCGATCGCCGCTCACCGAGAAGACGTGACCGGGCAGCGGCGCGGCCACCGCAGCGTCGTGCGGCCGCACGTGGAGCCCCGGCCGCAGCGTCAGGCCCACCGGCCCGCCGCCCGGGGCGACGCGCCAGGACACGTGGACCGTGTTGTGGCCGTGGGGCAGCACCAGCCGCTTCTCGACGGTGCAGCCGTCGACCTCGAACGTCCACACCGGCAGCCCGAGCTCGAGCCGGACGTCGACGAGGTGCCGGGCCGCGCCCATGTCGAGCCGCCCGGCGCGCTCCTCGCCGCAGAGCGAGACCGGCTCGCCACCGCCCACGCGCAGCTGGTCCGCGACCCGGTTCAGGGCCACGACGCGGCCGACGTGCGGCAGCGCGGCGACGAGCAGCGCGTGGTAGCGGCGCGTGGCGACGCCGGCCAGCGTCCCCGAGGCGTAGCCGCCGAGCCCGTTGGCGACGAGCCACTCGCGCTCCAGCATGGCGTCGACCGGGTCGCCGCGCCGCCAGGCGATGCGCACCGGCGCGCCGCCCTCACCCGTCCCCGATCGTTCCATCGGCTCCCCGCAACGTGGCCACGGCCCCCGCGCGCGCCAATGCCGGCGGCCGGGGCGGCGGGGCTTCAGCGGGCGGCGAGCTCGACCGAGAGCGCGCGCGGCCAGCGGCGCCCGTCGGCCATCGCCGCCAGGCGGTCCCGGGTGGCGGTGCGGCCGTCGAGCGCGTCCTGCGCCAGCGCCGCCAGGGCCACGAAGGCGCCGCGCGCAGGCGTCGACTTCCCGGTCTCCCAGTGCGAGATGGTCTCCGGCGTGACGTCGAGCAGGCGCGCCAGCTCGGCGGCGCGCAGGCCGAGCGCCCGGCGCAGGTGGCGGAACGCCTCGCCGTCGTGGACGCCGTGGTCGGCGAGCGTGCAGCCGACCGCGAGGCGCGCCCGGACCTCCACCTGGGGGTCGACCGCGACCGCACCGCAGGCGCGGCAGGTGCGGGCCGCCACCCGGGCGCTGGCGGTCGTTCGGCAGCGGGCGAGCGCGAAGGTGAGGACCGTCGTCGTCGCGCGGCCCTCGCCGTCGCGGCACGCCGCGCACGGCGGCGGCTTCCGGGTCGCCATCGGGGCCCTCCTGGCGCTACGCCGCCCGCTTCGCGGGCTCGAGGTAGTCCCGCAGGAACCGCTTCGTCTTGACCTCGATCTGCCGCACGCGCTCGCGCGACACGCCCCATCGCCGCCCGATCTCGGCGAGGGTGTCGGGCGGGTCCTGCTGCAGCCGGCTGTGGATCACGTCCCAGCCGATCTCGCCGATGCGCGGGCGGGCGCGTCGCAGTGCGCCGCGCAGCCGCGCCCCGGCCTCCGCCTCGGCATACCGGTCGTCGGCGGCCGGCCGATCGTCCTCCACCTGATCGAGCCAGGTGGCGTCGCCATCGTCGTGGACCGGCGCCTCGAGCGAGAGGTCCGCGCGCGCCGTCTCGCCGCTCCTCGGCCGGACGCTCGAGCGGGCGGCGCGGAGGTACCGCCAGACGTAGGCCCGGATCCACCACAGCGCGTAGGTGGCGAAGCGCGTCCCGGCATCGGGGTCGTACTTCTCGACGGCCCGGAGGAGGCCGAGGTTCCCCTCCTGCACCAGCTCGTCCAGCGGGACCGTCCCGCGCGCC
>DASTGH010000627.1:0-15000 GCA_035719345.1 Anaeromyxobacteraceae bacterium
CCAACGTGCAGCCCCAGAAGCAGCTCGGCTACGTGACCGCCGTCGCCACGCTTCAGCTCGGCGCCGTGACCTCGGGCCAGCTCCGGGCCGTGGCGGACCTCGCCGCCGCCTACGGCGACGGGACGGTGCGCGCCACGCTCCGCCAGGACCTCCTCTTCCGCTGGGTGCGCGAGAAGGACGCGCCCGAGCTCTTCCGGCGCCTCGCCGCCGCCGGGCTGGGGAAGGCAGGAGCCGGCACGGTCGCCGACGTGGTGAGCTGCCCGGGGGCGGAGAGCTGCAAGCTGGCGGTGACCGCCTCGCGCGGCGCCGGGCGCCTCCTCGAGTCGCACCTGCGCGACCACCCGGAGCTGGCGGCCGCGGCCGAGGACCTGCAGGTCAACGTGAGCGGCTGCCCGAACGGCTGCGGCCAGCACCACGTCTCCGGCATCGGCTTCCAGGGCAGCGCGCGCAAGCTCGACGGCCGCCCGGTGCCCCAGTACTTCGTGCTCGTCGGCGGCGGCTGCGACGACGGCGGGGCCCGCTTCGGCCGGCTCGCCGCCAAGGTCCCGGCGCGGCGCGTGCCGCAGGTGCTGGAGCGGCTCGTCGCCCTCTACCGCGCCGAGCGCGCCGGCGGCGAGAGCGCCACGGCCTTCTTCGCCCGCGTCCCGCTCGAGCGCGCCAAGGCGGTCCTCAAGGACCTGGGCGAGCTCACGGCGGAGAGCGCCCACCCCGAGGACTTCATCGACCCCGGCGAGGACCGCGCCTTCGCGCCCGAGACCTCGGAGGGTGAATGCGCCGCCTGACGGCGCCCGTCCTCGCGGCCGGCCTGGCGCTCGCGGCGCTGGCGGCGGCGCTCCCGGCGCGCAGCACCGGCGCGGCCGTCGACGGCCCGAGGCCGGTCGCGCTGCTCAACGTCTCCTACGACCCCACGCGCGAGCTGTACGAGGCCGTGAACGCCGAGTTCGCCAAGGCCTGGAAGGCGCGGACCGGCCGGGACGTCACCGTGAAGCAGTCGCACGGCGGCTCGGGAAAGCAGGCGCGGGCGGTCATGGACGGGCTGCAGGCCGACGTCGTCACCCTGGCGCTCGCCTACGACGTCGACGCGCTGGAGAAGGCCGGCCTGGTGAAGCCGGGCTGGGCGGCGCGGCTGCCGCAGAAGGCGACGCCCTACACCTCCACCATCGTCTTCCTCGTCCGCAAGGGGAACCCGAAGGGCATCCGCGACTGGCCCGATCTGGTGCGGTCGGGCCTCTACGTCATCACGCCGAACCCGAAGACCTCGGGCGGCGCGCGCTGGAACTACCTGGCGGCGTGGGGCTTCGAGCTGCGGCGGACGCGGGACGAGGCGAAGGCGCGCGCCTTCGTGACGGCGCTCTACCGGAACGTGCCCGTCCTCGACTCCGGCGCGCGCGGCTCGACCACCACCTTCGTGGAGCGCGGGATCGGCGACGTGCTCATCGCCTGGGAGAACGAGGCGATGCTGGCGGCGAGGAAGCTCGGCCCCGACCGGTTCGACGTGGTCGTCCCGAGCGAGTCGATCCTGGCCGAGCCGCCGGTGGCGCTGGTCGACGCCGTCGCCGAGAAGCGCGGCACGGCAGCGGTGGCCCGCGCCTACCTCGAGTTCCTCTACGGCGACGCCGCCCAGGAGATCGCCGCCCGCAGCTTCTACCGCCCGCGCGACGCCAGGGTCGCCGCGCGCCATGCCGCGACCTTCCCCGCGCTCCGGCTCTTCGACGTGGACGAGGCGGCCGGCGGGTGGGCGAAGGCGCAGGCCACGCACTTCGCCGACGGCGGCCTCTTCGACCAGATCTACCGGCCCGGCACGTGATCCCGCGCGCCGCGAGCCCGGCGAGGCCCCGCCGATGAACCGCAGCCGCCGCGGCGTCCTCCCGGGCTTCGGCCTCTCCACCGGGATCACCGTCGCCTACCTCGGCCTCGTCGTCCTCATCCCGCTCTCCACCATCGTGCTCCGGGCGACCGGGCTCGGCTGGAGCGGGTTCTGGGCCGCGGTGACGAGCCCGCGGGCGCTCGCCTCGTACCGGCTGTCCTTCGGCGCCTCGGTCCTGGCCGCGGCCGTGAACGTGCTCTTCGGCGTGCTCCTCGCCTGGGTCCTCGTGCGCTACCGCTTCCCGGGGCGGGGCCTCGTCGACGCGCTCGTCGACGTGCCCTTCGCGCTCCCCACCGCCGTCTCCGGCATCGCCCTCACCGCCGTCTGGTCGCGCGGCGGCGCCGTGGGCGGGCCGCTCGAGGCGCTCGGTATCCACGGCGCGTTCAGCCCGCTGGGCGTGCTCGTGGCGCTCGTCTTCATCGGGCTGCCGTTCGTGGTCCGGACGGTGCAGCCGGTGCTGGAGGACCTCGAGGGCGACATGGAGGAGGCGGCGCACGTGCTCGGCGCGACCCGGGGCCAGATCTTCCTGCGCGTCCTGCTGCCCGAGATCGTGCCGCCGGCCGTGACCGGCTTCTCGCTCGCGTTCGCCCGGGCGCTGGGCGAGTACGGCTCGGTCGTCTTCATCTCGGGGAACATGCCGCTGCGGACCGAGATCACGCCGCTCCTCATCATGACCAAGCTGGAGCAGTTCGACTACGGCGGCGCCACCGCGCTGGCCACGGTCATGCTCGCCGCGTCGTTCGCGCTGCTCCTGGCGGTGAACCGGCTCCAGGGGTGGACGCGGGCGCGGGCGGGGGCCGTGGCGTGAGCGCCTCGCTGGCACGCGCTCGACCCGACGCTCCGGCGCCGGACTCCCTCCCCCCCGCAGGAAACGAGGGCCAGGGTGAGGGAGCCGGTTCGACCGCGGTCTCGCGCCCCGCCCGCCGCGCCACGCAGGATCCGCTCTGGGTGCGGATCGCCCTCGTCGGGCTCGCGCTCGCCTTCGTCGCCCTCTTCATCGTCCTGCCCACCGTCACCATCTTCAGCTCCGCGCTGAAGAAGGGGTGGGACGTCTACCTGGCCGCCCTGCGCGACGACGCCGCGCTGGCCGCCATCCGGCTCACGCTCCTCACCGCCGCCATCGCCGTGCCGCTCAACACGGCCTTCGGGCTGGCGGCGGCCTGGTCGGTCACGCGCTTCCGGTTCCGGGGGAGGAACGTCCTCGTCTCGCTCATCGACCTCCCCTTCGGCGTCTCGCCGGTCATCTCCGGGATGGCGACGGTGCTGCTCTTCGGCGCGCGCGGCTGGCTCGGCCCGTGGCTCGAGGCGCACGATCTGAAGGTCGTCTTCGCCGTCCCCGGCATCGTCCTCGCCACCGTCTTCGTGACGTTCCCCTTCGTGGCGCGCGAGCTCATCCCGTTCATGGAGGCGCAGGGCACGGAGGAGGAGGAGGCGGCGCTGGTGCTGGGCGCGAGCGGCTGGCAGATCTTCCGGCGCGTCACGCTCCCCAACGTGAAGTGGAGCCTGCTCTACGGCGTCATCCTCTGCAACGCGCGGGCGATGGGCGAGTTCGGCGCCGTCTCGGTCGTCTCCGGCCACATCCGCGGCGAGACCAACACCATCCCGCTGCACGTCGAGATCCTCTACGACGAGTACAACTTCGCCGCCTCGTTCGCGGTCGCCTCGCTCCTCGTCCTCCTCGCCGGCGTGACGCTGGTGGCGAAGAAGGCGGTGGAGTGGAAGGAGCGGGCCGACCGCGCGGCGGCGGGGAGCGCCCCATGAGCATCGAGGTCAAGAACCTGTCCAAGGCCTTCGACGGCCACGCCGTGCTGCGCGACGTCTCGCTGCACGTGCCCTCCGGCGAGCTGGTCGCGCTGCTCGGCCCGTCCGGCTGCGGCAAGACGACGCTGCTGCGCATCATCGCCGGCCTGGAGGCGGCCGACTCGGGCGAGGTGCTGCACGAGGGCGAGGCGGTCGAGGGCCGCAGCGCCCGCGACCGCAACGTCGGGCTCGTCTTCCAGCACTACGCGCTCTTCCGGCACATGACCGTCGCGGAGAACGTCGCCTTCGCGCTGCGCGTGCGGCGCCGCCCGCAGCCGGAGGTGCGAGCCCGGGTGCGCGAGCTCCTGCGGCTCGTGCAGCTGGAGGGTCTGGAGCGGCGCTTCCCCAGCCAGCTCTCGGGCGGCCAGCGGCAGCGCGTGGCGCTGGCGCGCGCGCTCGCCACCGAGCCGCGGGTGCTCCTCCTCGACGAGCCGTTCGGCGCGCTGGACGCCCGCGTGCGCGAGGAGCTGCGCCGATGGCTGCGCCGCCTGCACGACGAGATCCACGTCACCACCGTCTTCGTCACCCACGACCAGGAGGAGGCGTTCGAGGTGTCGGACCGGGTCGTGCTCATGAACCAGGGCCGGATCGAGCAGGAGGGCACGCCGCGCCAGGTGTTCGAGGAGCCGGCCTCCCCGTTCGTCATGCGCTTCCTCGGCTCGGTGAACGCGCTGCGCGGCGACCTCGCCGGCGGGCGCGCCCGCGTCGGCTCCCTCGAGTTCGAGGCCCCGGGCGGCGCCGCGGACGGGCGGGCGCAGGTCTTCGTCCGGCCGCACGAGATCGCGCTCTCGGCCACCCCGGCGCCGGACAGCTTCGGCGCGGAGGTGCTCCGGGTGGTGCCGCTCGGCGCCTCGGTGCGGGTCGAGCTCTCGACGCCGGTCGGGCCGCTCGAGGCCGAGGTGGAAGCGCGGGCGGCCGAGGAGCTGGCGCTCGCTCCCGGCGCGCGGATCTACGCGGCACCGCGGCGCCTGCGCGTCTTCCCGCCCGAGCCCAGGGACAGCCTCACGGCGAGCGGCCTCTAGGGCCGGCGCCCGGTGCCCGGCCGGGACCGCTGTCCGCCATAGCGGAGATCCTGCTTGACATCGGCTCCGCTATCGCGGATATTCATCCGGTCAGAGCGAAGGAGCGGACAAACATGAGCCAGGCTGCAGCCGTCATCGACCTCGAGACCGTACGCCGCGAGCGCCAGCGCCGCGCGGAGCGGCCCGCGGCCATGCAGCGCCCGGCCATGCCCGCCATCTGCCTGGTACCCGTCGTGGTGACCTGGGTGCCCGTGTGGCCGGTCGCGTGATCGGCCCGGCGCCGAGCGCCGGCGCGGCGCCCCGTCCGCCGGCGGCGCCCGAGCCCGAGGCAGCTCCCGCGGACCACGCCGCCTCCGACCTCACCCCCATCGTCGGCGCCAACCTGCGGCGGCTGCGCGTGCGCCGCGGCCTCTCGCTCGAGCGCCTCGCCCGGGCCTCGGGCGTCTCGCGCGCCATGCTCTCGCAGATCGAGCTCGGCCAGAGCACGCCCACCATCAACGTGGTGTGGAAGATCGCGACCGCGCTCGCCGTCCCCTTCTCCGCGCTCATCTCGCAGAAGGCCACCAGCACGCACGCGGTGCTCCGGCAGGAGCAGGCGAAGGTCCTCGCCAGCCGCGACGGCGCGTTCAGCTCGCGCGCCCTGTTCCCCTTCGACGAGCCCCGCCGGGTCGAGTTCTACGAGGTGCGGCTGGCGGCGCGGCGCTCGGAGCGGGCCGAGGCGCATCCCCCCGGCACCACCGAGAACCTCGTGGTGGCGAGCGGCAGCATCACGGTCGAGTTCGGCGATCAGCGCGAGGCGCTCGGGCCCGGCGACGCCATCGTCTTCCCGGCGGACGTGGCGCACGCCTACGTCAACACCGGCGCCGAGCCCGCCGTCATGTACCTCGTCATGACCTACGCCGAGACGGTCGGCTGAAGCGGCGCGCGGCGCGCCCGCGTCAGTGCCCCTCCGCCCCGGCGCCGGCCTGCGTCGACGCCGGGTAGGTCCCGAACACGATGTCCCAGAGCGGGGTGGTCACGCCGTAGCGCGCGTCGGGCTGCGCGAAGTGGTGCACGAGGTGGTTGCGCCGCTGCAGCTTGCCGAACCCCGTGCGCTGCTTCAGGTGGTGCACTGCGTAGTGGGTGAGGTCGTACCAGAGGTAACCCGCCACCAGGCCCGCGAACACCCCGGGGAAGAGCGCCGCCCCGGTGACCGCCCGCAGGGGCAGGCCGATCAGGAACGCGAGCAGCACCGCCACGACCGGCGGCATGACCAGCCGGTCCGGATCGTACGGCCAGTCGTGGTGGACGCCGTGGATGAGGAAGGAGAGGTCGCGCTGCAGCTCCGAGCCCGGAGCGGGCACGAAGTGGAACACCCACCGGTGCAGCACGTACTCGAGCAGCGTCCAGGCGAGCACGCCGGCGAGGAACAGGCCCACCGCCCCGGCCAGGCCGACACCCGGAGTGCGGACCGCGCGGACCAGGAACCAGATCGTGACCGGGACCCATACGGCGATGACGTGGAGCGGGCGCACGCGCGACAGGTAGCGCTCGATCCAGTCGATGCGGAACATCCGCGGGCTCCCGCGCCGCGGCGGCGCGCTCGTGTCGTGGGGCTCGAGCCAGAACATGCAGGACTCCCGGGATGATACGGCGGCGCGGGGCCGTCCCGCGAACGACGTGTCATACCGATTCTCGCTCGTCTTTGCGCGCGGAATCGTCCGGCCGGCGGCACGGCCGGCCCCGCCCGCCTCCGCACAGGAACCCGACGGGGGCCCGCGCGCGCTGTGGTCGGATCGCTCGGCAGGGAGCAGGATTCCCGCGTGAGATCCTCAGACCCGACAGCCCTGGACTGGCACCACGTGGATACGCCCGAGCCGCACAGGGAGCGCACGCGCACCCTGCTGGCGGCCCACCCCGAGGCGAAGGACCTGTGCGGCAACATGCCGTCGTCCGCCCTCTGGGTCGCCGCCATCGTCGGCTTCCAGCTCGCGCTCGCCTTCGCGCTGCGCGACAGCCCGTGGTGGCTCATCGCGGTCCTGGCCTACGCCGTCGGGGCGGTGGCCGACCACGCGCTGTGGGTGCTCATCCACGAGGCCACCCACAACCTCGTCTTCCGCTCGTCGGCGGCGAATGCCTGGACGGCCATCGCCGCGAACCTGCCCATCGTCTTCCCCGGAGCCATCGCCTTCCGCAAGTACCACCTGCTCCACCACGCGCACCAGGGCACGCCCGAGCTCGACGCCGACCTGCCGAGCCCGCTCGAGGCGCGGCTCGTGGGGAACTCCGCCTGGCGGAAGGCGCTGTGGCTGCTCCTCTACTTCGCGGCCCAGGCGCTGCGCGTCCCGCGCCTCAAGAAGATCCGCCTCGTCGACGGCTGGTACCTGGCGAACCTGGCGGTGGAGCTGGCCTTCCTGGCGGTGGTGATCGCCCTCGCCGGGTGGAAGGCGTTCGCCTTCCTCCTCCTGGCGAGCGTCTTCGCCATCGGCCTGCACCCGGTGGGCGGCCGCTGGCTGCAGGAGCACTACCTCACCATCCCCGGCGCCGGCGAGCAGGAGACCTTCTCCTACTACGGGCCCATGAACCTGTTCGCGTTCAACGTCGGGTACCACAACGAGCACCACGACCTCATGCGCGTGCCGTGGTCGAGGCTCCCGGCGCTCCGCCGCCTCGCGCCCGAGCTCTACGACGGGCTCCACCACCACCGCTCCTGGGGGCGTCTCGTCCTGCGCTTCATCCTCGACCCGTCGCTCTCGCTCTACAGCCGGGCGACGCGGAACGAGGCCGAGGCGGAGGCAGGGTCGCCCACCGCCGCGCGCAGCGCCGTCTAGCCGACCCCGGAAAGCGGCGCGGCGGCGATGGCCAGGGCCACCGCCGCCGCGATCACGTCCCGCGTATGCGCGCGGTCAGTAGTACGTCCAGGCGAGGCCGACCACCGGCAGCGTGAGCCAGGAGATGTTGCTGGCCCGGCCGTTGACGAGGTCCGCCGTGGTGTAGGTGTAGCGGACGGCCAGGTTCACGGCGAGGCTGGTGCTGCCGCTGGCGAGCTCGTAGAGGAGGCCGATCTCCGGGGAGACGATGAAGTCGAACGAGTCGTGGGAGAGCGCCAGGTCCACCACCTGCGCGTAGGAGTAGACCCACGCGCCGCCGACCCCCACGCCGACGTACGGCTGCAGCTTGCCCTCGGTCAGGTAGTAGTGCGCGACGAGCTTGAGCGAGAGGTCGTCGGTGTAGCGGAACACGGGGCCGCTGATGTTGCCGCTGGCGTTGTTGTTGCTGATGTCGACCTGGAGGTTCGAGTTCGTCTGCTGCCAGCGGTTGCCGGCGAAGGCGCCGCCGATGGAGATCTTCGGCGTCACCATGTAGCGGCCCTCGATGGAGAAGCCGCGGAAGCTCCAGTCGGAGATGAAGTTCTTGAAGCTGCCGACCGGCGCCGAGATCTCGTAGTCGAGGATGAACGCCGTCTCACCCTTCTCCAGGCCGGGGTGGCCGCCGGCGACGTACGTGTACTGGGCCTCGGCAGCGGTGCCGAGGAGGAGGACCGTGGCGAGGACCGCTGCGCGAGCGAGCTTGATCGTCATGGTGTCGTTCACCGGTCCTACTTGTGGAGGTAGGGCGACTGATCGAAGGCGCGGTCGATCGCGCTCTGCGCGATGGCCAGGTTGTACTGCTGGTTCGAGGTGATGCCGTACATCGTGGCGTTCCAGATGATCTGGAGCTGCGCCTGGCTGTTGGGCGGAGGGTTCGCCACCGCGTTCTTGAAGTCGCCCATCTGGATCTGCAGGGTCCCGAAGTTGTACGTCCCGTAGTAGTAGTACCCGCAGCCGTACGGGTAGTAACCGTAGTAATACCAGTCGCAGTAGTAGCCGCCGTAGGTGGTGCTCCCCAGGTACGCGACGAGGCCGAGGACAACGTCCGCGGCGCCGGGGGCGGGCGGCAGGAGCGCCGGGTTGAACGGCACCTCCGTCCAGCCGAGCCGGGTCATGTTCTGCCGGACCTGGTCGATGAGCGCCGGCGCGTTCTGCAACTGCCCCTGGTCCGCCTGGCCGTTGCCGCTGCGGTTGTCGAAGACCTGGACCTTGTTGGCCACGCTGAACGTCTGGTAATTCGCCCAGGTCGTGTTGTTCTTCTGGATCGCGGCCACGGCCTGTCCGTTGATCACCTCGTCGGGCGCGGAGTAACCGCAGGCCGCAGCGGCCAGCGCGAGGAGCAGGAAGGAAGATCTGAGCTGCACGCAAACCCCCTTTCGAGGTGGGAGACTGCGGGAAGATGGCGGGCACGATAGGCGAGCGACCAGGCGGTTTCAAATGAGACTTTGGTCGGTGTGTTCCGCGGCGATCCCCGGGGTACGCTCCCTGCCGCACGTCGCCGGAGGTCCCCATGTCGAAGGCAGCGCACCTCGTCCGGATCCTCGCCGTCGCCGCCGCGGTCGTCCCTGCCGCCGCGCTCGCGCAGGCGGGCTCGACCACGGCCCCGCCGCCGTCCTACGCCGCCGCGCCGCCGCCGCACCGACTCGAGCTGGTCGGCCTCGTCGGCTACCACCTCTCGACCGACCTCGACTACGCGACCGGCTTCGCCGACATCGACTCGTCGGTGAGCTACGGCGCGGCGCTCCGCACCCAGGTGGCGCCGGGAAAGCTCGCCGAGCTGTCCTGGACCTACGCGCCGACGAACGCGCACTTCACCAGGTACGGCAGCGGCCGGATCGGCGATTCCTCGCTCAGCATCCACTACTTCCAGATCGGCGGCCAGAACAGCTTCCGCCGCGACCGCCTCGAGCCCTACTTCGGCGGGTCGCTCGGCGCCGCGCTCTTCCAGCTCGGGAGCCTGAACGTGAACGGCGTGACCGTCCAGAGCAGCGACATCTGGCGCTTCGCCTTCACCTTCGGCCTCGGCACCAAGATCTGGCTCGCGCCCAACATCGCCATCCAGCTCGACGCCAGGATGCTCCTGCCGGTCTGGTTCTCGAGCGCGTCGATCTACGCCGGGACGGGCGGCGCCGGCTTCGGCGTGAGCGGCGGCATCCCCATCATCGAGGGGAACTTCTCGGGCGGGCTCGTCGTCGCGCTCTAGCGCGTCGCAACGCCTCGGCGAAGTCGCGGTGGAAGCCCCTCTGCCCGAGGCGGCCTGGGGCATCATTTTTTCTGCCCCCTTCCGGGACTTGGTGGTACAAGGCGCGTCCGATTTCGCTCGCCGTCCCAGGAGCCGCCATGACCACCCCGTCGCTCAACCTCGATCACCGCGACCTGTACCGCCTCCCCTGGTCGCTGTCGGACAACGTGATCTCGTGGCTGGAGCCGACGAAGCAGTGCAACATCTACTGCGACGGGTGCTACTCGTCGAACGCGAACGGCAGCCACAAGCCGCTGGCGCAGGTCGCCGCCGATCTCGACGTGTTCGAGAAGTACCGGAAGACCGACGCCGTCTCGGTCGCGGGCGGCGATCCGCTCACGCACCCCGAGGTGGTCGAGATCGTCCGGATGATCGCGCGCCGCGGGCTGAAGCCGGTCGTGAACACGAACGGCTTCGCCATGACCCCGGCGCTCCTGCGCGAGCTCGAGGCGGCGGGCCTGAAGGGCGTCACCTTCCACGTGGACAGCCTGCAGCGCCGGCCGGGCTGGACCGGCAAGAGCGAGGTCGAGCTGAACGCGCTCCGCCAGCAATTCGCCGACATGGTGGCGGAGGTGGGCGGCGTCTCCTGCTCCTTCAACTCGACGGTCTACGAGAAGACGCTCTCCGCGGTGCCGGAGATCGTGGACTGGGCGCGGCGCAACCCGTCCAAGGTGCAGGTGGTGGTCTTCATCGCGTTCCGCACCACGCTCGAGGGGTCCTACGACTACTACGTGGGCGCCGAGAAGGTGAGCACGCGCGAGCTGGTCTACGCGGGCGGCCGCCCCGAGCGCGTCGACATCTCGGCGCGGGAGATCGCGAAGGTCATCCACGAGCGCTTCCCCGGGTACCAGCCCGCCGCCTACCTGAACGGCACGGAGCAGGCCGACGCCTTCAAGTGGCTCATGACGCTGGTGGTGAACGACGGCGACGAGATCGTCGGCTCCGTCGGGCCGCGCTTCGTCGAGCTGTCGCAGACGGCGAACCACCTCGTGAAGGGCAACTACCTCGGCTACGTCGGCCCGGAGGTCATGGGCCGGGCGAAGGCGCTCCTGCCGCTGGCGGCCTTGGACGGCGGCCTGCGCGCCGCGGCGAGGCGCTGGCTCGGCGCGGCGCTGCGCCGGCCGGCGAAGCTCCTGAAGCCGCTCTACCTCCAGTCGATCATGGTCATCCAGCCTGTGGACGTGCTCGCCGACGGCCGCGCCTCCATGTGCGACGGCTGCCCGGACATGACGGTCCACCAGGGCGAGCTCGTCTGGTCGTGCCGCCTGGAGGAGCAGCTGCGGTTCGGCCAGTGGATGCGGCCGGTGCCGCGCAAGGCGAACGGCGCCGCGTAGGCGACGCAGCGAGCGGTCCAGCGCGCGGCCGCCTCGCGCCCGGCGGGCGCGAGGTCTAGAATCCCCGGCGGATGCTCTCCGCGCTGCTGGCAGCGCTGCTGGCCGCGACCCCGGGCCCATCGCCGGTCGGGGCATCGGCCCCGGTGCGCCCCGCGCGACCGCGGACGGTCGTCGTCCTGCACCAGTTCGAGCCGCTCATCCCCATCACCGTGGACGTGTCGCGCGGGATCGCCTGGAGCCTCGACGGGCCGGACACGGTGATCCTGAACGAGTACCTCGACCAGTCCCGGCGCTCGACGCCGCAGACGGCGCGGCTGCTCGCCCGCACCTACGCGTCGAAGTACGCCGGGCAGCACGTCGACCTCGTCATCGCCATCGGGCGCGAGTCGCTCCAGTTCCTGCTCGACTGGCGCGACGAGCTGTGGCCGGGCGTGCCCATCGTCTTCGGTGCCGTCGTCAGCAACCTCGGAGACCGCCTGCCGCTCCCGCCGGACGTGACCGGCGCCGAGGTCCGCTTCCCCATTCGCGAGACGCTCGAGCTGGCGCTGCGACTCCTGCCGGACGCGCGCCGGGTCGCGCTGCTGTGCGGGTCCTCGCCCGCCGACGAGCGCTTCCGGAAGATGTTCCTCGACGTCGCCGCGGAGTTCCACGGACGCCTGGAGGTGCTCGACCTGAAGGGCCTCACCTACGAGGAGATGGCGAGCCGGGTCGCGGCGCTGCCGCCGGCGACCTTCGTGCTCGCGCTGTCCAACGTGCGCGACGCCGCCGGGCGGCAGCTGCCCGGCCCCGCGCTCGCCCAGCTCGTCACGCCGCGCGCCAACGCCCCGGTGTTCGCCGTGGTCGACACCGTCCTCGGCCACGGCGTCGTCGGCGGGTGGCTGGTGAGCTACGAGACGATCGGCCGGGAGGCGGGCGCGATCGGGCGGCGCGTCCTCGACGGCGTGGCGCCCGCCGACATCCCGGTGCGCGAGAGCACTCCGGCCCGCCTGGCGGTCGACGCACGGCAGCTGCAGCGGTGGGGAATCCGGCGCGAGCACCTGCCGGCCGGCGGCGAGGTGCTGTTCGCGCCCGAGCCCCCCTTCTTCGCGCAGCCGGCGGTGGTGGCGGTGTTCGCCCTCGCGCTGCTGCTGGAAGGGGCCCTCATCCTCGCCCTGCTGCTGGAGCGGCGGCGGCGCGTCCGCTACGAGCACCAGGCGCGCCGCGACCGGACGCGCATCGCGCACCTCAACCGCGTCACGGTGGTGGGCGAGCTCACCGCCACGCTGGCGCACGAGGTCAACGCGCCGCTGGCGGCCATGCTCAACGACGCCCGGGCGATGCGCCGGTTCCTCGACGGCCCGAGCCCGCGGCTCGCGGACGTCCGCGCCTGCATCGCGGCCATCGAGGAGCAGGGGCAGCGGGCGCGCGACGTCATCCTGCAGATGCGGCGCGCCCTGCGCCGGGACACCGCCGCGCCGCCGGTGCCCAGCGACGTGGGCCAGGCGGTCGCGGACGCGCTGCGCCTGGTGCGCGCCGACGCCCTGGAGCACGCGGTGGCGCTGGAGCACGACGGCCCCGAGCCGCCGCCGGTGGTCGCCTGCGACGCGGTCCAGCTGCAGCAGGTGCTGCTCAACCTGCTGCTCAACGCCATCGAGGCGGTGGGCGACCAGCCGGCGGCCCGGCGGCGCGTCCGGATCGAGGTGCGCGCGATGGCGGACCACGCCGTGCTGACGGTGCGCGACTGGGGCAAGGGCGTCGCGCCCGAGCAGCGGCCCCGCCTCTTCGAGGCCTTCTACACGACGCGCGCCGACGGGCTCGGCATGGGCCTCAGCATCAGCCGGTCCATCGTCGAGGCGCACGGCGGCCGCATCTCGATGGAGCCGCCCGAGGACGGGGGCGCCGCGTTCCACTTCACGCTCCCGCTCGCGAACGCCTCCGACGCCGTCCCGCGCTCGGCGTGAAGTCACCCGCGAGGGGGTAAGCCAACGCGCAGCGGTCGGTCTCGCGTGCGGGCATAACCTCCGCCTCCCCCGCTCCACGGAGGTCCCCGTGACCCGCCACGCCGCGAAGATCGCGCCGCTCCTCGTCACCCTCACGCTCGCGCTCGGCTGCGCGGCGCCGAAGCAGGAGCAGGCCGCGCTCCCGAGCTACCGGGAGGCGAAGACGGAGACGGCGACGGCGGTGGTGAAGGCCGTCGACCAGGCGACGCGCAAGGTGACGCTGCTGGAGAAGGATGGCACCACCTTCACGTTCGTGGCCGGCCCCGCGGTGCGGAACCTGGCGCAGGTGCAGCCGGGCGACACCGTCAAGGTCACGTACACCGCCTCGATCGCGATCGACGTGAAGCGGGCCGACGGCACGGCCCCCGACGCGCAGGCGACCATGGACGTCACGCGCGCCCCGGTCGGCGCGATGCCGTCGGGCGAGATCTCGGGCGTCGTGACGGCCTCCGCCACCGTCGTCGCCATCGACCGGACGACGAGCCGCGTGACGCTGAAGGGGCCCGAGGGGAATTTCCGCGTGGTTCAGGCGCGGGACCCGAAGAACCTGGAGGCCGTGCAGGTCGGCGACATGGTGTACGCCACCTATACCGAGTCGCTCGGCATCTCGGTCGAGCGCCTCCCGGCCGCCGAGGCGAAGTAGATCGCGCCGCGAGGCGCCGGAATCGCTCGCCTGGCCCGCCGGGGCTCATGCGCCCGGAGGGTATCGTCCGATCACCCTCCACCCCCGGCCCTGGGCTACGATGCCGGCGCATGCCTCGCCCCTCCTCGCCCCGGGATGGGAATGCCGGCGCGGCCGTGCCGCCGCCGCCCGACGGCTCCGCGCACCGGGAGTCCACCCCCGCGGCTGCGGCTCGCGCACCGACGGTGGTGGTCGTGGACGACGACGACGGCTTCCGCGCCTCGACCGTGCGCTTCCTCCGCTCGGTCGGGTACGACGTGGAGAGCTATGCCGCGCCCGAGGAGCTCCTCTCGCAGCCGCCCTCCGGCGGACCGACCTGCATCCTCCTCGACCTGCGCATGCCGGGGATGAGCGGGCTCGAGGCGCAGCACGCGCTCATGCTGCGACAGGACCGCCACCCCATCGTCTTCATGTCGGGCCACGCGGACGCGGCCGTCAGCATCCAGGCCATGAAGCGGGGCGCGGTCGACTTCCTCCTCAAGCCGTTCGAGGAGCAGGCGGTGCTCGACGCCATCGACCGCGCGCTGCGCCAGGACGCCCACGCGCTGGCGGCCAGCACCGCCCAGCAGGAGGCGCGCGCGCGCCTGGCCCGGCTCACCGCGCGCGAGCACCAGGTCTGCGAGTACCTGATGCAGGGCATGCTCAACAAGCAGATCGCCGCGGCGCTCGGCATCGCCGAGAGCACCGTCAAGGTGCACCGCTCGCGCATGATGGAGAAGCTCGGCGTCGGGTCGCTCGTGGCGCTGACGCGCCTCATGGACCAGGCCGCCGGCGCGCCGCCCGCGGCCGGGGCGACCGGACCGCGCGACGGCACGGACGATTAACCGGGGGCGTGCCCCTCGCCCGCGCGAGGGCGTAAGCTCCGATCACCATGGCCCTGCCCTGCGCGGTCCTCGTGACGCTGCTCGCGGCCGCCGCGGAGCCGGCGGCGGAGGCTCCCTCCAGCACGCTCGCGGTGGCGAACCGCGACATCGTCACCTTCCGCGCCACCGTCCACGGCGCCGCGCCCGCCGAGCGCGTACGCGCCGCGCGGCAGCGCCTCGACGGCCTCTCCGCCACCGAGCTCGACGAGCCGGTGACGCACCACCCGCTCACCATCGGGGACGCCCACGGCTTCGCGGTGACGGTCGGCAGCCGGTACCTCTTCGCCGTGACCGACGGAGACCGGGACCCGCTCGCCGGCGAGTCCACCGCCGACGTCGCCTCCGCGGCGGTGCGTTCCCTC
>DASTGH010000628.1:0-3241 GCA_035719345.1 Anaeromyxobacteraceae bacterium
CGCCACCCCGGCGGGCGGCGCCGGGGCGCCGCCGGACTACGCGGCGATCGTCGCCGCGGCGGACCGCACCGCCGAGGACCGTGCGCTCGACGGCGGGCGGCGCCCGGCGGAGCTGCTCGCGTTCCTGCAGGCGCGCCCCGGGATGCGCGTCGCCGAGATCGGGGCCGCCGGCGGCTACATGGCCGAGCTGCTCGCGCGCGCCGTGGCGCCGGGCGGGACCGTCTACGCCCAGAACTCGCACACCATGACCACGCTCGCCGGGCCCGGCTGGCCGAGCCGGCTCGCCCGACCCGCCATGAAGGGGGTCGTCCGCGTGGACCGCGAGCTCGAGGATCCGTTGCCGTCCGAGGCGCGGGGGATCGACCTCGTCGTGCTGCACGCCGTCTACCACGACACGGTCTGGCTCGGCACCGACCGCACGCGCATGAACCGCGCGCTGTTCGAGGCGCTGGCGCCGGGCGGCGCGCTGGTGGTGGTCGACTCCTCCGCGCGCGCCGGGAGCGGCACCTCCGACTCCTACGACCTGCACCGCATCGACGAGGCGGTGGTGCGGCAGGAGTTGCAGAGCGCCGGGTTCCGGCTGGCGGCGACGAGCGACTTCCTGCGGAACCCGTCCGACACGCGCGACTGGAGCGCCGCGCCGCTCGACGCCGGCGAGCGGCGCGGGACGAGCGACCGGTTCGCGCTGCGCTTCGTGAAGCCGTGAGGCGGGGTGACTGGCGGTAGGACAGGGGAATCGAACCCCCCGACAGCGCCGTTCAGCACCATCCACCGGTTTTGAAGACCGGGCCCGGCACCAGCCTAGGACGTCCTACCGCCGTCGGGTTTACGGCGGCGCCCGAGGGTGGTCAAGCGCCGCGTGCGGACGATCGTCAGCGCCGGATGGCGCGGATCGCCCCCGCCCCCGCGTCCGCCACGTAGACGGTGCCGTCCGGCGCCACCGCCAGGCCGAGCGGCAGCCGGAAGGCGGCGGCCGCGCCGGGGCCGTCGTCCGCGGCCGAGCGCCCCGAGCCCGCCACCGTGTGCACCACGCTCGACGCCGCGGTCGCGCCCGGCGCGAGCGCGCGCACGCGCAGGCTCGACGGATCCGAGAACCACACCTCGCCCGCCGCGTAGGTGGCGCCGGCCTGCGGGGCGACGCGCGCCTCCGTCCCGGTGCCGTCGGCGAACCCCTCGTCACTCCCGGCCAGCGTCAGCACCGTCCGCGCGGCGTCGGGCAGGATCGCCTTCAGCCGGCGGCTCCCGCTCACCACGACGAAGACCCGGTCGTCGGGAGCCGGCGCGGCGGCGAGGGCGGTGGGGTTCAAGAGCCGCGCGGAGGCGGCTGGCCCGTCGGCGTCGAGCGCGCCGGAGCCCCCGGCCAGCGTCGTCACCGCGCCGGTGGCGAGATCCAGCACCCGGACCATGCTGTTGCCGCTGTCCGCGACGAGGATCTTGCCGGAGACGGGATCGCGCACCATCCCGATGGGGAAGGCGAAGCGGGCCCCGGCGCCGATGCCGTCGGCGAAAGCGGCCGGCCCGGGCCGGCCCGCGACGCGCGTGACGGTGCGCTGCGGGTCCGCCCCGATGCGGCGCAGCACGTTGTGGTCCGAGTCGGCGAGGAGCAGGCTGCCGTCGGGGAGCGCCAGGATGCCGGCAGGCTGCGAGAAGTTCGCCTGCGCCCCTGGGACGCCGTCGAGCGGGGGGTCGGTGGCGCCGCTCCCGGCGAGCACCGTGACGTCGCCCGCCGGCGTGACGCGCAGCACGCGGTTGCGGCCCGATTCCACCACCGCCAGCGCGCCGTCGGGCATCCAGGCGAGGGCGGTGGGGCGATCGAGCCCGGTCGCGACCGTGCTCACGGCCGCCGCGAAGGGCCCGTGCGGCGGCGCGAGGGCGAGCGGCGGCGTCGCGCCCACGGTGGGCGGCACCGGCAGGCCGAGCGCCCTGCGAAACACGTTCGCCGTCATGACCTCGACCCGTGGATCCGCCCGCTCGCCCGGGACGAGCGCGTTCGCCCAGTCCATCGTGCCGGTCGCGAAGACGAGCGCGCCGCTCGGCGCCGTCCAGGTGGCCGTCTCGTGCCACGAGGCCTTGCCCTCGCCGTCCACCACCGGAGAGCGCGCCAGGATGCGCAGCCCCGGCGGCGAGAAGCCGTTGTCGAACGAGCGGTCGAACTCGTACCCGACGAGCCAGGGGAGGGCATCGCCGTTCGCGAGGCCCGTGCCCTCGAACAGCCAGCTCGATGCGTCGGCCACCACCAGCGGCTGCGCCAGATCGGTCCAGCCCTGGTACATGACGCCGGCGAGCCCGTTCTCGGGCCGGTCGATGGGCGGATCCCGGTAGCGCGCGGTGACGCCCGGCCCCTGGATCGGGTCGTCCTGCGTGCGCCCCTTCCAGCAGGTGACGATGCGCGGGTTCTCCGGCCCGTCGAGCGCCTCGAGCCGCACCTTCCAGTAGGCGGGGTTCGCGCCGAAGAAGATCATCGGCTGTCCAGCGGCGAGCGCCGCATCCACCGCGTCGCGCTCCTCCCCCGGCCAGTACTCGTCGTGCACGGAGGAGACGAAGGCGCCCGCGCGCAGCAGCTCGGCGGGGCCGCGGGCGGCCACGCGCGCGTTCGTCGTGTAGGTGACGTCCCAGCCGTGGCGCTCGATGAAGGGCGCGAGGTGCAGGTCGTGCCAGGCCATGATCCCGAGCCCCGTCGCGTCAGCGTACGGGCGGTCGAAGCTCACCTGGACGGCCTTGCCGGTGGGCATCGTCCCCGAGGCGTCGGCGTAGAGCGACTCGCCGGCCCACGGGTTGTACGCCTGCCAGGTGGTCACGCTGGCCTGCAGGAGCAGGTCCGCCGGCCTGTCGTCCACCACCACCAGCGGCGCCATGGCGAAGAACCCGTCGGCGCGCGTGACCCGGACCGCGTACAGCCCCGAGAGCGCGTCGGGAGCCAGCGTGATCCGGAACGACGCCGACCAGGCGCAGCGCACCAGCGCCGTGACCGGCTGCAGCGGACAGGCGGGCTGGGTCGAGAGCGCGACCGGCCCCCCCTGGTCGACGCGCCGCGCGCCGGCGCCGCCGTACCAGCCCAGCCGGTAGAGCGCCCAGCTCGCGGTCTGCGGGGTCGAGACCGACGCCATGACGTCGAGCGCCTCGCCGGCCCGCACCGAGACGCGGCTCGCGTACAGCTCCACCTCGCGGGAGGTCGCCGCGCGGCCGCCGTTCCACCCGAACTCGCCGGCGCGGGCGTTCTCGGCGGGGATGGGGTTCCGGT
>DASTGH010000629.1:0-8516 GCA_035719345.1 Anaeromyxobacteraceae bacterium
GTCAGCTGGGCCACTTCCTGCAGCCCCAGCGTCTGGCGCGCGGCCGCCTGCTGGACGGCCCTCATCTCCTGCCGCCGCTCCGAGGAATCCATGGCGGCGCCGGTCAGCCCGCCCGCGGCGGCGCCGGCCGCGGCGCCGATCCCCGGCGGGCGGGCGGCCGTCCCGGTCCGCGCCGACGACCCGGCGAAGGGCAAGGCGTCGGCGCCGGTGACGATGGTCCTCTTCAGCGACTTCCAGTGCCCGTACTGCGCGCGCGCCACGCCGGCGGTGAGCGACATCGAGCACAGCTACCCCGACGACGTGCGCATCGTGTGGAAGCACTATCCGCTTCCCTTCCACCCGAACGCGATGCCGGCGGCGCTGGCCGCCGAGGCGGCGCGGCTGCAGGGCGGCGCGCCCAGGTTCTGGGCGATGCACGACAAGCTGTTCGCGAACCAGGCGGCGCTCTCCGACGCGACCTACGAGGCGTACGCGCGCGAGCTCGGGCTCGACGTCGCCCGCTTCAAGCGCGACCTCGCCGACCCGAAGCTCAGGGCGCGGGTGGAGGACGACATGAAGCTCGCGCAGCAGCTCGGCGTGAACGGCACGCCGACCTTCATCGTGAACGGCGAGCGCGTCGTCGGCTCGAACGGCCTCAAGCCCGCGGTGGAGCGGGTGCTCGCCCAGGCGAAGCTCGCGAACGCGAAGTGACGGGGCCGCTCCGCCGTCTGAACGACGCCCCTCCCCAGGGGCGTCTTTTCTTCCAGACCGTTTTTTTCCCGACCGGGAGTCATCCCAGCGCGGCCCCCGCCCGACCGCGAGTCATCCTCGCCGCGGAGCGAATCCCCGACCCTGGCATCCTCCTGCCAGCCGTACGGCCGGGTGTTCGACGGTGTTCGGTCCGCTGCCGCCGGGCCCGGTCGCCTCGTCAGGGTCGCGGCGTGGACGTGCCCCACGTTCCGAGCGGCGTGAGCCCACTGCGTCGCAGCCACATGCGCCGGCGCGGCGCGCTCGGCTGACGGGGACCGATGCTTCCCAGCGATCGGACAGCGCGCGCTAGCTCGACGCCGCGCACGGCACGCCGTGCATCACGCGCAGCTGATACGTTCCCGCGGGAAACAGGGCATCCCGCTCGCCCGCTCTGCGTGCGAGCCAGGCGCGGCGATACGCGCGAAGGAACTCCACCAGGCGACCGAGCACCTCGATCCGCTTCCACTTGTCATGGACCGCCACGCGCGGATTCAGGGCGCGCTTCGGCTCCGTGGAGCGCGCGCGCGCCGTCGGCTCCTGCGCGAGCACGCGGCGCGCGCCGACGAAGCCTCCGCGCGCATGCCACTCGGCGCGCGCCTCATCCTCGCGGCGCGCGATCGCCGGCGCCAGCTCGGCGCGAAGCCGGTCGGCGGATCCGAAGCCACTCGGAGTCGTGACGCGCAGCCGTACG
Source organism: Anaeromyxobacteraceae bacterium (assembly GCA_035719345.1). Taxonomy (GTDB): domain Bacteria; phylum Myxococcota; class Myxococcia; order Myxococcales; family Anaeromyxobacteraceae; genus Anaeromyxobacter_A. The sequence goes on from DASTGH010000629.1 coordinate 1,421, forward strand.
CGGTCCGGGAGCGGTCCGGCCGGATCGAAGAAGTGCTCCGGGCGCTCGACCTCGAGCGCGTCTCCGCCGATGAGCGCCGGAGCCGAGCGCAGCCCTGGCCAGAGATCGCCGGAGGCGACGAGGCCAGCAGCCACCGGATTCACGAGGACGTAGGCGATCTTTTCGATGACGTCCGCTGCCGTCGCGAGCCTCACCGCGCTGTAGCTGTCCGGCGCCCAGAAGGCCTCCCACCGCCCGAGGGACGCGTTCACGGCGCGCGCGACGAGGCCGTCCAGGAATTGCTGGAATGCGGGCAGCCTCGCGTGCGCGTCGGTGACGACCAGGTGGTAGTGGTTCGACAGGATGCAGAACGCGTGGACCTCCACGCCGTATCGTCCGGCTGCCACGGCGAGGAGGTACAGGAAGACCTGGTTCGTGATGGCGGATGGCGTCAGGAGGAATTGACGCTGCGCGCATCGACGCGTCACGAGGTACGTCCCGGGCAACACCTGGCGTGGGGCGGTCACGGAGAGCGGCGGTTGCACGGGCGGTGCCGACCGCGATGCGGGGAGAATCTGCTAGTCCTGGTTCGGGGGATCGTCCGAACCGCGACCTCTCGGTCCGCGGCGCGGAACTCTCGGTCCGGTCAGGCGCCGAGCCAGGCGCGGGCGAAGTGACGGAACAGGGCCGCCGGCGGACCGTCCGCCGCCGCCCGCTCCCACACCACCACGTCTCCCAGCCCCTTCATCGCCGCGGTCCCGGCGCGGCGGAAGAGCTCCGCCATGCGGCCGTCGGGGTGGTAGCAGGCGACGAGCTCGAGCGGCCTCTCCCCGTAGAAGGCCCGCGCCGCGAGCGGCTGGGGGATCTCCGGCGCCCGCAGCTCCACGCGGCGGACCTGGCGCGCCGCCTTCACCGCCGCGAGGAAGGCCGCCAGCGCTTCCTCGGAGAGCGCCGCGCCGCCGTTGTAGAGGTCGCCGGGCGCGCCGTCGGGCGCCCGCGCCGCCCGCTCCAGGGCCTCCTTCACGGGCGCCGCGAGGAGGCGCAGCGCCGCGGCGCTGTCGCCGGACCGCGCCCGCTCCAGCGCTGCCCGCTCCACCGCCGCCGGCAACGCCAGCCCGAGCGGCGCGTCGACGAACACGCGCCAGGCGTGCGGCAGCAGCGGGTTCCCGCGCCGCACCCGCTCCTCCGCCAGCGCCGCGTCGGCTCGCGCCCGCGCCGCGGGCGCGCGGGCCGTGCCGCGCGCCGATTCGTTGATCTTGTCGGCGATCGCCACGCGGTTCGGCCCGAACACCTCGTCGTCGATGACGACCGTGACCGGCGCCCCGCCGTAGGAGAGGAAGACGCCCGCCTCGAGCCCCTCCCCCCGCGCCCGCGCCAGCGCCCGCTCGCGCTCGGCGACGAGCCGCGCCTCCTCCTCCGTCAGCGCCTCGAGCCGCCCCGGCGCGGTCCCGGTGGCGCGCGCCGCGGCCATCGCCGCCGCCACCCGCGCCAGGTCCGCCGCGTACCGCGCGTCGATGGCCGCGAGCCGCCGCGCCACCGCCTCGGAGGAGACCTCCGCCGCCAGCCGCGCCTCGTACGCGGCGAGCAGCCGCGGGATCTCCCCGGCGAGCGCCACCAGCGCCTCGACGTCACCGGAGAAGGAGATGGCGTCGCCGAGCAGGTTGTTGACCGCGATGCCGCCCCGGTCGGCGAGGTGCGGCATCCCGGCGAAGAAGCCCTTCGCCGCCGCCAGGATGGGCCGGTAGAACTCGCTGCGCAGGAACTCGGCCATGGCCGCGGGTCCGAGCAGGCCGGTGCGGCGCGTGAAGTCCTTCACGTCCGCGAACAGGTGCCCGAGAGGCCGGTCCGCGCGCGCCTCCAGGATGCGGCCGCCTCGCGCCGAGACGCGGTAGAGGCGGCCCTCCTGCCACTCGACGTCGGCGCCGCCCTCGAACTCGCCGCCGGTGCGGGCGACGAGCGCGCGCCGCGCCGGCGCGAGGAGCCGCTCCAGCGCCAGGTCGCAGGCGAGCGCGGAGGCCGCGAGCGCGTACTCGGCGCGAGCCTCCTCGCGAGGCACGCCGAAGGCCGAGGCCGGATCGCGCGGCCTCCAGGCGCGCAGCGCGCTCCGGGCGCGGTCGAGGGCCGCGCCCGGTTCACCCCCGAGGCGCGCCGCGCCCTCCAGCCGGAGCGCCAGCGCGCCGCGGCCCTTCTCGTCGTGGCAGGCGGCGGCGAGCGCGCCCGGCGCGGCGTGCAGCGCCCGGAGATCCGCCACCAGCGCCCCGTGGCCCGCCGCCTCCGCGCCGGCCACCCCGGCCGCGATCTCGGCGCGCAGGCGCGCAACGGCCACCGCCGCCTCGGCCCGGCGCGACGTCTCCCCGTCCGCCGCCAGCGCGGCGGCGAGGTCGTCGGCCGCGGCGTCCGGGTCCGCCCCGGCGGCGAGCCGACCGGCGAGCTCCTCGATCCGCGGCGCGCCCACCCCGAGCTCCGGGCCATAGAGCGTCGATCCGCCGAGCGCTGCCGCCCGGCCACCGAGGAGCGCGGCGGGCGAGAGGGCCAGCTCGACCGCGGCGAGCGCCGCGCCGCCGTCGGCGCCGGCCGCCGCGCGGACGGCGCGCAGGGCGCCCGTGCGGGCGGCGATCCACAGGCCGGTGGAGGCCGCGGCGCCCAGGTACCGCTCCACCGGCGGCGAGGGCAGCACCTCGCGCACGCGCTCCAGCGCGCGCTGCAGCTCGGCCCCGAGCGCCAGCGCGACCACGAGCGGCGTCTGGTCGCCGGCCGGCCCGTCCTCAGCCTCCTCGAGCGCCGCGCGCAGCGCCTCGATGACCACCGCCGTGAGCGACCGGCCGCGCCCGCCCGGACCCATCCAGGCGCAGAGGATCCCGCCGAGGAGCGCCGGGTGCGACGCCGCGCCGAGCGACGCCGCCGCGCGCAGGTCGACGCCCCCGCCCGACGGCCCGAGCGTCGGCGCCGGCGCCGGCAGGGTGGCGTAGCCCTCCGCCAGCAGGATGCGGTCGAGGTCGTCGGTGGGAACGAACTCGCGGTGCTGCGTGACGAGGAGCAGCGCCAGCTCCCCGGCGGCGGCGCGCACGATGCCGGCGGCGTCCGGCGCCACGCGCACCGGGACGCGCACGTCGGCGAGCGAGGTGCCGAGCGAGAAGCGCAGGCGACCGGGGTCGAGCCGCACGAGCTCCCCGGCCCCCGCGCGCGCCGCGCGGAACAGCTCCCGTCGACGCTCGGCGGCCTCGGACGGCATCTACCTCCGCTCGGCGAGCGTCACCTGCGCCCGCGTCTCCTGGCCGCCGCGGCGCCAGACGACGTCCACCACGTCGCCCGGCCGGTGGCTGCGCAGCGCGTAGGCGAGGTCGGGCAGCGCCACGATGCGCGTCGCGCCCACCTGCACGAGCACGTCGCCCGCCTTCATCCCCGCCCGCTCGGCGGGGCTGCCGGCGCGCACCGCCGAGACGAGCACGCCCGGTTCCTTCCGTTCCTCGAAGTCCGGGCCGGATCCGAGGTAGGCGCCGTAGCCGCGCGCCCGCTCCCCCGGCTCCCCCGGCGCCGCCCCCGGCGGCGGCGGGACCTTCACCGCCACGTAGCGCTCGGGCGCGTCGGCGGCGGCGCGTGCGGCGCGGTAGGCGAGGCGCGCCACGGCAGCGAGCGAGCCCGGGTCCACCTTGTCGGCGGTGTCGGTCGGCCGGTGGTAGTCGCCGTGTGCGCCGGTGAAGAGGAAGAGCACCGGCACGCCCCTGGCGTAGAAGCTCGTCTGATCGGAAGGGCCGTAGCCGTCGCCGCCGAAGGCGAGCCGCAGCGGCAGCGCCGGCGCGGCCGCGGCCAGCGCCTCCACCCGGGCCCGCCCGCCCTGCGCCGTGTCCGCGCCCTGCACGTAGACCTTTCCCTCCCGCGCGCGCCCCACCATGTCGAGGTTCACCATGAGCTGCGTCGCCTCGGGCGGGCAGCCGGCGGGTGGGTTCTTCACGAGATGCGCCGAGCCGAGCAGGCCCAGCTCCTCGGCGGCGAAGGCGGCGAACACCACCGTGCGCCGGGGCGGCCGCCCCTCGGCCGCCATCGCGCGCGCCACGCCCAGGAGCGCCGCCACGCCGCTGGCGTTGTCGTCGGCGCCCGGGTGCACCGCGTGCACGCCGGGCGCGAGCGAGGCCTCCCCGCCCATCCCCAGGTGATCGAGGTGGGCGCCGACGACGACGCAGCCCGCGGCCGGGTCCGAGCCGGGGAGCGCCCCGACCACGTTCGCGGTGCGGGCGCGCTCCTGCTCCACCGAGGCGGCGAGCCGCGCCTCCACGCCGAGCGCCCGCGAGTGGGGCTTCCCGTCCCGCTGGCCCGGCGCGGCCAGCGCCGCCGCATCCACGCCGCCGGCCGCCAGCGCCACGAGCGTGGCGCGGGCGGCGACGATGCCGGCGCGCGAGGAGGCGGCGCCGTGGAACGGCTCGAGCGCGTCGCCGCCGGGGTGGTTCCAGTCGTCGCGGACGCCGACGAGGCCGGCCGCGCCGTGATCGCGCGCGTTCATCGCCTTGTAGCGCCACTCGCCGAAGGCGTAGCGCGACGGGTCGCGGAAGGGCGAGGCGGGGTCCTCCTCGCGCGGGAAGTGGGCCCCGACCACCACCACCTTCCCCCGGACGTCGAGCCCGGCGTAGTCGTCGTGGCCGACGTCGGGCGCGGTGATGCCGTGGCCCACCCAGACGAGCTCGCCCCGGGCCTCTCCCTTCTCGCTGAAGGTGAAGGGGAGGAAGTCGCGCTCCAGCGCGAGGTCGCGCCCTCCCACCCGCAACGCGTTCTCGCCGGCAAGCCGCGCACCCACCGGCGCCTCGAACGCCTGGAGGTAGGTCCCGGCGTCGCCCGCCGGCGCCAGCCCGAGCGCACGCATCCGATCCGCGACCCAGGCCTGCGCCTCGGCGCCGCCCGGCGAGCCCGTGCCCCGCCCGCCACGGGCGGGATCGGCCAGCCAGGCGACGTCCGCGGCGAGGTCGGAGGAGCGGATGGCCGCCTCGGGCCCGGCGGGCGCCGCCGGGGCGCGGGCGCAGGAGGCGAGGAGCGCCAGGGCCGAGGCGAGCGCGAGCGCGGCGGGCGGAGGGCGGGAGGCGGACGGGCGAGCGCGGCGGAGCATCGCCCGTGGCATACCGCGGCCCGGTGCCTTGCGCCTCGGGCGCGATGTGGGTAAACACTCGCACTCCATGCGCCGCACCCTGTTCAAGTCCAAGATCCACCGCGCGACGGTGACCCACGCCGACCTCGAGTACGAGGGGTCGGTCACCATCGACGAGGACCTCATGGACGCCGCCGACATCCGCGAGTACGAGGCGGTCCACGTCTGGAACGTCACCCGCGGCACGCGGCTGCAGACCTACGCCATCAAGGGCGGGCGCGGCTCGGGCGTCATCTGCATCAACGGCGCGGCCGCCCACCTCAACGGGCCCGGCGACCTCGTGATCCTCGCCACCTTCGCGGAGATGGAGGAGGAGGAGGCGCGCGGGTTCACCCCGCACGTCGTGCTCGTGGACGACCGGAACCGCATCGCCGCCGCGGGCGTGCGCGAAGTGGCGGGCCCTGCCCGCCGGGTGACGGCATGACCGCCCTGGTGGTACTTTGGCCGGTCTCCCGTGACACCGAAGCCTGATCTCGCGACCTTCCTCAAGCTGTGCCGTCCCGGCCGCGCCGTCCCGGTGCGGGTCGAGGTCGAGGCCGACACCGAGACGCCGGTCTCCGCCTTCCTGAAGCTCGCCCGCGGCGAGCGCCATGCCTTCCTGCTCGAGTCGGTGGAGGGCGGCGAGCGGAGCGCCCGCTTCTCCTTCCTCGGCGCCCGGCCGCGCAGCGTGCTGCGCTGGAAGCTGGGCGACCCGGGCGACCCCATCGCCGCCGTCCGCTCGGCGCTCGCGAGCCACCAGGCGGTCCGCGTGCCGGGCACGCCGCGCTTCTCGGGCGGGCTCGTGGGCCACGTCGCCTACGACGCGGTGAAGCTCTTCGAGCCGCGCGTGCCGATGGCCCGGCCGGACGAGCTCGGCTTCCCCGACGTCCTGCTCGGCGACTACGACGAGATCGTCGCCTTCGACAACGTGCGCCACTCCCTGCACGTGGTCTGCGAGGTGCGCTGCGGCAAGGGTGACGATCCGTCGGCGCTCTACGCCGAGGCCGTCTCGCGCATCGCCCGGCGCCTGCGCGCGCTCTCGCGGCCGCTCGTCGACCGCCGCGCCCGGCGCGTCACCGGGCCGGCGGAGCTCGAGCCCAGGGTGGCGAAGCCCGACTACCTGGCCGCGGTCGAGCGCGCGAAGGAATACATCCGCGCCGGCGACTGCCAGCAGATCGTCCTCTCCCAGCGCTTCGACGCCGACGTGGCCGTCGGGCCGTTCGAGATCTACCGCGCGCTGCGGCGGGTGAACCCGTCCCCGTACCTCTTCTACGTGCAGGACGGCGACCGGGCCCTCGTCGGCTCGTCGCCGGAGACGCTCGTCAAGCTCGAGGACGGCGAGGTGACGCTCCGCCCCATCGCCGGGACGCGGCGGCGCGGGAAGGACGCAGCCGAGGACGCCGCGCTCGAGGCCGAGCTGCGCGCCGATCCGAAGGAGAACGCCGAGCACGTCATGCTGGTCGACCTCGGCCGCAACGACGTCGGCCGGGTCTCGGCCGTGGGCACGGTCCGCCTCACCGCGCTCAAGACCATCGAGCGCTACAGCCACGTCATGCACCTCGTCTCCGAGGTGAAGGGGAGGCTCGCGCCCGGGCTCGCCGCGGTCGACGTGCTGCGCGCCGGCTTCCCGGCGGGCACGGTCTCCGGGTCGCCCAAGGTGCGGGCGATGGAGATCATCGACGAGCTCGAGCCGGCGCGGCGCGGCCCCTACGCCGGCGCGGTCGGGTACTTCGACCGCGGCGGCAACATGGAGATGGCGATCGCCATCCGCACGCTCATGGCGCGCGGCCGGCGCGTGTCGGTGCAGGCGGGAGGCGGGCTCGTCTACGACTCGGTGCCCGAGGCCGAGTACCAGGAGACGGTCAACAAGGCCCGCGCCGTGTTCACGGCGGTGGCGCAGGCGCAGACCGGCGACCTCGACGCCCGACCGCCCTTCGACTCCGCTTCGCTACGCTCAGCGCGAGCGGAGAAGCCTGCGACGGCGGTGCGAGCCGTGCGCGGGGA
>DASTGH010000630.1:0-2941 GCA_035719345.1 Anaeromyxobacteraceae bacterium
GTGAGCCCGTACGCGCAGCGCGCCCTCCTCGACGGCGTGGAGGTGGCGCGCGGGGAGGCGCGCGTCGTCTTCAACCTGTCGCCGGGCCGGCCGCACCACATCCAGCTCGAGCACGCCTGCTGCTTCCCGTGGGTGCGGGACTTCGGCGCCGGCGAGGCGTTCCCCCCCGAGATCAAGGCGCGCCTCCAGCCGCGGCCGGCGCGGCTGCGCGTCGAGGGCGAGCCGTCGGCGCGCGTCTACGTGAACGACGCGCTCGCCGGGACGGCCGGCGACTCGCAGCGGGCACCGCTGGAGGTGGCGGTGCCGCCCACGGGCGCCAGCCCGTACGAGGCGCAGGCCGAGCTGCGCGTCGAGATCGACGGGCGGCCGCCGCTGCGCGCGCCGCTCAAGCTCCGCGCCGGCGCCGACGTCACCTTCGCCGTGCCGGCCCAGGGGGCGCCGTGATCGCCCTCTCGCTGGCGGTGGTGCTGGCGGCGGCGCCGACGAGCCCCGAGCTCAAGCGCGCGCGCGACCGCTTCGAGTTCGGCTCGTTCGCCGAGGCCGCCGCCATCATCCGCGGCTGGCTGGGCGAGCACCCCGACGCCGCGGGCGACGACGCGGTCGAGGCGTACCGCATGCTCGGCATCGCCGAGCTGAAGCTGGGGGACGAGGCGCAGGCGCGCTCCGCCTTCGTCTCGCTCCTCTCGCTCGACCCGGACCACGTCCTCGACCCGTTCCTGGTCGAGCCGAAGGTGGTCGAGTTCTTCGATCGCGTGAAGCGCGAGCACGAGCCCGCGCTCGGGCCCTTGCGCGAGCGGCAGCGCGAGCTGGAGGAGCAGCGGCGGCTCGCCGACGACGCCAAGCGCCGTCTGCTCAAGGACGAGCAGGCGCGCACCGGGCCGCCGACGCGCATCGTCCGGGTGGAGGAGCACCTCTACCTCCTCAACTGGGTCCCGTTCGGCGCCGGCCAGTTCCAGAACGGGGATCGCGCCAAGGGCACCGCCATCGCGGCGGCGCAGGTCACGCTCGGCGCCCTCAACCTCGGCGCCATCCTCTTCCACAACGCCATCGCCCAGGACCCGGCCCGCCGCTGCGCGCCGTCGCAGCCCGCCGGCTGCTCCCGGCCGCCCTACACCGACTCCGACCGGCGGCTCATGTCGCGCGCCGATGCGGTGAAGTACTCGTCGGCTGCGCTCTTCTGGCTCGTGTACGCCTACGGCGTCTTCGACGCGCACCGCCACTACGTGCCGCGCGTCGAGACCGAGATCACCCCGCAGGACGGTGGCGGCCTGCGGCTCTCCTGGGGGTGGTGAGTGGCCACGCTCCTCGTCCGCGGCGCCGACGGGCGCGAGCGCCCCGTCGCCCTCTCGCGCCGCATCACCACCGTCGGGCGCGGCCCGGAGAACGACGTGGTGCTCTCAGACCCCGCGCTCCCCGAGACCGCGCTCCACGTGCTCTTCGACGGGCGCGAGTTCGAGGCGGCCGCGCACGGCGGCGCCGAGATGGAGGTGAACGGCCGGCGGCGCCTCTCGGTGCGCCTGGCCGAGGGCGACCGCATCCGGGTGGGAGCGTTCGAGCTCGTCTTCACCCAGCGCGCCGCGCCCGCCGCGGAGCCCGTCCCCGCGCGCGTGGCCCCCTCGCGCGCCGCCGCCCGGGTGGAGGCGCTCGAGGCGCTCCTGCGCTTCTCGGAGCGGCTCCTCGCCGCCAAGGACCTGTCGCGGCTCCTCGACGAGCTCCTCGACGCGGTGCTGGAGGCGACGCACGCGGAGAAGGGCTTCCTCATCCTCATCGAGGACGGCCAGCTCGAGGTCAAGGCGGCTCGCAACCTGGCCCGCGAGACGATCGAGAACGCCGTCTCGCGCGTCTCCGACTCCATCGTCCAGCGCGTGGCCACCACCGGCAAGGCGGTGGTGGTGGCCGACGCCCTCCACGACGGGGAGTGGTCGTCCTCCTCGTCGGTGGTGAACCTGAAGCTCTGCTCGGTGATGTGCGCCCCGCTCATGCGCGAGGGCGCCCCCTTCGGCGTGCTCTACCTCGGCAACGACAGCGTGGTGAGCCTCTTCGGCGAGGACGACCTGGCCGCGCTCACCGTCTTCACCGCGCAGGCGTCGCTCCTCGTCCAGAACGCGCTCCTGCTGCAGGGGCTGCGCCGCGAGAACGAGGCGCTGAAGCAGGCGGTGGCGGAGACCGGGTTCGGCGGCCTCATCGGCGCGGGCGCCAGCATGCGCGAGGTGTACCGGCGCATCGAGAAGGTCGCCAGCACCGACGTCTCGGTGCTGGTGGCCGGCGAGACCGGGACGGGCAAGGAGCTCGTCGCGCGCGAGATCCACCGCCGCTCGCCCCGCTCCGGCGGGCCGTTCGTGGCGGTGAACTGCGGCGCCATCCCCGAGGCGCTGCTCGAGTCCGAGCTGTTCGGCCACGTGCGCGGCGCCTTCACCGGCGCGGTCGCGACCCGCAGCGGCAAGTTCCAGGCGGCGGAGGGCGGCACGCTCTTCCTCGACGAGGTGGGCGACCTGCCGCTCGCGCTCCAGCCGAAGCTCCTCCGCGCGCTCCAGGAAAGGGCGGTGACCCGCGTCGGCGATCACCGCGCCGAGCCGGTCGACCTGCGCGTGGTCGCGGCCAGCAACAAGGTGCTGGAGGAGGAGATCCGGGCCGGGCGCTTCCGCGAGGACCTCTACTACCGGCTCAACGTGGTCACCATCGCGCTGCCGCCGCTGCGCGAGCGGGGCGACGACGTCGTCGTCATCGCCCGCTTCTTCCTGCAGAAGTACGCGCGGGAGTTCTCGTCGCGGACGCGCGGCTTCGCGCCGGCCGCGCTCCAGGCGCTGCGCCGCTACGCATGGCCCGGCAACATCCGCGAGCTGGAGAACCGCGTGAAGAAGGCGGTGGTGCTGGCGGAGAAGCCCATGGTCGGGCCCGAGGACCTCGACCTCGGCCCGGAGAGCCTCGCCCCGGTCATGCC
>DASTGH010000631.1:0-5811 GCA_035719345.1 Anaeromyxobacteraceae bacterium
GGAGCCGGGCGCGGGCGCGGCGCGACCGGCCCGCCGGCCCGTGCGCCAGCGCCGCGCCGGCGGCGAGGCCCGCCTCCACCGCGATCGCCGCGGCGAGCAGCGCCGGGATGCCCTCGCCGATCCAGGCGGCGACGAGGAAGAGGACGGTGGCGGCCTTGGCGGCGACGAGCAGCGTGACCCGGCGCGCGCCGCGGTAGTCGAGCGCGTAGCCGAACGCGAGCACGAGGTGGAGCACGCCCGCGAAGCGCACGAAGAACGGCGCGGCCGCCGGGAAGCCGCCGGCGCGCAGCGCCATATCGGGGAAGAACGCCAGCCAGGCGCCGACGAGCAGACCCTGGGCCACCGCCGCCGCGACCACGGCGGTCTCCACCTGCTCGGCCGGGCCCGGGTCCGGCTCGGCCTCGAGGCTGGGCTGCGGCGTGAGCCCCTCGCGCTGGATGGACATGGCGTGCCTCCTCTTTCCTATCCGGGCGTCCGCTCCCACCACAAGTCGGGGATCCGCGGCGCGGCGCGAGGGGTCGCGGCCGCGCCGAGCGCGGCGAGCTGGCGGAGCACCTCGTCGAGCGCGGCGGGCAGCGCCGCCCGCACCGGCGCGGACAGCCCGACCTCCATCTCCACGGACGCGGGGATGACGCCCACGAAGCGGACGTCGCCCGGCGAGCCTCCCCGGAACTCGAGGGCGAAGAGCGCCTCGCGCAGGCCCGGCTCGTGGGGGCTCGCCGGGAGGAGCGGCTTCTTCGCGAGGAGCTGCGCCTTGTCGAGCAGGCGGACCTCGCCGGGCGCGCCGCGCAGCTTCACCGTGTCGACGACCACGGCCGCGTCGAGGCCCTCGAGGTGGAGCGAGAGGTCGGCGCCGGGCGTGCCCAGGTCGGCGAGCTCGACGGACGGCGGCAGCTCCCAGCCCGCCTCGAGCAGCTTCACGACATACGGCCCGAGCGCGTCGTCGCCCATGAGCACGTTGCCGATCCCGAGGAGCCCGATGCGCATCACGCTCGAAAACGTCCTAACCCGGCGGCACCTGCGCCGCACCGCGCAGGCCCCCAGGCTCATTGGACCCTCGGCGACCTCGCGAAAGTCACGACCCTCTTCGGTGCGCCCACGCCGTGGGCGCGAGCCGCGCCGCCGTCGGGGCGCAGAAACGAAGAGAGCCCGGCCTCTTGCGAGACCGGGCTCCCGTATCCGTCGCTGGCGCGACGCGCAACTAGACGGCGCGGACGTTCGCGGCCTGCAGGCCCTTCGGCCCCTTCTTCACCTCGAACTCGACCTTCTGGCCCTCAGCGAGGGTGCGGAACCCCTCGGCCTGGATGGCGGTGTGGTGGACGAACACGTCCTCGCCGCCGCCCTCCTGCGTGATGAAGCCGAAGCCCTTCGCGTCGTTGAACCACTTCACGGTACCAGTAGCCATGTACTGAACTTCCTTGCTCGGTGTTCGGCCAGCAGACAGTTGCGGGACCGATTCCACGCCCGTCACGGGTCGTGGACGCACAGGGTCGTACCGGATCCGGATGTCGAAGTCGAGCGGCCAGACCCAAAAAAGAGAAAGCGAGCCTGCCCGACCGCCCCGGGTGCCTGGGTCACTTCTTCTTCGCCGACGAGCTGCCCTTGTCGGCCTTCGCCTCCGCGGACGTCGCCGTCATCCGGTACTCGACGGTCGCCTTGCCGCCCTTCGTCAGGTCCCCGGTCACCTTGGTGTCGGGGGTGCGCGCGATCTCGAAACGCTCCTTCCCCCCCTTCAGCAGGACGATCAGGTCGTCGGAGACCTCCTCGACGGTCCCGGTGACCTGGTACGCCTTCGGCTGGCGGGCGAGGGCGGGCGTCGCGAGGGCGAGCGCGGCGAACGCGGCGCAGAGGCGGAGATGCATGGCGTGACCTCCTGGTGTGCGCCCGGCGGGCGAGCGCGTGGCGCCCGGTGCTTACCGGGCGCCACGGAGGGGAGCAAGGATCCGGCCCGGCGGCGAGCGGATCACCACGACCAGCCGAGGTTGGCGCGCAGGTAGGGTCCCCAGTCGCCGCCGAAGCGGTCGTTGAGCCCGCCCACCGAGCCGCCCACGCGGCCGCCCAGGCCGGTCGCGAGCTCGAGGGTTACCCCGGAGCGGCCCATCCAGTTGTAGCCGAGCTCGCCGGCGAGCCCGATCTGCGCGTCGAAGTTGGTGTCGTCGTTCGCGGAGACCCCGCCGAAGTCGAGCCCGGCGCGCGGGCCGATACGGAGCCCCTGGTTGCGGCTGCCGACGAGGAAGTAGTCGCCGCCGAGCGTGAAGCCGAAGACGGTCGCGGCGCCTCCGACGGCGTCCGTGTGCGAGTAGTGCGCGCCGACCACGCCCGAGATCTTCTCGGCGAGCGGCCGCTGGTACTCGACGTTGACGCCCTCGCCGGTGAAGGTGCCGATGGCGTCGGTGACGAGCGTGTTCTCGCGCGGGCCGATGCCCTGGAGCCCGCGGTCGGAGGCCTGGCCGAAGTTCTGCTTCACCTCGGCGGCGGCGCTGTTCACGGAGTTCGAGACGCTCTGGCCCACGTTGTCGAGCGATGCGGTCACGTCCGGACCCGGCTGTGCCTGCGCCGACGACTGGCCCGCCTGCGCCTGGCCGCCCGACGCGCGCAGGCGATCACAGGCCGAGCAGGCGTTCGGGCACGAGGCCGCCTCGGCGCTCGACCCGGTGCCCTGGATCTTCGCCATGCACGCGGCGCACGGATCCGCGCACCGCGCGGCGCCACCGCTCTGCGTCGACGCCGTCGGTGACTGCGCCTGTGGGGGCGACTGCGGTTGCGCCTGGTCCTGTGCTCGCTGCTGCGTGTCCGTCTGCGCGCTCGCCGACACCGAGAAGCCGAGCGCGACCAGCCCGACCACCCACCCGACCTTCTTCATGTGTGTTCCCTCCCAAGAGCTTCCCCCGGGAGGTTGTGCACGGCCGGTGAGAGAGGCAGCACGTCCCGCACGCGCGCGAGGGGCAGCGGCCACGCGCGCGTGCGGTGGAGCGAGCGCCGCGGCGCGCGCCCGCTGGAGGAGCGGGCGGGGAGGGCGAGGCGGCGGCGATCCTCAGGGGACGAGCACCAGCGATCCCGTCGTCCTCCTGCCCTCCAGCTCGCGGTGCGCCCGCGACGCCTCGGCGAGCGGGTAGGTCCCGCCGATCTCGATCTTCACCTTCCCCGAGCGCACCACGTCGAACAGCTCGGCCGCCGCCGCCTCGAGGTCCTCGCGCGTCGCCGTGTACGTCGCGAGGGTGGGGCGCGTCAGGTACAGCGAGCCCTTCTGCGAGAGGATGCCGAGGTCCACGCCCGTCACCGGCCCGGAGGCGTTCCCGAAGCTCACCAGCAGGCCGAGGGGGCGCAGGCAGTCGAGCGAGCCGGTGAAGGTGGACTTCCCGACGGAGTCGTACACGACCGGCACGCCCCGGCCGCCCGTCAGCTCTCGTACACGAGCCGTGAAGTTCTCCCGGGTGTAGACGATGACGTGATCGGCCCCGTGCGCGCGCGCCAGCGCCGCCTTCTCGTCGGATCCGGTGGTGCCGATGACGGTGGCGCCGATCGCCTTCAGCCACTGGCACGCGATCAGGCCGACGCCGCCGGCGGCTGCGTGCCAGAGGACGGTGTCGCCCGGCTTCACCGCGTAGGTGCGCCGCACGAGGTACTGCACCGTGAGCCCCTTCAGCATCATCGCGGCGGCGGTGCGGTCGTCGATGCCCCCGGGGATCTTCACCAGCCGGTCGGCGGGCATGAGGCGCGCCTCCGCGTACGCGCCCGGCGGGCCGCCCGCGTATGCGACGCGGTCGCCGGCGCGGACGTGGGTGACGCCGGGGCCCACCGCCTCGACCACGCCGGCGCCCTCCGAGCCGGGCACGGCCGGGAGGAGCAGCGGGTAGAGGCCGGTGCGGTGATACGTGTCGATGAAGTTCACGCCGACCGCGGTGTGCCGCACGCGCGCCTGGCCTGGACCGGGATCGGGCAGCGGGATCTCCTCCCAGCGCAGCACCTCGGGACCGCCCGTCGCGTGGATCCGGATGGCCATCGTCATGGGCTCGCCCATATCGTGCGGTGACACGCGCCGCATGGTGGGTGGACGGGGCGACCCGGGTGGCGGAGCCGTGAGCGGAGCCCGTGAGTTTCCGCGAGGCGTCCGCGGCACGAGGCGTGCTCCACCGGCCGGCGTCTCCGGCTCGACCGCCCCGGAGGGCGGCGAGGAGCCGGCCACCTTTTGCGATCGCGCCGCCCCCCCTCGGCCGAGAGCGACGAGACCCCGGCGGCCCCACCCAGGGCGCCGGGGTCTCGCCTCATCCACACCCAAGCGCCGAGGCCCGCGCCGCGGGAGGGCGCCGCCGCGTAGGACCTCGGCCGAGCGCCTCGTTCCGGCGGGGAGGGCGGGCCGCCGGATCGTCGCGCTCGACATGTAGACCGCCGTGCGCCGGGGTCGGCCACACACCTCCAGCGGGTCCTCCGGGGAGGGTTCACGTCGACGGCGAGTGCTGGTATCTAGCGCGCGCGGTCCGGGGGGACCGGCCGGCGCCCGGAATGCGGGCACCCGGGCGGGCGTTCCGGGCGCGTCACCCTTTCAGCGGAGGTCTCCATGAAGCACCAGCACGTCGTCGTCTCGGCCGCGCTCGCGGCGTTCCTGGCCACGGGCTGCGCCACGGCCGGCAAGCGCACCGCGATCGGCGCGGGCGGCGGGGCCGCCGCCGGCGCCGGCGTGGGCGCCCTCCTCGGCGGCTGGAAGGGCGCTGCCATCGGCGCCGGCGTCGGCGCGCTCGCCGGCGGCTCCGTCGGGCTCTACCTCGACAAGCAGGCCAAGGAGCTGGAGGAGGTCGCCGAGACGAAGCGCACCGAGAACGGGATCCTCGTCAACATGAAGAACGACATCCTGTTCGACACCGGCAGCGCCGCGCTCAAGCCCGCCGCCATCGACCAGCTCACCAAGGTCGGCGACATCATGGCGAAGTACTCGGACAACCGCGTGAAGGTGCTCGGCCACACCGACTCGACGGGCTCCGCCCGCACGAACGAGAAGCTCTCGCTCGACCGCGCCAACGCGGTGAAGTCGGTCCTCATCGGCCGCGGGGTGAAGGAGGAGCAGATCACGGCGCTCGGCATGGGCGAGACGCAGCCGGTCTCGGACAACAAGACGGCCGACGGGCGCGCGAAGAACCGCCGGGTCGAGCTGCACATCGACGTGCCGCAGCCGAGCTAGGCGCCCTCGCGCCGGGCGGCCGCGGGTCGCCCGGCGGGGCTCCTCACCCGGCGGGCGCGTCCGGCCAGCGCCGGGACGAACCAGGCGCCGAGCAGGACGGCGAGGCCGCCGGCCGCCATGCCGGCCGCCGCGGCCGCGCTTCCGGTGAGCTTCCAGCCCACGATCCCGAGCTCCAGCGCCATGGAGAGGGCGAGCGGCGGGAGCGCGGCGACCACGAGCCGGCTGGCGAGCCGGTGGAAGCGCTCGGTCTCCTCGCCTCCCTCCGCCAGGCGGTGGAAGGCGGCCGGCGCGATCAGGATCGCGACGGTGAGCGCGGAGAGGAGCACGGCCCCGAGGTGAGCGAGCCGCGCGCCGTCGGGGAGCTTCGCGAAGGCCTCCATGAGCGGGACGGCGAGCTGGAAGCCGAGCATGGCCTGCACGCCGGGCAGCACCATGCGCGCCTCGGTCAGGACGTGCCGGATCTTCTTGTCGAGGCCCGCGGGCTCCATCTCGTCCTCCTGCGGCCGCGGGCGGCGCGCCGCCGCCGGCCACCCGTACCAGAGCGCGAGCGCGACGGCGCAGGTGCCGCCGCCGGCGAGCGCGATCGCCGACGCGCCGAGCCGCTCCGCCGCGGCGGCTGCCACGGCCACGGCCAC
>DASTGH010000632.1:0-9297 GCA_035719345.1 Anaeromyxobacteraceae bacterium
CAGCACCCCGTGGCGCCCCGACGACCACGAGGCGGTGACGCCGGCGCAGGTCGTCTGGGGTCGCGTGCAGGGCGGCGCGATCGTGCCGGACGAGGCGCGCTGACGGCGGCCGCGCCTTGCGCCCTCCTCCGGTGGAGGGTATGGGGTGCGGCCCATGATCCGCGACCTCGTCACCGGCCTGTTCGAGAAGGCGATCGCGCGCGGCGCGGCCGAGGGGCGCTGGCCCGCGCCCGCCGGCGGCGCGCCGCGCTTCGGCGTGGAGCCGCCGCGCGACCCGCGGCACGGCGACTTCGCGGTGAACGCGGCCATGGTGCTGTCGAAGGCGGCGGGCAAGCCGCCGCGCGAGCTGGCGCAGGCCATCGTCGAGCTGGTGCGCGGCGAGGATCGGGCCGGGGACCTGGCCGCGCTCGAGATCGCCGGGCCGGGCTTCGTGAACGTGCGGGTGGCGGCGGACACCTGGCTGCGGGCGCTGGCCGAGGTGGAGCGGCAGGGGCCGCGCTTCGGCCGGACGCAGGCCGGGCGCGGCCGGCGGGTGGTGGTCGAGTACGTGTCGGCCAACCCCACCGGCCCCATGCACGTCGGCCACGGTCGCAACGCCGTCACCGGCGACGGCGTGGCGCGGCTCCTCGACTGGAGCGGCCACGCCGTCACCCGCGAGTACTACGTGAACGACTTCGGCGCGCAGGTGCAGACGCTCGCGCGCTCGGTGCACCTGCGCTACCAGGAGCTTTTCGGGCGGCAGGTGACCATGCCGCCGAAGAGCTACCCGGGGGAGTACGTCGTCGACGTGGCGCGCAAGCTGAAGGAGGCGCACGGCGACCGCTTCCTCGACGCGCCCGAGGCGGCGTGGCTCGGCCTCTTCCGCGACGCGGCGGTGGAGCACGTGCTCGGGCTCATCCGCGGCGACCTCGCCACGCTCGACATCTCCTTCGACGTCTGGTCGAGCGAGAAGGCGCTCTACGAGAGCGGGACGGTGGAGCGCTTCCTGCGCGAGCTGGAGGCGAACGGGCTCGTCTACGTCGGCAAGCTGCCGCCGCCCAAGTCGAAGAAGGGCGCGGCCGGGGGATCGGCCGGGCAGGTGGCGCAGGCGGCGGACGAGGAGGGCGTCTCGCTCTCCGACGATCTCACCCTCTTCCGCTCCTCCCAGTACGGCGACGAGGTGGATCGCCCGGTGAAGAAGGCCGACGGCACGCCCACCTACTTCTGCGCCGACATCGCCTACCACTGGCAGAAGCGGCAGCGCGCCGATGCGCTGGTGGACGTCCTCGGGGCGGACCATGGCGGCTACGTGCCGCGCCTCAAGGCGGCGCTGCAGGCGCTCGGCCACGACCCGTCGGACCTGCACGTCGTCCTCATCCAGATGGTGAACCTGACCCGCGGCGGCGAGGCGGTGAAGATGTCGAAGCGCGCCGGCACGGTGGTGGGCCTGCGCGAGGTGGTGGAGGAGGTGGGGGCGGACGCGGTGCGCTTCCTCTTCTACACGCGGCGGGCCGACGCCCAGCTCGACTTCGACCTCGAGCTGGCGAAGCGGCAGACCATGGACAACCCCGTCTTCTACGTGCAGTACGGGCACGCCCGCCTCGCCAGCATCCTGCGCAAGGCGGCGGAGGCCGGGCTCGCGCCGCCGCGCCACGACCTCGAGCTGGCGCGGGCGCTGGCGCTGCCCGAGGAGCAGGAGCTGGTGAAGCGCATCGTCGGCTTCCCCGACCTGGTGGCCGGCGCCGCCATGGCCTACGAGCCGCACCGCGTCGCCTTCTGGCTGCAGGACACGATCGCGGCCTTCCACGCCTACTACACCGGCGGGAAGAAGACGGGCGAGCGGGTGATCGGGCCCGACGCCCGGAAGACGGCGGCGCGCCTCCTCCTCTGCGCCGCGCTCAAGCGGACGCTGGCGAACGGCCTCGCGGTGCTGGGCGTGTCCGCTCCGGAGCGGATGGACGCGAAGGACGCGGCGGACGAGGACTGAGCGGCCGGTCCTCCGCGTCCGAAAACTGGCGATATCTCCGCCCTCGCCGAGAATGCCCTCACGGGCCGCGATCACCGGCCCACGGGGTCAGGCATGCGCGAGAACGTGCGGACGGGGAAGGATCGCTTCGAGCTGTCGCTCGACGCGAAGCAGGCGGTGGCGGTGCTGGTCGCGTCGCTCGCGGTCGTGGCGGGCGTGTTCGTGCTCGGGATGAGCGCCGGGCGCGCCGCCGCCGTCCGGGCGCCCGCGCCGGCAGCCTCGAAGGACCCCCTGGCGCGGCTCGACGAGCCCATCGCCGCCAAGGAGGAGCCGCCGCCCGAGCTCAAGGCGCACGAGGCGCTCACGGCCGACAAGCCCATCGACAAGGCGCTGCCGGTCCAGCCGGCGAGGGCGGAGGTCCGCGACGAGGCCGGCGGGAGCGCCGTCGAGGTGACCGCACCGCCGCAGATCCCGCGGGACGCGACGGCGGCGTCGGCGCAGAGGGTCGCGACGACCTCGACGCCGTCCTCGAACTCGACCCCGATTTCGTCCCCGGTCGCGAACGAGGTCGTTCGCCCTGAGCCCTTCGGCTCCGGCCTCGCTTCCGTTCGCCCTGAGCGTAGCGAAGCGAAGTCGAAGGGCGAGGCCTACGCTCAGGACAGGCTGCGCGACGCGACAGCGTCGCGGAGTCGAAGGGCCCCGAACCGCGTCCTCACGCGCATCTCCGCGCCGCCGGCGAGCCCGCATCACGGCGCGTACACGATCCAGGTCGCCTCCTCGCAGCGGCGGGCCGACGCGGAGCGCGCCGCGAGGAAGCTCTCCTCGCGCGGAGCCCGCGTCGTCGCCGCCGACGTGCCCGGGAAGGGCAGGTGGTACCGCGTGCAGCTCGGGGAGTACCCGTCGCGAGACGCGGCCGCGCGGCAGCTCGCCTCGCTCTCCCGCGCGGGGGTGCAGGGCGTGGTCACGCCGGCCGCACGCTGACGCCGGACGGTCTATGTTCTAGCCATGAAGACCTTCGACCGGCCGAGGCGCGTCGAGAAGCCGTGGGGACACGAGCTGTGGTGGGCGCACACCGAGCGCTACGTCGGCAAGCTCCTCCACGTGAAGGCCGGGCACCAGCTCTCGCTGCAGTACCACGTCAAGAAGGACGAGATGATCCACCTGTGGTCGGGCGAGCTGAAGCTCGTGCTCGACGAGGACGGGCAGGGTCTGCGCGAGCACCTGATGCGGCCGGGCGAGAGCTACCACATCCGTCCCGGCACGAAGCACCGCATGATCGCGGTCACCGACTGCGACATCCTGGAGGCGTCCACGCCCGAGGTCGAGGACGTGGTGCGGCTCGAGGACTCGTACGGACGGGCGAAGCCGCAGGGCTGAACGCTCGGTTGACGACGGTCAACGACCGCCACCCCGGCTTCGCGCTCCGCCTGGACCGACCGGCGCATCGATGCGCCCCTCAGCGCAGGCCGCGCGCCAGGAGCGCCAGCGCCGCGGCGAGCGCCGCGCCGGCGGCGATGACGAGCGACACCTTGCGCGGCGACGTGCGGCGCTCCTGCACACCCCGCAGCGCGGGCAGCGCGCTCACCGGCACCCAGCGCGTCGACCCCTCGCTGCGCACCAGGTCGTGCTCGTCGAGGAAGCCCTGGGCGTAGAGGGCGTGGAGGTCCGCCAGCGTCGGGCAGACGAGCTCCTCTCCCGCGGCGTTGCGGATGCGGTAGCGCGGGCCCGGGCGCGCGCTCTTCACGCCGGACCGAGCTCCCGGCAGATGGCCTCGGCCACGCGCAGCCCGTCCACGGCCGAGGATACGATCCCGCCGGCGTAGCCCGCCCCCTCGCCGGCGGGGTAGAGCCCCCGCAGGCCCGGCGACTGGTGGTCCTCGGTCCCCCGGACCAGCCGGCACGGCGAGCTGGTGCGCGTCTCGGCGCCGATGAGGACGGCCTCGCCGGAGACGTAGCCCCGCATCCGCCGCTCGAAGGCACGCAGCCCCTCGCGGAGCGCGGCGCGCAGCGCCGGCGGGTACAGGAGCTGGAGGTCGGCGTGCCGGATCCCCGGTGGGTAGGACGAGGTGCCGGGGGGAGTTCCGGCGGCGCCCGCGAGGTAGTCCACCATCCGCTGCGCCGGGGCGCGGTAGCCGCCGCCACCGAGCTCGAAGGCCGCCGCCTCCCACTTGCGCTGCCAGCGGACGCCGGCGAGCGCGCCCTCGAATCCCTCCGCCGCGAAGTCGGCCGGCCCGACCGCGACGACCAGGCCCGCGTTCGCGAGGCGCGAGCTGCGGTGCGAGTTGGACATGCCGTTCGTGCAGAGCAGGGCGTGCTCCGTCGGAGTGGGCACGACGACGCCGCCGGGGCACATGCAGAAGGAGAAGACGCCGCGCGGCTGCCCGTCGACCGACGGGTTGTCCGCGAGCTTGTAGTCCGCCGGCGGCAACCCCGGCTTGCCCGCGGCCGGCCCGTACTGGATGTGGTCGATGAGGGCCTGGGGGTGCTCGGCCCGGAAGCCGACCGCGAACGGCTTCGCCTCGATGGGCCAGCCCCGCCGGTCGAAGAGCTCGAACAGCTCGCGCGCGGAGTTGCCGGGCGCGAGCACGAGGTGCTCGCAGGGGAGCGCCCGCCCGTCCGCGAGCAGGAGCGCCTGGACGCGCCCGCCGGAGACCTCGACGTCCACGGCACGCGCGTTCCAGATGAACTCGCACCCACCCCGCTCGAGGTCCTCCCGCATGGCCGAGACCGCACCGGGGAGGAGGTCCGAGCCGACGTGGGGCTTTCCCTCCGCCAGGATGCGGGAGACGCCGCCGTAGTGGGCGAAGAGCTCCACCACCTTCCGCACGGCCGGATGGTGGATGCGGGTGCCGAGCTTCCCGTCGGTGTACGCGCCTGCGCCCCCCTCCCCGAAGTTCATGTTCGACTCGGGATCGAGCTCGCCCGAGCGCATGAGGCGGGTGACGTCGAGCCTGCGCGGCACGACCAGCTTGCCGCGGTCGACGACGATCGACCGCACGCCGCGCTCGAGCAGCGCGTGCGCGCAGAAGAGCCCGGCCGGGCCGGCGCCGACGATGACGGGCGGGCTGATCGGCGAGCGCGCCCGCGGGGGCGGCGGCTCCGGCGCCGGGGCGGCGGTCACGTCGGGCCGCTCGCCGTGGAGCGCGGCCTCGAGCTCCACCTCGACGTTGACGAGCCAGCGCGGGTGGCCCTTCTTCCGGGCGTCGAGCGAGCGGCGGATGACGGCGAGGTCCTTCACGCTGCCGCGCGCCACGCCGAGCTTGTCGGCGACACGCCGCGTCAGGACCGCGTCGTCCTCGTCGAGCCAGAGCGGGATGTTGACGATCCGGTAGCGCATGTCTCGGCTCGCCCGACCCAGGGCGTGTCCCGCAGTCACTCGATGCGAACGCTCCTACGCGGCTCGATGCCCCGAGGGGGTGCGAGTGCGTAAGCTTCTTCGCGCTCCGTGCGGGCGGTACGCGATCCCGCCAGCACGGATCCGCTGCAATACGGCCCGAAACGGCATCCATCGCCCGAACCGGTGCGTGGCGCGCGCGTTGCTATACCCCGCCGCATCCACGAACGCTCGCCCGGGGGCCTGCTTGCTCGCGCCCGGCCTGGACTGGAGAAGACGCCATGATGGTCTCGTCGATGCTCGACAACAAGGGTACCAAGATCCTGGCGAAGTCCCTGTTCAAGGAGCTCCGGACGAACGGCTACTCGGCGAACCAGATCCTCGGACTCACCACCGAGCTCATCGACCTCGTGACGCAGGACCTCCGTGACGCGAACGCGGCGTCGACGGCGCACGCCGAGGCGGACGCCGAGTCGCGCGCCAGCGCGTAGCGGTGCGGCCGGCGGCCGCGGGCCGGCGGGGCGAGCGTGGTGAACGGCGCCGGGAAAACCGGCGCCGTTTCTCGTTTTTCTGGCGGCCTTTCCATTTGACGCGAGGGGTGGGTCCCGGTAGGTTACGCCGCGTTCTCAACCCAACCCCTCGACTTCTGGAGGTGCCGCCATGGCGCGCATCGCTATCAACGGTTTCGGTCGCATCGGTCGCTGCGTCGTGCGCGCGGCGGTGGAGCGCGGTGACAAGGACCTCGAGTTCGTCACCATCAACGACCTGACGGACACGAAGACGCTCGCTCACCTGCTCAAGTACGACTCGGTGCACGGCCCCTTCAAGGGCGAGGTCAAGGCCAGCGACGCCGGGATCGTCGTGAACGGCAAGGAGATCAAGGTCACGGCCGTGAAGAGCCCGTCGGAGCTGAAGCACGCCGACAACGGGATCGACCTGGTGCTGGAGTGCACCGGTCTCTTCACCGATCGTGAGAAGGCGAAGCTGCACCTCGAGGGCGGCGCCAAGCGCGTGGTCATCTCCGCGCCCGCCAAGAACCCCGACATCACCGTCGCCTTCGGCATCAACCACGAGAAGATCGACAAGGCCAACCACAAGATCATCTCGAACGCGTCCTGCACCACGAACTGCCTGACGCCGGTCGCCAAGGTGCTGCTCGAGAACTTCGGCATCAAGCGCGGCCTGATGACGACCATCCACTCCTACACGAACGACCAGAACCTCCTCGACCTGCCCCACAAGGACCTGCGCCGGGCCCGCGCCGCCGCCCTGTCGATGATCCCATCGACCACCGGCGCCGCCAAGGCCGTGGCCGAGGTCATCCCCGACCTCAAGGGCAAGCTCCACGGCACCGCCGTGCGCGTCCCGACGCCGAACGTGTCGCTCGTCGACCTCACCTTCGAGAGCGAGCGGCCCCTGAGCGTCGAGACCATCAACGCGGCCTTCAAGAAGGCGGCGGAGGGGAGCCTCAAGGGCGTGCTGCAGTACTCCGAGGAGCCGACCGTCTCGATCGACTACAACCACAACCCGCACTCGTCCATCTTCGACGCGACGAACACCTTCACCATCACCGACACCTTCGCGAAGGTGTTCGCCTGGTACGACAACGAGTGGGGCTTCGCCAACCGCATGGTGGACGTGGCCAAGTTCCTGACGAAGTAGGCGCGCGGGGCCCCACGCCATGGCGCTCAGGACGATCGACGCCCTCGACCTCGGGGGCAAGCGCGTCTTCATCCGGGTCGACTTCAACGTCCCGCTCGACGACTCCGGGAAGGTGTCGGACGACCAGCGCATCCGCGCGGCGCTCCCCACCATCCAGCACGCCATCAAGCACCGGGCGCGCGTCATCCTGGCCTCGCACCTGGGCCGGCCCAAGGGGAAGCCGGAGGACAAGAAGAAGTACACGCTGCTCCCGGTGGCGGAGCGGCTGCAGGCGTTGCTCGACCAGGACGTCGTCTTCGCCGACGACTGCGTGGGCGACGGCGTGAAGAAGCTGGCGCGCGAGCTGGGGGAGGGGCACGTGCTCCTCCTCGAGAACCTCCGCTTCCACCCGGAGGAGGAGGCGAACGACGAGGCGTTCGCCAAGGAGCTGGCGAGCCTGGCCGACGTGTGGGTGAACGACGCCTTCGGCACCGCTCACCGCGCGCACGCCTCGACCGCCGGGATGGCGGCCTTCGTGAAGGAGAAGGCCGCCGGCTTCCTCATCCAGAAGGAGGTCGAGTACCTGGGGAAGGCGCTCCGGAACCCGGCCAAGCCCTTCGTCGCCATCCTCGGCGGCGCCAAGGTCTCCGACAAGATCAAGGTGCTGGAGAACCTCATCGCCAAGGCCGACGCCGTCTGCATCGGGGGCGCGATGGCCTACACCTTCCTCAAGGCCCAGGGCGTGGCGGTCGGCAAGAGCAAGGTCGAGGAGGACAAGCTCGACCTGGCGCGCTCCATCCTCGACAAGGCCAAGGCGAAGAACGTCGCCTTCCTCCTCCCCGTCGACCACGTCTGCGCCACCGAGGCGAAGGAGACGGCGAGGCGCGAGGTCGTGAACGACAGGGCCATCCCCGACGGGCTCATCGGCCTCGACATCGGCCCGAAGACGCTCGACGCCTACCGCCAGCGCGTGCTCGCCGCCGGGACGGTGTTCTGGAACGGCCCCATGGGCCTCTTCGAGCAGAAGCCCTGGGCCGAGGGGACGTTCGGCGTCGCCCGGGCCATGGCCGAGTCGAAGGCCGTCACCGTCGTGGGCGGCGGCGACAGCGCCGCGGCGGTGGAGGAGGCGGGCCTCGTCGCGCGCATGAAGCACGTGTCCACCGGCGGCGGCGCCAGCCTCGAGTTCGTCGAGGGTCGCGTCCTCCCCGGCATCCAGGTGCTGGAGGGCTAGGGCCATGGCGCGCACCAGGTTCGTCTGCGGAAACTGGAAGATGTTCAAGACGCGCGGCGAGGCGCAGGAGCTCGTCCGCGCGCTCGCGCCGCTCGTCGCCGGGGCCGGGGAGGTGCAGGTGGCGGTGGCTCCGCCGTTCACGGCGCTCGCCGCCGCCGCCGAGGCGCTCTCCGGGACGAGGATCCAGCTCGCCGCCCAGAACTGCCACTTCGAGGCGCAGGGCGCGTTCACGGGCGAGGTGTCCCCGCAGATGCTGAAGGACGCCGGCGTGCAGCACTGCATCGTCGGCCATTCCGAGCGGCGGCAGCTCTTCGGCGAGACGGACGAAGGGGTCCGCAAGAAGGCGGCGGCGCTGCTCAAGGTCGGCATCCTGCCCATCGTCTGCGTGGGCGAGACGCTGCAGGAGCGCGAGTCCGGGAAGACCCTGGAGGTCGTGTCGCGGCAGGTGCGCGGGGCGCTCGACGGCCTGGCCGCCGGGGACGTGGCCCGGCTGACCCTCGCCTACGAGCCGGTGTGGGCGATCGGCACCGGCAAGACCGCCACCACGGCCCAGGCGCAGGAGGTGCACGCGGCCATCCGCAAGCTCCTCCGCGACCTGTTCGGCGGGGCCTCGGATGAGGTAAGAATCCAGTACGGCGGCTCCGTGAAGCCGGACAACGCCGCCGAGCTCATGGCGCAGCCGGACGTCGACGGCGCGCTCGTGGGCGGGGCCAGCCTCAAGGCCCAGGACTTCAGCCAGATCGTGAAAGGCGCACTCCGTTGAACACCCTCGTCACCATCCTCCACATCCTCGTCTGCGTCGTCCTCATCCTCGTGATCCTCTTGCAGGCGGGGAAGGGCGGCGGCATGGGCGCGGCGTTCGGCGGCGGCTCGGCCACCGTCTTCGGCGGCCGCGGCGCCGGCACCTTCCTCGGCAAGGTCACCGCGGCCTGCGCCGGCATCTTCATGCTGACGTCGCTCTTCCTCGCCTACCAGGCGTCGCACACCCGGTCGGTGGTGCGCGCCGACTACGTGCCGCCCGCGGCGCCCTCGACGCCCGCGCCCCCGTCGCCGCTGCAGCTCCCGGCGCCCGGCGGCACCGCGCCTGCGCAGCCCGCGCCCGCAGCGCCGGCTCCGGCGAGCAAGTAGGGCCCGGGCGGTCGCCCCC
>DASTGH010000633.1:0-22121 GCA_035719345.1 Anaeromyxobacteraceae bacterium
GGCTTCGCCAGGAGGTGAAGCCCTGGAACATCCGGACGACGATCATCTCGCCGGGGGCGGTCGCGACGGAGCTCCCGCAGAGCGTCACCGAGCCGGACGTGGCCCAGGGCATCGCGCAGTTCTACGAGGAATACGCCATCCCACCGTCCTCGTTCGCTCGCGCCGTCGCCTTCGCGATCAGCCAGCCCGAGGACGTCGACGTCAACGAGATCCTCTTTCGCCCGACACGGCAGGCGCTGTGATGAACACGTCGGAACGCAAGAACGTGGTCGGACGCCGCTCCTTCCTGCTGTCGGCGGAAGCGCTCGCCGCGACGCCTCTCCTCGGGGGTGCGGCCACGCAGGCCCCTGCGCAGGCGGCGCAGAGCAGGACTCCCGCACCGAACGCGGCGGGACGGAGGAGGCTGGGGTCCTTCGAGGTCTCCAGCGTTGGGCTCGGCGTCCAGAACATGAGCCGGACGTACCAGACGACGATCCCGACCCGACCCGAGATGCTGAACATCATCCGGACCGCCTTCGACCGGGGCGTCACGTTCTTCGATGCGGCCGAGGCGTACGGCCCGCACGAGGTCGAGCGCATGCTCGGCGAAGGGGTCGCGCCGTTCCGAGACGAGGTCGTCATCACCTCCAAGTTCGGCTGGAACATCGACCTCGGGACGGGCGAGCGGCGGCCCGGCCTCAACAGCAAGCCCGCACACATCGAGCGCGCCGTCGAAGGGATGCTGAAGCGCCTCCGGACCGACCGGATCGACCTCCTGTACCAGCATCGGGTCGATCCGGAGGTGCCGATCGAGGACGTCGCCGGGGCGGTGAAGGACCTGAAGCAGCAGGGCAAGGTGCTGCACTGGGGACTCTCGGAGATGGGGCTCGCGACGCTGCGCCGGGCTCACGCCGCGCTGCCGGTCACCGCCGTCCAGAACGAGTACTCGATGCTCTGGCGCGGACCCGAGAAGGAGGTCCTTCCGACGTGCGAGGAACTCGGGATCGGCTTCGTGCCGTGGAGCCCGCTCGGCGTCGGGTTCCTGGCGGGTGCGATCGACGCGAACACGCGGTTCGCGCAGGGTGACATCCGCGGCGTCGAGTCCCGCTTCTCACCGGAGAGCCTGCCGCAGAACCTGGCGCTGGTCGCGCTGCTCAGGCGCTGGGCGGAGCGGAAGCGTGCCACGCCCGCACAGATCGCGCTGGCCTGGCTCATGGCACAGAAGCCGTGGATCGTGCCGATCCCCGGGACGACGCAGATGCCGCACATGCTCGAGAACATCGGCGCCGCTGACGTGCGGCTCACGTCGAGCGAGCTCGCCGAGCTGAATGGAGCTGTGTCGGCAGTCCAGATCCGTGGCGCCCGGCTCCCGGATCAGGTGCTGGTCTCTCGGGGGTGGAGGCGCCCCCGAAGAAGTGAGCCGAGGGACCTCGTGCCCGAGCGGAGATACGAAATGAACAAGCGCCAATTGGGAAAGAGTGGACTCGAGGTGTCGTCGATCGGCTACGGCGCCATGGGCCTCAGCCACGGTTACGGGCCGGCCACCGACAAGCAACAGGCGGTCGCGCTCCTCCGCGCGGCGTTCGAGCGTGGCGTGACCTTCTTCGACACCGCGCAGATCTACGGCCCCTTCACGAACGAGGAGGTCGTGGGCGACGCCCTCGCGCCTTTCCGCGAGGACGTGGTGATCGCGACGAAGTTCGGCTTCGCCTTCGACGCCGGCGGGAAGCCGACCGGCGCGCTCGACAGCCGGCCCGAGTCCATCCGCCGGACGACGGAAGGCTCGCTGAAGCGGCTCGGCGTCGAGACGATCGACCTGCTTTACCAGCACCGCGTCGACCCGAACGTCGCGATCGAGGACGTGGCGGGGACCGTGAAGGAGCTGATCGCCGAGGGGAAGGTCCGGCACTTCGGGCTCTCCGAGGCCGGCGTCTCGACGATCCGGCGTGCTCACACGGTGCAGCCCGTCGCGGCCGTCCAGAGCGAGTACTCGCTGTGGTGGCGTGAACCGGAGGAGGCGGTGCTGAGGGCGTGCGAGGAACTCGGCATCGGCTTCGTCGCCTTCGGTCCGCTGGGGAAGGGGTTCCTCACCGGGAAGATCACCGGCACCACGAAGTTCGAAGCGGGCGACCTCCGCGGCACGACGCTCCCGCGCTTCACGCCCGAGAACATCAAGGCGAACCAGGCGTTCGTCGACTTCGTCAAGCAGGTCGCCGCGCGGAAGCAGTGCACGCCGGCGCAGATCGCGCTCGCCTGGGTCCTCGCGCAAAAGCCCTGGATCGTGCCGATCCCCGGGACCACGAAGCTGCACCGCCTCGAGGAGAACCTCGCCGCGGTGAACGTCGAGCTTTCACCCGCCGACCTCCGCGACATCGACGACGCGGCGTCCCGGATCACCGTCCAAGGCGTCCGCTATCCCGCGCACATGCAGTCGATGGTCGACCGCTGAGCGGAGACGAAACGGGCTGCGCCGAATGAAGGTTCTGACGGGTGAACGAGAGAGGTTCCAGATGAGAAGCGCGATCTCGAAGGCCACCCTCTGGGCGGCGATGGGAGGTCTCATGGCTGGCAACGTGAAGGCGGCGGACCACAAGCAGAACCCGTTCACCTTGGTCTACGACGGTGCGATCACCAGGAATGAGCCGGGCAAGGTCAACATCCATCCGGTCACGTACAAGCTCAATGGCCTGGATATCTCGGCCAACGTCTACACCCCGGCAAACTACGCCCCGTCGAAGCGATACCCGGCTGTCGTCGTGGCGCACCCGAACGGCGGCGTGAAGGAACAGGTCGCGGGCCTCTATGCCCAGCGCCTCGCGGAGCAGGGCTACATCACGATCGCCGCCGATGCGGCGTATCAGGGCGCGAGCGGCGGCCAGCCGCGCAACGTGGACAAGCCCGCCTACCGCATCGAGGACATCCACGGCATGGCGGACTTCATCGCCCGGTATCCGGGTGTCGACAGCAAGCGTCTGGGCCTGTTCGGCATCTGCGGTGGCGGCGGCTACTCGTTGAAGGCGGCGCAGACGGACAAGCGCTTCAAGGCCATCGCAACGCTGAGCATGTTCAACTCGGGGCGAGTGCGTCGCAACGGCTACAACGACTCGCAGCTGTCCACCATCCAGGCCCGCCTGCAGCAGGCCTCGGACGCGCGCGCCCAGGAGACGGCCGGCGGCGAAGTCCGTTACTCGGGCGATGCCAATCTGACCGATGAACAGATCGCCAAATTGCCGTTCGATCTGTATCGGCAGGGCTACGAATACTACTGGAAGACGCACGCGCACCCCGGCTCGACGTTCAAGTACACGACGAGCAGCTTGCTGGACCTGATGCGCTGGGATGCAACCGACCAGATCGAGCTGATCGACAATCCGTTGCTCATGATGGCGGGCAGCAAGGCCGACAGTCTGTACATGACCGAGGATGCGTTCGCCAAGGCCACCGGCACGAAGGACAAGGAGCTCTTCAAGATCGACGGCGCCACGCACATCGAGACGTACTGGGTTCCGAGGTATGTGGACGCTGCCACGAACAAGCTGACGGACTTCTACGGAAAGACCCTCAGGAAGTGATGCTCATGTGGGCACGATCTCCTTTCTCGTCGAGTCGGCTGTGGCTTGTCGCGTCGCTCCTCGGAGCGAGCGCTTGCGTCAGGGCCACGCGGAGCGACGCGCCGGCGTCGGCGCTACCGGGTTCGTCCGCGCTGGTTCTCAAGGATCAGGGAAGCTGTGCCGTGGGCGGGACCATCGTGACCAGCCCTGGCACGTTCGATCCGCACCATCCGTCATCGGACGGTGGAACGCTCCATGGCGATCACGCGTACGTCTTCTACCAGGTCCCGGTCGAACCGCGGCGATTCCCTTTGGTGTTCTTGCACGGAGCCGGCCAGTTCTCGAAGACGTGGGAGACCACGCCCGACGGGCGCGAAGGATTCCAGACCATCTTCCTGCGTCGCCGATTCCCGGTGTATCTGCTCGATCAACCGCGCCGTGGTAACGCGGGGCGCAGCACCGTTCCCGCCACGATCCCGGCGACCCCCGACGATCAGATCTGGTTCGGGATGTTCCGCTTCGGCATGTGGCCAGACTACTTCCCTGGTGTGCAGCTCTCGCGAGACCCCGAGGCGCTGAACCAGTTCTTCCGCTCGATGACGCCGAACACGGGTCCCTTCGATGCGGAGGTGACCTCGCGCGCCGTCTCGGCGCTGTTCGACCGGATCGGCCCAGGCGTCCTCGTCACCCACTCTCAAGGCGGCGGCCCGGGATGGCTGACCGCGATGAAGAATCCGAACGTGCGCGCGGTCGTCTCCTACGAGCCCGGCAGCGGCTTCGTCTTCCCGGACGGCGAAGTGCCTCCCGCCATGCCGTCCCTCACCGGCCCACTCGAGGGCGTCGGCGTGCCGTTGTCGCAGTTCGTGGGGCTCACGAAGATCCCGATCATCGTGTACTTCGGGGACAACATCCCGGAGGAGCCGTCCACGAACCCGGGCCAGGACAACTGGCGCGTTCGAATCGCGATGGCGCGGCTGTGGCGCGACGCCGTCAACCGGCACGGTGGCGACGTCACGCTCGTTCATCTCCCGGACCTCGGGATCCGCGGGAACACGCATTTCATGTTCTCGGACGTCAACAACCTTCAGATCGCGGACTTGCTCTCGAGCTTCCTCGCTGAGAAGCGGCTGGACTGACGATGCGAGGGCGGAGAGGGGCACACATGCGAACGACGCTGACCGACATCCCGGCGTTGGCGCTGGGCACGGTTCTCCTCGCGCTGGGGTGCGTGCATGGGAAGGCGGATTCGATGGATGCGGACCTGGCGACGGAGGGGCTGAACCCCAAGCAGCAGCGGATCGTTCCCATCGCCGCGTTCACCGCCAAGGGCGACCTGCCGAGGCTCCGGAAGGCACTGAGCGACGGACTGGATGCGGGCTGGACGATCAATGAGTTGAAGGAACTCCTGATCCAGATGTACGCGTACGCAGGGTTCCCCCGCAGCCTCAATGGGCTCGCCACCTTCAGCGAGGTGCTCGAGGCACGGCAGCGGAGCGGGATGTCGGATGATCTCGGCCGAGAACCGAGCCCCAGGCCTGCCAACCAGAGCAGCGTCGAGCTCGGCGCCGAGGTGCTGACGAAGCTGACCGGCGCGCCCTCTACCGGCAGCTCTGGCGAGTTCTCGCCCGCCATCGATACCTTTCTCAAGGCCCATCTCTTCGGCGACATCCTGGCCCGCGACAACCTCGATCTCCAGAGCAGGGAGATCGCGACGATCTCGGCGCTCGCCACGCTGGACGGCGTGAATCCGCAGCTGGCGTCTCACTTCAAGGCGGGCCGCAACACGGGCCTCACGGGCGCCCAGCTGGAGCACCTGACCCATATCATCGACGGCGAGGTCGGCAAGGAGCGGGGCGCCAACGCCCGCGCCGTCCTGGCCGAGGTCAACCGCAGCGCGCCGGCTGAGCCGCTGCACCCGTCGACGAACGCACGGACAGGAGAGGGTTCGACTGCGCAGGCGACGATCAGCCTCCGGCGAACCCGGGAGCAGCCCAGGGAGACCGCGCCGGCGGAGCACTTCACCGGTACGGCGCACGTCCAGCGAGTCCTCCAGGCCGACGCGCCGGCGCGTGTGACGGCCGGCGTCGTCACCTTCGAGCCCGGTGCGCGAACCGCGTGGCACGCCCACCCGCTCGGCCAGATGCTCGTCGTGACGGCTGGACGCGGCTGGGTGCAGCAGTGGGGCGAGGCGCCGCAGGCGATCGCAGAGGGCGACGTCGTGTGGATCCCTCCCGGCGTCAAGCACTGGCATGGCGCCGCGGCGACTGCGGCGATGACGCATCTGGCAGTTCAGGAACAGCTCGGGGCCCAGGCGGTCCAGTGGATGGAGCAGGTGAACGATGAAGAGTACCAGGCAGCCGAACGCGCGCGGTGAGCGGAGCGCTGAGCATCGCCGGGTGGCGGGACGGGGCAAGGCGGCGACGCGTCGCGCTGCCGAGCGCCCCTACGTCATCTGCCACATGGCGCCCGCGGTCGACGGCAGGATCGTCACGCGCGACTGGCCGCTGCCCGCCGGGCTCACGGCCGAGTACGAGGCGACCGCCGCAGCCCTGCGCGGCGACGCCTGGATCATAGGCCGCGTCTCGATGGAGCCCTACGCGGGCAGGGCCAGGTTGCCGGCGAGCCGCGAGCGCCTGCCGCGGACCGACTTCGTCGCGCGCGCCGACGCACCGTCGTACGCCATCGCCATCGACCCGGCGGGAAAGCTGCGCTGGAAGTCTGCGTCCATCGACCAGGACCACGTCGTGACGGTGCTCACCGAGCGCGTGCCGGATCGGTATCTCGCGTTCCTCCGGGCGCGTGGGGTCTCCTACCTGTTCGGCGGGCGCGATCACGTCGACGTGCAGGCGGTCCTCCGCAAGCTGCGCGCCCAGTTCGGGATCCGCCGGCTGCTCCTCGAGGGCGGCGGCAAGATCAACGGCTCGTTCCTCACCGCGGACGCCATCGACGAGCTCTCGCTGGTCATGGCGCCGGTGGCCGACGGGGCCGTGGGAACCCCGACCCTGTTCGACGCGGGCCCGCGCGGCGCGACGAGGCGCCTGCAGCTCCTCTCCGCCGAGCGCCGGCGCGGCGGATTCCTGTGGGTCCGGTATCGCGTGCGCCACGGAGGGAGACCGAGAGCATCGATTCTACTACCAGCACCGCATTGATCCGAAGGTGCCGATCGAGGACGTCGCTGGTGCGATCAGAGGGCTCGTCGAGGAAGGCAACCGCGTGCTGGTGATGCAGAAGGCCGGATGGCCGGCGAGATGTCGGGCGCTCAGCTCACCGAGGCGAGCCTCACCCAGGCGCTCGGCGGTGCGAGCGGTGCCGGGCTGCGCAGGCCTGATCCCGACGCGTCGGTGCCGCCGACGCCCCTTTCACGCCGAGCGAAAGCGGCCGCGCTCACCCAGAAAGCCGCCGCAGCTGCAAAGACCGCCGCGCGGTGCGGGGCGCCAGCCCTCGAGGCGGCCGGCTTGCCCAGGCGCACCGCCGTACACACCTCCAGGCAGCGCGCAGCGCGGCGCGGGGGAGAACGCGGTGGCCAGGCGGTCGAGCGGGCGGGTAGCGAAGCAGGGCGTGAAGGTGACGGCAGTCTCGACGGACCGCGGTCCGCCGGCGACCATCGTCCACGTGGAGGTCGAGCCCAAGAAGCTGAAGGAGGACGTCGGCCAGCTCCAGGTGAAGGGCGTGGTCGCGGAGATCCCCGAGACCAGCGGCGGCCAGGTGCGTTGGCGCGAGGAGCGGCTCCACAAGGTGGACACCAGCGCGCGCCCCGGGTCGGGCGAAGTGGTGGAGCGGTACTCCTACGGCCACTACGGCCCGAGTGAGGCGAAGCGCTACGGCGTGGGCGTGAAGGTGGAGACCGACGCCGGCGACGTCCAAGCGCAGGAGCCCCGGGAGCGCCACGATGTCGGGGAGGAGGGGCGGCCCGAGAAGAGCGGGCGGACGCGCCTCCCCCCGAAGCGCTGACGCCGCGTGCTAGTGGGACTCGAGGAAGGCCGCGACGACCCCAGCTTCATCACGACCGCTCTCGGCAACATCGCGCGCGCGTGTGGAATGTCGCAACTGCACGCAAGACGGGGCTGACGAGGGATGGCCTCGACAAGGCGCTCTCGCCCGGCGGGAACCGGGAGTTCGGGACCGTGATGAAGGTGATCCGGGCGCTGAGGCTCGACCTACCGGGCGCCGTCGCCAAGGTGTGGCGCGTCGTGAGCTGTCGGAGTTCGCCGGTGTCCGCTATCACATAAAGTGAAAATCTTGCAGTCGTTTTGCAGTCACGGCCGGCAGCTTCCGTACGCTCCGTGCGACCGATGCCATGAAGAGGCGCGAGGCGAGCATCGAGAAATCAACAGCTTGGCGGCGTATGCGATCCCTGGTCGGGTATGCAAAGCCGCTGTTCCCGATTCGGGACCAAGGGGTCGCAGGTTCAAATCCTGTCTCCCCGATTGAAGGCCGCGGATTTGCTCATGAAAAGTGAGCTATCCGCGGCCGCCTTCTTTTCGGCGCCTGAATGGCGCCGGAAGACGACGGACGCCGCGACGCTTGTTTGCCAACACCGCGGCGCGCAAGCCCTCGGATTCATTCGCTGCGGTTCCCGCGAGCGGACTCGACCACTTGGCGCGAGGTTCGCGGGGTCAGCGCAGACGAATCCGGAGAGGATCAGAGAGCTTCGACGCTGGCGGGCGCGACGTACGTGCGACGAGGCCAAGTGCGCGGCGCGGTCCCAGTCGAGAAGCAGGCGCACAGAACATCGAGTCGAGGCTGCGAGCCCTCTCGATCGAACCGCGCGCGATCGATGACGAGCCGCTGGTGCGTGCCCTCGCGGATTGCATCGACCCCGTCGTGCGCACGCACCGAGAACGTGAGACGCCGGCCCTCCGCCTTCGTCACCACGACCTCGACCGTGACCGTGAATCCGGGCGGTGTCACCGCGCCGTGGGTGACCCAGATCCCCGTGCCGACCGACTGCTCGCCGCCAGCGAGGTGCGGATACATCGCTTCGATGCAGTGGGGAGCTTCAGCGCCGCGTCCGGGGGCGCCTCGCATCCGTCTCCCGCGCCTGAACGGTCCGGGGGCTCACGTTGAGGATATGGAGATCAAGTCAGCTCAATGCGAGCAGCGCACAATGGAGGAAGGCGCTCATGCGGCGCACCCCGCGCGGCCTTGGGCCCGTTCGCATTGCACCTTGACGCCATCGCCCTCGTCAATCGTCGCGACGCATGGCCGCGCCGAAGGCGCTACTCACCGTCGCGCCTGCTGAGGCCTCCGCGAGCGGCAGCTCGAGCCGGAAGGCGGTCGACCCCGCGCCGGAGTGGAGGTCGAGCGTCCCGCGCTGCGCACACGCGAGCGCCCGGGCGATGGCGAGGCCGAGACCAAAGCCCTCGCCCGGCACGGGCTTGTTGAAGCGCTCGAAGAGCCGCGACCGCGCCTCGGGCGACGGCCCGGGCCCGTCGTCCTCCACCACCGCCACACCGTGGCCCCGGCGGAGGGCCACGCGGACCATCACCCGGCTCGAGGCGTGTCGGAGCGCGTTGTCGACGAGATTGTCGAGGATCCGCCCGGTGAGGAGCGGGTCGCCCACCACCGCCGCGCCGGCCGGCACCGCCGGATCGACGAGGAGGGCCGCGCGCGCTCGTCCGACGCGCCGCGCGCGCTCCACCGCCGACCGCGCGGCCTCGGCGAGGTCGAACGGCGCTGAACAGGCGCCGAGCCGCCCGGCGTCGGCGCGTGCCAGCGTGAGCAGGGCGTCGACGAGCGCGGCGAGCCGCGACACCTCCTCCTCCACGATCGCGAGCGAGGCGCGGTACTCCGGCGTGGTCCGTTCGCGCCGCAGCGTCACCTGAATCTCACCCAGCATGGCGGCGAGGGGAGTGCGCAGCTCGTGCGCCGCGTTGGCGCTGAAGGCCTTCTCGCGGGCGATCGACCCGCGCTGCTCCTCCAGGAGCCCGTTCATCACACCCGCGAGCTCGTCCCACTCGTCGCCCGTGCCGCGCAGCGGGAGGGTCAGCTCGAGCCGGGCCTGGCCCGCCTGGCGCGCTCGCCGCGCACGTTCGGCCGCCTCCCGCATGGGCGCGAGCGCCCGCCCGGCGAGCCACAGGCCGAGCGCCGCCGCCCCGACGATCGCAAACGGCAGCACGAGCGCGACGGCTCCACCCATCCGGAGCAGCATGGCCCGGTTCTCGCGATCCTCGACGGCCTGGCGCTCGGGCGGGCGATTCCGGTGCAGCGTCTCAGTGCGCTCGTGCACGTAGAAGGTGCCGAGCGTTGCGGCGGTGGACGCCAACGCCGCACCGAGCACGACCGCGGCGATGGAGAGGGCAACGCGAACGCGGATCGTGCGGTACCAGGTCGTCATGGCGTCCTCTCGAGACACCCGGGAGCCCACAGACGGGCGCCCAGAGCGGTGATGGCCACCGATTCCGGAACGCGCCGCGTGGACCGCACGGGACCGCGCCGTGAGGGTCGCGTAAGAGCGAGATTAGAAGCGCTCTCATCTCCTCCTCCTTTGACCGCCCGCCGCGGGTCGGGGGTCTCAACGGGCGCGCGCCCGCTGGGTCCTTCCCGGCCCCGGGCACTCGCGCAGGAGGTCCCGCGATGAAGCTCGGTGCCGCGCTCGTCTCGTCTTCCCTCATCGCCGCCCTTGCGGCCTGCGCCGGCGGCGCCAAGCCCAGCGCGGTCCGCTCGCAGCGCGTGACGAAGGGCGCCCTCGCCGAGGTGGTCTCGGCCACCGGTGAGGTCTCGGCGCTCGTGACCGTGAACGTGGGCACGCAGGTCTCCGGGACGCTCTCTAAGCTCCACGTCGACTTCAACAGCGCGGTGAAGAAGGGCCAGGTGCTCGCCGAGCTCGACCCGCGCCTCTTCGAGGCGGCGCTCGGGAAGGCCCAGGCCGGCCTCACCGCCGCGCGCGCCGACGCGCTGCGCGCCAAGGTGGCGCTCGTCGACGCAAAGCGCACCGAGGACCGCACCGCGAAGCTCCTCGAGAAGAGCCTCGTCGCCGCCGCGGACCTGGACGCGGCGACAGCGGCGCGCGAGGCGGCCGAGGCGGCGCTGCAGGCGGCCGAGGCCCGCGTCGGCCAGGCGCGCGCCGACGAGGCCGCCGCCGCCACCAACGTCGCGCTGTGCCGCATCACGAGCCCCATCGACGGGGTCGTCATCTCCCGGGCGGTGGACGTCGGCCAGACGGTGGCGGCGAGCCTCCAGGCGCCCACGCTGTTCCTCATCGCGAACGACCTCTCGCGCATGCAGATCCTGGCCGCTGTGGACGAGGCCGACGTCGGTAAGGTGAAGGACGGCCTCGCCGCGCGCTTCACGGTGGATGCCTTCCCGGGCGAGGTGTTCAAGGGCCGGATCCGCGAGGTGCGCCAGGCGCCGACGAACATCCAGAACGTCGTCACCTACGCGGCGGTCATCGACGCGCCGAACCCCGACCGCAAGCTGCGCCAGGGCATGACCGCGGCGGTGACCATTGTCACGAACCAGCGCGACGGCGCGCTGCGCATCCCCAACACCGCGCTGCGCTTCCGGCCAGCCGCCGACCGCGAGGGCGTCGACGCCATCGCCGGCGCCGCGCCGGGCCGCGCCGAGGCCGCCGACCGCCCGCACGCGAAGGGCGCCGACGCGACCGCCACCGGCCGCCCCGGCGTGCGCAAGGTGGATGTCTACCAGCTCGAGGGCGGGCGACCCGTCCGCGCCGCGATCCTCGTGGGCATCACCGACGGGCGTGCGACGGAGGTGGTGTCCGGGCTCGCCGAAGGGGACGAGGTGGCGGTGGGCGAGGCGACCGCCCTGGCCGCGGCGGGAGGCAAGCGTGGCCCTTTCTAGCGCGACGGTGACCCGCCTGGTGCCGGCGAACCAGCCGGTCATCCAGGCGGCCGACATCCGCAAGGTCTACAGCTCGGGCGACGCGGCGGTGGCGGCGCTGAAGGGCGTGTCGCTCACGCTGGAGGGTGGCGACTTCGTCGCCATCATGGGCTCCTCGGGCTCCGGCAAGTCGAGCTTCATGAACGTCATGGGCTGCCTCGACCGGCCCACGAGCGGCAGCTACCGCCTGAACGGCGAGGACGTGAGCCGCCTCTCCCGCGACGCGCTCGCCCGCGTGCGGGGCCGGTCGCTCGGCTTCGTGTTCCAGGGCTTCAACCTCCTGCCGCGCACGAGCGCCATCGAGAACGTCGAGCTGCCCATGGTGTATCAGGGCGTCCCGGCGAAGGAGCGCCGCGCGCGGGCGGCGGAGGCGCTCGAGCGGGTGGGGCTCGGAAAGCGGCTCGACCACACCCCGGCGCAGCTCTCCGGCGGTCAGCAGCAGCGCGTGGCGATCGCGCGCGCCCTGGTGAACCGCCCGGCGCTGCTCCTCGCCGACGAGCCCACCGGCAACCTCGACTCGAAGACGAGCGTGGAGGTGATGGGGATCTTCCAGCGGCTCAACGCGGAGGGCCTGACCGTGCTGCTCGTCACCCACGAGCCCGACATCGCCGAGCACGCCAAGCGCGTCGTCACCTTCAAGGACGGGCTCATCCTGTCCGATGTGAAGGTGACGGAGCGCCGCCACGCCGAGAAGGCCTATGCGGAGGCCATTCCATGAACCCCCTCGCCTCGGTGCGCACCGCCCTCGTCGCGGTGCGCCGCAACAAGCTGCGTTCGGCGCTGGCCGCGCTCGGGATCATCATCGCGGTGGCGGCCGTGGTCGCCACCGTCGCCCTGGGCGAGGGCGCGAAGGCCAAGGTCGCCGCGCAGATGGCGTCGCTCGGCTCGAACATGCTCTCCATCTCGCCCGGCGCGACCTCGACCAAGGGCGTCTCGAGCGGCACCGGCGCGACGCAGACGCTCACGCTCGAGGACGCTCGCGCCATCGAGAAGGACCTCGGACACCTCGTGGTGGCCGCGGCGCCCCTCAACAAGATCGGCGCCCAGGTGGTCTACGGCGACGTGAACTGGTTCACCCAGATCATCGGCACCACGCCCGGCTACCTCGAGGTCCGCGACTGGGCCCTCTCGGCGGGCGAGCCGTTCGGGCGCGAGGAGGCGGCGGTGGGCGCCAAGGTGTGCCTGCTCGGCCAGACCGTGAAGGAGCGGCTCTTCGGCGACGCGCCGGCGGTGGGCGAGCAGATCCGCGTGAAGCACGTGCCCTGCAAGGTGGTGGGGGTGCTCGCGGCGAAGGGCCAGGGCTCCTCCGGCCAGGACCAGGACGACATGGTGATCGTGCCCTGGGCCACGCTGGCGCGGCGCATCCAGGGCGCGCAGGGCGAGGTGGTGGGCCAGCTCGTGGTCGGCGCGCACGACTCCGCGCAGATGAAGGAGCTCGTGCGCGACGTCACCGAGCTGCTCCGCCAGCGGCACAAGATCGCGGAGGGGCAGGAGAACGACTTCCGCGTGAAGAACTACACCGAGCTGCAGGACTCGGCCAACGCCCAGACCGAGACGCTCTCGCTCCTGCTCGGCGGGATCGCGCTCATCTCGCTCGTGGTCGGTGCCATCGGCATCGCGAACGTGATGCTCGTCTCGGTGACCGAGCGCACCCGCGAGATCGGCATCCGCATCGCCATCGGCGCGCGCGGCCGCGACGTGCTGTTCCAGTTCCTCACCGAGGCGGTGGTGCTGGCGGCGAGCGGGGGCCTCGTCGGGCTCGCGGTCGGCGCGCTCGGAGCGAAGCTGATGGCCGCCCGCGCCGGCTGGCCGACGCTGCTCTCCCCGAGCGTGATGGTGCTCACCGTCGTCCTCGCAGGCCTCGCCGGCGTCGTGGCCGGCTTCTACCCCGCGCTGCGCGCCTCCCGGCTCGACCCCATCGAGGCGCTCCGGTACGAGTGACATGACCCCACTGCTCGCCATCCTCCTCGCGGCGGCCGCCGCCGATCCGCTCACGCTCGACGCCGCGCTGGCCCGCGCCGCGGACCACCCGCGCATGAGCGAGGTGCGCGCCGCCGCCGGGCAAGCCTCGGCGGGCATCGACCAGGCTCGCGCCGGCTACCTGCCGACCGCGAACGCGCTCGCCACCTACCTGCCGGCGCAGGTGGACAACGGGAAAGGCGTCCCCGGGGCGGCGGCGCCGGTGAACGCGTTCTACTCGAGCGGCATCGTCGTGACCCAGCCGATCTGGGACTTCGGGCGCACGCGCGGCCAGGTGCGGTCGGCGACCCTCGCGGAGGAGGCCACCACCTCCGACCTGCGCGCGGCGCTGCGCGACGTCGAGCTCAACGTGCGGTCGGCATACTACGGCGTGCTCGCCGCCGAGGAGCTCGTGCGGGTGGCGAAGGACGCGGAGAAGCAGATGAAAGACCACCTCGCGCTCGCCAAGGCCTCTTTCGAGGTGGGGCGCCGCTCGCCGTTCGACGTGGCGCGCGCCGAGGTGGACGTGGCGAGCGCCAGGATCGCGATCATCCAGGCGGAGAGCGGCGTCGCCACCGCGCGCTCGGCGCTCTCGGCGGCGATCGGCGAGGACGTCGGCTGGGCGCCGCTGGAGCGACCGGCGGAGGAGCAGGTGGAGGACATGACGCCGGCGCGCGCCGCCGAGGTCGCGCTCGCGCAGCGCCCGGAGCTGTCGGCGTTGGAGCTGCGGCTCGGCGCCCAGCGCGCCGCGGTGTCGTCGGCCCGGAGCGCGTTCTACCCGGTGGTGACCGCGGTGGGGCAGCTCGGGTGGCAGGGCGCGCAGATGTCGCGGCTCGGCGCGTCGCAGTCCTGGCAGGTGGGCGTGACGGTGAGCGTGCCGCTCCTCGCCGGCGGCGGTGACGCGGCACGGGTGCACGCGCAGCAGGCGGCGTTCGTCCAGCTCGCCTCGCAGAAGGCCACCCTCGCGCTCGGAGTGCGGGCGGAGGCGGAGCAGGCGTCGCTCGCGGTGAGCGAGGCGAAGGCGCGCATGGGCGCCGCGGACGTGCTGCAGAAGCAGGCGCAGGACAACCTCGCCCTGGCCGAGGGCCGCTACCAGGCCGGCGTGGGCAGCATCATCGAGCTCTCCGACGCGCAGTCGTCGCTCACCGCGGCGCGCGGCCAGCGCGTGCGCGCCGGCTTCGACCTCGCTTCGGCGCGGGCGCGGCTCGCGCGGTCGGTGGGGACGCCGAGCGCGATCGGCGTCCCCCGGTCGTGACGAGCCACCCGCGTGCGGGCGGTTGCCTGCTACATCCGCGAAACCGACATCGCGAGTCTCCACCGAGCGCACATGGCGGGGGTGTGACGTTGCTGTGCGTGCATCGCGGCGCGGTAACCCTTGCTCGCGCGAGCGCCTCCGTGATGGGATGCGAGGTGCTCGAACGGGGCTTCGTGCGGGGGAGAACGGGTTTCGCGGTGAGCGGCTGGGGTTCGAGGGCGGTCCGGCAAGGCAGGAGAAGCGTGTGCCTCGTGCCCGTCTCTGAGAAGGTCGCACGCGCCGCGGGCGTCCTCTACACGCACGTCAACGTGCCTGTCTTCGAGGGGGACGGTGAGTTCGACTATGCGTGCGCGGCGTGTCGCACGCTGTTGTGCGAAGGGATCGCCCCTCACACGTTGGGTCGCGTCGTGATCCGTTGCTCGTGTGGAGCGGTCAACCGCGTCGAGCGTCAGGTCACTGTCTGAAGTAGCGGCCGCAACTCGTGGACGTCCCTCGATCCCTCGAGGCTCAGCACAGCATCCTGTCGATGACGCGATC
The DNA here is from genome assembly GCA_035719345.1 of Anaeromyxobacteraceae bacterium. GTDB lineage: Bacteria > Myxococcota > Myxococcia > Myxococcales > Anaeromyxobacteraceae > Anaeromyxobacter_A. The sequence continues at coordinate 15,124 of DASTGH010000633.1, forward strand.
GATCTCGACCAGAGCCGAGGACACCGCGTTCGTGCGTAGCGACTGCTCTCGATGGGTTTCGAGCACGAGCTGCGCTCGAGCGAGCCGTTCCTCCGCGACCGACAAGACGTGGTCGCCCGTGTGGCGCTCGCTGTCCAGGACCCGCCTCACCGGACCGAAGACGTGGCGCAGTCGGCGTACCGCGGAGTCCGTGACGTCACCCCTCTGCGCCTCCCCGAGAACGTCGCGGAGCGTCGTCCGCGCGGCGAGGAGGACGGTGATCGTCGGGGGAAGATGTGGGCCGAGGAGCAGGAGTGCCGACTCGTAGATGCGATTCGCTGCGTGGCGTACGCCGTCCGGCTCCTTCAGCTTCCAGCACGCTCGAGCGTCGATGAGCCAGACCGCGGCTTGTTCGACCTCCGGGTGTCGGGGTGCCATCCACCTCAGCCTGGTCAGAGCCCTGCTCACGGCGCGGAGGGAGGTACTCGTCTGCTCGGGCTCGCCCGCGGTCCTGAAAAGACTCTCTGCAGCCGATGCCAACGCGTGCAGCGCTTCGGCCAGCTTGGCAGGACTCACCTTGCGGACCACTCCGCACTTATAGGGCTCGGATGTGAGGGGACGATGGGACGCGGATTACAACTTTCTCAGGCCAGCGGCGACCCGATTTCACCGGGCGGCGGTGACGAGGGCATCGCAGGGAATCTCCGCCCCTCGCGAAGGATCTTGCGTCCGTCGTCCGACTGCTCGCGACCGTCGTTTCGCTCGGCCCGGAAGCCCAACTTGTCCCGGACGACGTAGAACGGCCTGGCCTTGCTCTCGTCGTAGATACGGCCGATGTACTCGCCCATGATCCCGAGGATGAGGAGGACGATGCCATTGAAGACGAGGTTCATGGCGATGATGGATGTCCAGCCCTGAACTGTCCGGGTAGTGAAGAACTTGAGGTAGAGCGCGTAGGCCGCGTAGGCGAATCCGGCGAGCGATGTCGCGAGCCCCAGGTACGAGGCCAGCTTCAGCGGCCGATACGAGAAGCCGAAGATGGCATCGAGCGCGAATCGCAGCATCTTCGAGAGTGGGTACTTGGTCTCCCCGGCGAACCGCTTCTCGCGCACGTAGGTGACGGACGTCTGCCGGAACCCGATCCAGCTGATGATCCCGCGGACGAAGCGGTTGCGTTCGCGCATCCCCGCCATCACGTCGCACACCTTGCGATCGATGAGGCGGAAGTCGCCCACGTCCGTCGGGATGTCCACCTCCGTCATGCTCCGGAGCAGCCGGTAGAAGAAGAATGCCGTCGCCTTCTTGAAGGCGGTCTCGCCCTGGCGCTCGCCGCGCCTGCCGTACACGACGTCGTAACCCTCCTTCCACTTCGCGATCATGTCCAGGATCACGGAGGGTGGATCCTGGAGATCGGCGTCGATCACGATCACGGCGTCGCCCGACGCGTGATCCATGCCGGCGCTGATGGCGATCTGGTGGCCGAAGTTGCGTGAGAAGCTGACGACCTTGACGTTCGGATCGAGCGCCGCGAGGTCCTGCAGCATCTCGCCCGTCCGGTCCCGGCTGCCGTCATCGACGAAGATGAGCTCGTAACGCTCACGCGTCGTGTCCATGACCTCCTTGAGTCGGCGGTGGCACTCGGCGAGGACGGCCTCCTCGTTGTGTGCGGGCACGATGATGGAGTACCGCGGTGCGTTCGTCATGCGTTCGCTCCTCAGCAGAGGATCCAAGAGTCGAACCAGCGAAGCCAATGAAGCACGAACTCTCGCTTCACCGGCATGGCCGACAGGATCGGGTAGTACAGCGCAAACAGGCCCAGCACGACGGCGCAGTAGACGGAGACGAGGCGTCCGCAGACCCGGTAGCGCTCGACGAGCAGCTTGGCCGCATAGACCAGGGCCAGGATCAGGAAAGGGACGCACGGGAAGAAGTGGTAGATGAAGACCAGCTTCCTCGGAGCGATGGCCCACGGCGCGAATTGCGCGAAGAGCGCCACCAGGATGAAGGCGATGCTGGCCTCGCGGCGCCGGATGGCGAGCCAGAGTCCCGCACCCACGGCGGCGATCCCGGGCCACCACACGGCGGGGTTCCCCATGGCCACGATGCTGGACACCGTGCCCGCTGGCAGGCCGTCGCCCATGTAGTACCAGGCGGGCTTCTGCATGAGAGGCCATTGCCACCAGGCTGACGAGAAGGGGTGCGTTTGCGCAATACCGCTATGGTAGCGGTACATGTGCGCCTGGGACGCCACGACGTCGCGGATGCCGTGGCCCGCTCCGGGGACGAGCATCAGGGGAACGTACGCGAGCAGGTACAGGCAGCCCGGGACGACGACGAAGCAAACGAGGCACCAGCCCAGCACGGCGAGCGCGCGCCGGGGAAAGAGCCTCTCGACGAGCCGGGCCTGATCGGCGTCCGGAGCGCCGGCAAGGGACGAGAGAAGCCTCCTCGCCACCAGGTACTCCCTGCCCCGTGCCAGGAGCGATGCGAACAGGATGACGGCCAGCCCCGCCCCGCCGTAGAGCACGCTCCACTTGCTCGCGGCTCCCAGCCCGAAGGCGATGCCGGAGAGCAGCAGCGGGACGAGGAGGTCGCGGGTCCGGCCGCGCCAGAAGTCGCGCGTCAGGTACTGATGCATGAAGAAGTACATCAGGATGACGAAGAAGACGCCGTAGGTGTCGATCGTCGCGATGCGCGTCTGCACGAAGTGCATGAAGTCGCAGGCGAGCAGGAAGCCGGCCAGGAAGGCGAGATCGGTGCGACGGAAGAGCCGGTGCGCAAAGAGGTAGAGCATCGGGATCATGGCGACCCCGAAGACCGCTCCCATGAAGCGCCACCCGAAGGGCGTCATGCCGAAAGCCGCGACGCCCAGCGCGATGATCGCCTTTCCGAGCGGCGGGTGGGTCGTCTCGCTCGGCTCGAGGCGGTGCAGGTGCTCGTAGGCGGTGCGGGCGTGGAAGATCTCGTCGAAGTACATCCCAGTGAAGAACGACGGCTCGTAGGTGGCGCTGCCCGGCTCATCCACGAGGAGTGATGCTCCCGGATCCGTGCGCAGCCCGCCCGGCGCCGCCGCCAGCAGCGGGAGCGCGCTCCGGCCCGGCCCCTCGAAGGCAGCGATCTCGCAGAGCGAGACGCCCGGTGCGTCGACGGAGACGCGCAGGTAGCGGGCGGTGGTGTCGCGGCCCGGCTCGAGCGTCCGCCATTCGAGCTTTCCGAACGGCGGCTGCTCCAGCCGGCCGCGGCCGGTCCAGCTCTGGCCGTCGGCCGACGTCTCGAGGGAGTAGGCTCCCTCGCCGATGCCCAGGAAGTAAACGATCCGGCCGACGTGCCGCGCCTGTCCCAGGTCGAGGTACGAGGTCTCGCCGGCGCGCGAGGGCTTCCAACAATTCTGCGGCGCGCTGAGCGAGCCGAGGTTCGTGAACGCGCCCGCCGCGTAGGCGAGCGAGAGGCCGCCCATGAGCAGGTAGTCGAGGCGCGACAGGCGCGCCGGCGCCTGGCCGGCGAGCGGGGCGGGCCCAGCAGGTCGCCCCGGGCGCGAAGGGTCTTCAGAGGCGGCGCTCGTCGCGGCAGCCGATCGCTCCCTCGCGCCCAGGTCGTAGGCCACCTTGACGCTGCAGGCGACGAGGGCAGCGTTGAGGACGGAGAGGAGGCGCAGGAGGGGGTCGTCGGCGGCGACGAAGAAGGATCCCGTCCGTGCGACCAGGTCGTGCAGCAAGGCCTCGTTGAGGAACACCGAGACCGAGAAGCCCGCGAAGAGCGCGAGGAGGCGCCTGTCGCCGGTGACCGCATAGGCCGCCGCCGCGATGAGCACGGCCGGATAGAGGTACCGCTCGTGCATCTTGGTGGAGAGGAAGAAGATCGCGCTCATCACCACGAGGGCGACGACGAAGACGCTCGAGCCATCGCGGCTCCTCAGGTACAGCCAGGCCGAGAAGGCCACGACGGCGACGATCCCGACGGCTCCGATCGCGCCATGGGATGCGAAGAGGAGCTTGGCACCCAGCGGCGCCCAGTTCCCGCCCACGAGCGCGTGGAGGTTCGCGGCGTTCAGCGTCGCGTATGGGTACGAGCCCAGCGTGCTCGAGTAGAGCTTCACGAGCCACGTCGGATCGCGCGAGAAGGGCAGCGTCAGGGCCGCGAGCGTCACGAGGGCGGCGAGTACCGCCAGCGCGGCCGTCTTCGCATCTCTCCGGCGCAGAAGCGCCAGGACGGCCAGCGGGGCGAGGAGGAGAGCCTGGGGCTTCAAGAGCACGGCGATGACGTAGATGGTCGAAGCCCGCAGCCACGCACCGCGCTGGACGAAGGCGAGCGCCAGGACGAGAGGGACGGCGAGAAAGACGTCGACCTGCCCGTAGACGGCGGAGTTGTGGATGGCAGCGGGGTTCCACGCGACGAGGAGCGATAGGACGCAGGCCCGCGCCAGCGACATCTTGTTGCGCGCGAGCCAGAGCACCACGAGGGCCGCGGCGACGTCGAGGAGGATCGCCGGGAGCTTCACGAGGAGGAGGAAGCCCCGGGAGTCGTGCGCCAGCCCGAGGAGGAGCCTGGCCTGGCCCACGACCTTCAGGACGTAGATGTAGCCGGGCGGGTAGTCGACGAACATCGGCCCCGCGTAGAAGCGGGAGAGGCCGCCCTCCGCAGCCGCCATCGCCCAGGCCTTGAAGCAGGCGATGTCCGTCGGAACCCCCACGATCGCGGTCGCCAGGCCGAGGCGAACGGCAAGGCTCAGCGCGAGGAGCGCGACAAACGAGCCCAGGAGCGCCCGGCGCGACCAGGGCTCCAGCGCGCCACGCTTCAACGCGGACCGCCACGCCTCCGCGCACAGCGCGAGGAATACCAGCGCGCTGCCGAGCATCCACGGGAGCGTGGACGCAGGGACGGCTGCGGCGGCGAGAGGCGAAGGCTCCATGTCGTCAGCGCTCCGAAAAGAACGTCGAGGGTCGGCGCGATGGCCCCGCGCCGCTCGCAGCGGCGCGGGACGTCATGCGCACAATTGGTGGCCGGTGAGCCCGGCTATCCCCCTCCGACAGCACTGCAGAGCGACCACGAGCAGGCTGCCTCCGACTGACGCCTATGCCGGGCGGGAAAGGCACCCTGCCTCGGAGGGCAGGGTGCCTCATGCCTCGGACGGCCCTCTCGCTACTTCGCGGTCGAGATGGCCTGGATTTGCGCAGGCGTGAGCGACTTCAGCGAGCCCATCCCGCCCGTGTTGCTGTTGATGGCGTTCTGGATGGTGCTGGCCGACGAGCCCTTCTTGCCGCTCCCGTGGCAGCCCGAGCAGTACTGGTTGTAAAGCGCGGTGCCGTCGAGCGCAGGCGCCGGGGTCGGCGTCGGGCTAGGCGTCGGCGCCGGCGTCGGCTTCGGGGTCGGAGTCGGGGTCGGAGCCGGGGTGGGAGCCGGGGTGGGAGCCGGGGTCGCGAGCGCAGCCGCGACGGCCTGGACCTGAGCGGCGCTGAGGCCCTGGGTCATGTTGGCAGCGGTGATCTGGGCAGCCGTCCGACCGCGCTTGGAGCTGGTGGCAAGCGGACCGTGGCACCCGGCGCAGTTCTGAGCGTAGAGCGCAGCGCCGTCGATCGGCGCCGGGGTCGGCGTCGGGGTAGGCGCCGGCGTGGGGGTCGGCGTCGGCCTCGGGGTGGGCGTGGGCGTCGGGGCCGGCGTAGGGGCCGGCGTGGGGGTGGGCGTCGGCCTCGGGGTCGGCGCGGGCGTCGGGGTCGGCGTCGGGCTACCGGAGAGCGCGTTGGCGATGGCCTGGATCTGGGCCGAGGTGAGCGTCTTCAGCGACGACATGGCGCCGACGCTGTTGATCGCGTTCTGGATCTGCGACGCCGTGTGGGGGCCGAAGCTCGCGAGCGAGCCGTGGCAACCCGAGCAATTCTGCGTGAAGAGCGCCGCGCCGTCGATGGGAGCCGGCGTGGGCGTGGGCGTCGGGGCGGGGGTCGGCTTCGGGGTGGGCGCCGGGGTCGGAGCCGGCGTCGGCGTGGGGGCCGGGGCGAGCGCGTTCGCGATCGCCTGGACCTGCGCGGCGGTGAGGGTCTTCAGCGACGACATCGAACCGACACCGTTGATGGCGGCCTGGATCTGAGCCGCGGTGCGCCCGGTCTTGGAGCTCGAGGCGAGCGGACCGTGGCAGCCGGCGCAGTACTGCGTGTAGAGCGCAGCCCCGTCGATCGGCGCCGGGGTGGGCGTGGGGCTCGGCGTCGGCGAGCCGCCCGGGATGTTCTCCGGGTGGAGGACGCCCGAGGTCACGTTGTTCATCGGGGCCGAGTAGATGACGCCGCCTGTGGCCTTGTTCGTCACCGTGAGCGTGCCGTTGGTGACGTCGAAGGTCACTTCCTTCAGCATGTTGCGGAACGCCGTCGACTCCGCCACGTCGTCGCCGAACTTCACGCCGTAGTGGTCGAACAGGGGCTTGAGCACGGTGCGCAGCTTGCCGAGCAGCGACTCGTAGGCGTCGTCGAACGCGGACGAGCCGAGCACGAGGCCCTCGCCCGACACGTACGACGCCGCGGTGGTGATCGGGTCGATGTTCGTCTGGCCCTCGCCCTTGGCCAGGGCGGCCAGGTTGTTTCCGGCCGCGTCCACAGCCGTGAGCATGAAAGGCGGCGTCAGCCCGCTCACGTCGAACGAGAAAGCTTCATTGGCGTCGGTCGCGCTCGTGCGCTCGTTTGGCGGGACAGAGGAGTCCTTCAAGGACACGCTGCTGACGGGGGCGCCAGCCGAGACGAGACCGGAGACCGTGTGCGACTCGTTGCCGCCGCCGCAGCCGGTCAGCGCGAGACACACGGTGAGTGCGCTCGCGAGGAGCGACCACCGAGTGAGGTGAACCTTCATGATGACTCCTTTGGTGCAGGTTGAACGACCGCCGCCGGGGAAGCGTTCGCTCACTGCGATCACCCCGAACGAGTGAGCGTAGGCTTCCCGGCGGCGCGTCGTCTGAGAGCAGGACACGTGCCGACGCGCTCTCTCTAACTAGCTGAAATGACTAGTGTAGGTTCACGGAGCGTCTGGCCAAATAGCGC
>DASTGH010000634.1:0-11771 GCA_035719345.1 Anaeromyxobacteraceae bacterium
GGGGAAGCGGTGATCTACCACCAGGAAGCGCGCGACCGCCTCGGCGGAGACGCGCCCCTGGTAGCGCTTCATGAAGGGCTCGAAGCCGGAGCAGGCGCGCAGGAGCGCCACCCAGAGCGCGGTCTCGACCACCTGGTGCGCGTCGAGGCGGGTGAGCGCGTGGTGGTGCACGTCGAGGATGCGCGCCGTCTGGTTGGCGCGCTCCAGCATGACGCCAAGCCCGATGAAGTCGAGCGCGTCGTCGTGCAGCATCGTCCCCCAGACGACGCCGAGCACGTGCTGGCCCCACTGGCGGACGCGGCGGTAGAAGCCGTGGCGGTCCTCGCGCCAGAGCGCCATGCCCGAGCCCGTCATCCAGACGTGGTGCTCGTTCACCGTCTCCCAGGCCTCGAGGCTCACCGCCTCGCGCACGGCGCGGGCGTTCTCGCGCGCGCCGGCGACCGAGCGCGCGATGGAGGAGGGGCTCTGCTCGCTCCAGGTGAGCCACTCCTGCACGATCTCGCCGTCCTCGAAGCCGGCGTCGCCCCAGCGCTCCCGGAACGCGGCCTCCTCGCCCTGCACGATCACCGCCGGCTGCCAGCACTGGCGCGCCGCGATCTCGGCGTCGAGCGCCAGGTTGCGGGTGACGAGGAGGACGCGCGCGGAGGACTCGGCGCGCTCCACGTAGCGCCCCAGCCAGAAGAGGTGTTCGGCCACCCGCGAGATCACCGCTCGTCCCCCTTCAGCACCCAGGTGTCCTTGGAGCCGCCGCCCTGGGACGAGTTCACGACGTAGGAGCCCTCGCGCAGCGCCACGCGGGTGAGGCCGCCCGGCAGCACCCAGGGCCCTTCCCTGCCGGAGACGACGTAGGGCCGGAGGTCCACCCGCCGCGGCACGATGCGCCGACCGGCCCCGTCCCAGGTCGGGCAGGTGGAGAGCTCGAGCCGGTGCTGCGCGATGTAGCGGCGCGGATCGGCCGCCACCCGGCGGCGGAACTCGTCGTGCTCGGCGGCGCTGGCCTGTGGCCCCATGAGCATCCCGTAGCCGCCCGCCTCGTCCACCGCCTTCACCACCAGCTCCGCGATCCGCTCCAGGACGAAGCGCGCGTCGTCGGGACGCGAGCAGACGAAGGTGGGCACCTGCTCCAGGATGGGCCGCTCGGAGAGGTAGAAGCGGATCATGTCCGGCACGAAGGCGTAGACCGCCTTGTCGTCGGCGACGCCGTTCCCCGGGGCGTTGGCGAGCGCCACCTTCCCCTTCGCCCAGGCGCGCATGAGGCCGCGCACGCCCAGCATGCTGTCCGCCCGGAAGAACTCCGGGTCGAGGAAGGCGTCGTCCGTGCGGCGATAGATGACGTCCACCTGGCGCGGCCCGCGCGTGGTGCGCAGCCACACGGCGTCGTCCTCCACGGCCAGGTCGAGCGCCTGCACCAGCTCCACGCCCATGGTGCGGGCGAGGAAGGTGTGCTCGAAGTAGGCCGAGTTGTAGGGGCCCGGCGTCAGCACCACCACGCACGGCCCGTCGTCGGCGCGCGGCGAGACGGAGCGGAGCGCCGCGGCCAGCCGCGAGGGGTACTGGTCCACGCGCCGCACGCGCGCGCGGTCGAGCGCCTCGGGGAGGACGCGCTTGGAGAGGAGGCGGTTCTCGAGGACGTACGACACGCCCGAGGGGCAGCGCAGGTTGTCCTCCAGGACGCGCCAGGTGCCGTCGCCGTCTCGCACCAGGTCGATGCCGGCCACGTGGATGCGCACGCCGCCCGGCGGCCGGACGCCGCGCAGCCGCGGTACGAACCCCTTCGAGCCGAGGACCAGCTCCTCGGGGATGACCTTCTCCGCGAGGATCCGCCCATCGCCGTAGACGTCGTCGAGGAAGGCCTCGAGCGCCCGGACGCGCTGGGTGAGGCCGCGCTCCACGTGCTCCCACTCCCCGGCCGCCACCAGGCGCGGGACGAGGCAGAACGGGAAGATCTTCTCCGAGCCGCGCGCGTCGCTGTAGACGGAGAAGGTCACGCCCTGGTTGAGCAGCGCCAGCTCCGCCAGCTCCTGGTGACGTGCGAAGTCCAGGCCCACGCGCTCCTCCAGCGCCGCCACCGCCGCCGCGAACTCCGGGCGGGGACGGCCGTCGGCCTGGAAGATCTCGTCGTAGGCGCCGGGGAGGGGCGCGTAGGCGCGGAGCGGGGAGACCTCGGTCACGGCGCACCTCCCTCGGCGCGAGGCGGGCGGAGCCCGTCCATGCGGCGCAGGTCGAGGGTGTAGCCGGCGGGCGCCGGCGCCGCGCGGGGCGCGAGCCGCGGGGGCTCGACGATCCGCACGCGCTCGAGGCGGCGGCTCGCCGCGTCGGCGGCGTCGGCGGGGAGCCCGGGGTAGGCGCCGCCCCCCGGGATCCACCCGTGCAGCTCGACCGCGAGCCGCTTCCCGTCGCGCTCCCAGTGCAGCACGAGCGGGTCGAGCGCGGGCAGGCCAGGGTGCAGCCCGGGGCGGGGGGCGAAGGCGCGCCAGCGCACGACGGCGAGGTGCCGGCGGCCGCCGTCCACCGGGTGGAGCGGCACCTCCCAGCCGGCGGCGCAGAGGCGCCCGGGGGCCGCGCCCGGCGCGTGCGTCACGGCCACCTGCAACCGGGCCGTGCTGGCGTCGACGAGCCGCGCGCCGCTGTGCTCCTGCGAGGCGACGTCCCCGAGGAGCGGCCAGAACTCGATCGCCGGCGTGACCGTGAGCGTCGCGCCGTCGAGCGGGACCTGCGCCAGCGGCGCCGGCGGATCGGCCACGAGCGCGCGCGCGGTGGCGCCCAGGCCGAGCCCGCGGTCGGCGAGGTCGGCGAGCACGGCGCCGAGGTCCTCCGCGAGGAAGTGCGGCAGCGCGAACTGGTCGTGGAGCGCCGCCCCCCAGTCGGCCAGCGGCTCGTCGTAGGGCACCGTGGCGACCCGGGCGACCACCGCGCGGAACAGCGCCGCCACCGCCGCCTGCCGCGCCGCCGTCGGCTGCATCCTGAGCGAGCGCAGCTCGACCAGCCCGAGCTTGCCGCGCCCGGCGATGAACGGGTTCCACAGCTTCTCGACGTTGACCTCGGCGCGGTGCGAGTTCCCCGAGGCGTCGACGAGCAGCGGCGCGAGCGACTCCCAGAGCTCGGCGGGCGCGAGGTGCTCGCCGCGGCGCTCCAGGCGGTCGAGCGCCACCGACAGCTCCTCGAGGCGCTCGCGCGCGCCCTCGTCCGGCCGCGGGCCCTGCGACGCGCTCCCCACGCAGTCGGGCGCGAACAGGTAGGAGAGGGAGGGGTGGTTGGCGAGCCAGCGCACGAGCCGCGGCAGGAGCTGCGGGTGGCGGAAGAACGGGCTCGCCTCGGGCGAGGGGCCACCCACCGTCACCTGTCCGCCGCCGCCGGAGTCGGTCGCCTGCCCGTTGAAGCGGAAGCGCTCGGCGGAGAGGCCCGCGTCGGCTGCCGCGGCGTGGACCGCCTCGCACCAGGCGAGGTACGTGGCGAGGTCGGGCGCCGGCGCCATGTTGACCTCGACCACGGCCGGGTCCGGGGTCGCCGTGAAGAGCGCGCCGCCCTGGGTGCGGATGCCGTGGCAGAAGCGCGGAGCGCGCTCGCCCGGGAAGTGGCGCCCCGGCAGCTGCTCCGGCCGCGAGGCCTCGAGCCGGCGCGCCAGCGCGGCGAGGAGCGCCACCGCGCGCTCCTCCTTGTCGCCGCCCTCGGCGTCGAAGAGCCACCACGGCTCCTGCGACGTCCGGTCGGTGAAGGTCGCCTCGGCGCCGATCCAGATCTCGACGCCGCGGTGGCGCAGCACCGCGTCCTGCGCCCGGAGGTCCTCGGCCAGCGCCCGCATCAGCCCTCGTCCTCCTCCGGCTCCGGCTCGGGCATGGGCCGGTCGACCCGGAGGCGCCGCAGGTCGAGCGTGAACGGCAGGTCGGGGTGGGGCTCGAGCCGCGCCGGCCTCACCGGCCAGGGCGTGCCCGACTCGGTCGTGAAGCGCTGCGCGCGCCGCGCCGCCGCCTCGAAGCGCGTGAGCGGCGGCGACAGGAAGGCGCGGCCCTCCGGGTGCCACACGTGGTAGGCGCACGCTCCGAGCGAGCGTTCCGTCCAGCCGTCCACCAGCTCGATGCGCAGCGGGTGGTGGATGCCGAGGTGCGGGTGGAGCGCGTGCTCCGGTGCCCAGGCGCGGAAGCGGACGCCGCCTACCACCTCCGCGCCGACGCCGGTGGCGCGCACGGGGACGACGAGGCCGTTCACGCTGACCCGGTGGCGCTCGGGGACGATGCCCTCGGCGCGGATCTCGATCCGCTCCACCGACGAGTCGACGTAGCGCGAGGTGCCGCCGCCGGCGGGCTCCTCCCCGAGCACGTTCCAGGGCTCGAGCGCGTTGCGGACCTCGACCGTCCCGGCGGTGGTCTCGAGGCGGCCGACCACGGGGCAGCGCAATTCCAGAAATGCGCGGTAGGGCTCGGCGGGCAGCGGGACGCCGCGTTCGGCCAGCGCCGCCAGCACCTCCTCGAAGTCGCGCCACAGCCAGGTGGGGAGCAGGAAGCGGTCGTGGAGCTGCATCCCCCAGCGCACGAGTGGGTGGCGGTAGGGGCGGTCGGCGAAGGCGGCGAGGAGCGCGCGCACGAGCACGGCCTGGGCCGCGGCCAGCCGCGGGTGGGGCGGCATCTCGAACGCGCGCAGCTCGACCACGCCCTGCCGGCCGTGCGGCGTGCGCCAGTCGTAGAGCTTGTCGATGGAGATCTCGGCGCGGTGGGTGTTGCCGGAGACGTCCACGAGCAGGTGCCGGAACAGGGCGTCGCCCAGCCACGGCGGGCCGTCCTTGGCCCGGACCGCCTCGGCGAGCGCGATCTCCATCTCGTAGAGCGCGTCGTGCCGCGCCTCGTCGAGGCGCGGCGCCTGCGAGGTGGGCCCGACGAAGAGCCCGGTGAAGAGGTAGGAGAGCGACGGGTGGTGCTGGACGAACGTGATGAGGCTGGCGAGCAGGTCGGGCCGGCGGACGAGCGGGCTCCGGAGCGGCGTCGGCCCGCCCAGCGTCACGTGGTGTCCGCCGCCGCTCCCGGCGAGGCGGCCGTCGAGGAGGTACTTCTCGGCCTGGAGCCCCGCGGCGAGCGCGGCCTCGTGCGCGCGCTCCAGCGTGCCCGCGTGCTCGCGCGCCGAGGCGGCCGGCGGGATGTTCACCTCCAGCACGCCCGGGTCGGGCGCGATGGAGAAGCGCTTCACCGCCGGCGACGACGGCGGCGGGTAGCCCTCCAGCTGCAGATCGACGCCCAGCTCGTCGCGCAGCGCGTCGAGCTCGGCCACGAGCGCCAGGAAGTCCTCGGCGGTGGCGAACGGGGGCAAGAACACGTGCAGCGCGCCTTCCCGGTGCTCGACGCAGAGCGCGGTGCGCACCGAGGCGGGGAAGGGCGGGGCCGCCGCCCGCGTGAGCCGCGCCTGCCGCGCCTCCAGCTCCTCCTTGCGGCGCGGGTCGGGCACCGGCAGGTCGGGCTCGGGCACCGCAGAGGCCAGCGCCGGCCCGCCCAGGGACGTGAGCGGGAGGCGCAGGCCGGCGGGGCTGTCGCCGGGCGTGAGGAAGAGGTGGCCGCGGCGGAAGCGCCACGTGTCGGAGCGCCACGCACCGCCCTCGCGCGCGAGCGGCAGCACCCACGCGACGGCGCGGTCCGGCCCGCCGCCCAGGATGCGCGCCAGCCGGCGCCGCTCCTCGGGATCGGCCACGCCGGCGTGCAGCGGATCGATCCACTCCGGCAGCTCCGCCTCGTCCTGGATGAGCCGCCAGGGGTCCTCGTACGCCGGCATGGGCTCGACGCGGACCCCGAGCCGCCGCGCCAGGGCCCGCGCGACGCGCTCCGCCGCTGCGGGGAGCGCCGGCGGCAGCTTGCGGTCTCTCCACGCCGGAGCGCCGTCGGCGCGGGCGACCAGCTCGAGCGCCCAGCGCGGGAGCGACTCGCCCGGATACCACTTGCCCGGGCGTCGCAGGACGGCCGCGCCCGGCGCCATGCGAGCGCGCACTGCGTCGGCCAGCCTCACCGCCAGCGGCCACTTCGACGGCCCGAGCGCCTCGCCGTTCCACTCCGGCGCGTCGGCGCCGTCGCGCGCGTTGAAGGTGGGCTCGCCGCCGGTGGTGAGCTCGAGGCCGGCGCGCGAGAGCGCGAGGTCGGCGGCGTCGCCCCCGGCGAGGAGCGCCTCCCAGGCCTCGTCGGTGAACGGGGCGGTGGGCCGCACCTCGTGCCCGAGGCGGCCCACGGCGGTGTCGAAGCGCACCTCCTCCGCCGCGAGATCGGCCGTGCCTTCGAGCGGCGCGGCCAGCGCCGGCCGCGCCACGCAGGCGAGCGGGATGTGCCCCTCGCCGGTGAGGAGCCCGCTCGTCGGGTCGAGCCCGATCCAGCCGCCGCCCGGCAGGTAGACCTCCACCCACGCGTGCAGGTCGACGACGTCGCGCCCGACGCCCTTCGGCTCGTCGGGGATCATCCCCTCGTCGGTGAGCTGCACGAGGTAGCCGGAGGCGAAGCGCGCGGCGAGCCCGCGGGCCCGGAGCAGCGCGATGAGCAGCACCGCCTGATCGCGGCACGACCCGCGCCCCTGCTCCAGCGTCTCCTCCGGCGTCCAGATCCCCGCCTCCTCGCGGATGACGTACCGGACCCGCCGGTTCACGGCCTCGTTGAGCCCGACCACGAACGGCACGGTCGGGCCACCGCGCGGCAGCTCGCGGTCGAGCGCCTCGAAGAGCGGCCCGCCGCGGAGCGCGGCGTCGCCGCGGTCGAGGAACGGCGCGACGTCGAGCCGGACCTCCTCGGGATACGCGAACGGCGCCTCCTCGCAGCGGTCGTCGAGGAAGAAGTCGAACGGGTTCACCGGCCGGATGTCGACGGCCAGCTCCACCGTGAGCTCGAGCGCCGGCAGCGTCGTGCCCTTGCGGAAGGAGAGGTGGGCGACGTGGTTGCCGTAGGGGTCCTGCTGCCAGCGCAGCGCGCCCTCCGCCGGCGTCTTCAGGCTGTAGCTCTCGATCCGGGCGCGGGCGTGGTTCGCTGGCCGCAGGCGGATGCGGTGGGGCCCGAGGGAGGCGGGGCGCGGGTAGCGGTACGAGCTGCGATGCTGGATGAGGAGCCGCAGAGGGCCTCCGATCGGGGTAGTCGTATGGACCGCTGTGCAAGAGGTCGGCCCCGCGCGCCCGGCTCGCCAGCGCCGCAAGGGCCGGGGCTGCGCCGGAGCGGCCGCCGCGGCCTGCACGATTTCCGGGCACGGCCCGCGCTCCCGGCGGGCAGGGTCGGCAGGCGCCGGCCCGGCACCCACGCGCCTGTCCCGGGGGTGGATCCGGACCCCGGGTCGGCGGCCGTCGCCGCAAGCGCTCGTCCGGGCAGGGGCTCGCGCTGGTACCCGGCTCGCACGTCGCAGACCCATGCGTTCCATGGCGTTCGCGCTCACCCTCGGCGCGGTCCTGCTCTCACCTGTCCCCACACGCGCCGCCGACGACGCCGGCGGCGACCTCGAGGCCGTGAAGGCGCGCGGCGTGCTGCGCCACCTCGGCATCCCCTACGCGAACTTCGTCACCGGCGGCGGCGATGGGCTCGACGTCGAGCTGGTGAGGCTCTTCGCCGGGCGCCTCGGAGTCCGCTACGAGTTCGTCGAGACCGACTGGCCGCGCGCGCTGCCGGACCTCGTCGGCCGCCAGGTCTCGTCGAAGGCGAGCGACCCCGCCGCGGCGGCGCCCGCGCCCGTGCGCGGCGACGTGCTCGCCACCGGGCTCACCGTGCTCCCGTGGCGCGAGCGCGCCGTCGCCTTCTCCTCGCCGGTGTTCCCGACGCAGGTCTGGCTCGTGGCCCGCGCCGACTCCGCGGTGCAGCCCGTCCGCCCCTCCGGGTCGGTCGAGGCGGACATCGCCGCGGTGAAGCGCATGGTGGAGGGCAAGGTGCTCCTGGGCGTCCCCAGCACCTGCCTCGACCCGTCGCTCTACGCGCTGGAGAAGACCTCGGCCCGCCTCGTCCTGAAGAAGATCCGGCTCGACGAGGCGGCGCCCGTCCTCATCAACGGCGAGGGCGAGCTGGCGCTGCTCGACGTGGCCGACGCCATGATCGCGCTGCAGAAGTGGCCGGGGAAGATCAAGGTCATCGGGCCGGTGAGCGAGCCGCAGCAGATGGCGGTGGCGTTCCGCAAGGAGGCGCCGCGGCTGCGCCAGGCGTTCGAGGAGTTCCTGGCCGAGGCGCGGCGCGACGGCACCTATCGGCGGCTCGTGAAGAGCTACTTCCCGGAGGCGCCGGTCTACTTCCCGGCGTTCTTCGCCGCGCGCTGAGGTGGCGGCCGTGGCGCCGGGCCGGACGCGCGATGCGGAGGGCCCCCGCGGCCCGCGCCGCGGCGTCGCCGTGCTCGCCGGCGCCGGCCTGGTGGCGCTGGTCGGATTCCTGCTCTTCCTCAACTACCGCTCGGCCGCGACCCTCCGCGAGAACCTGCTGGCGCAGCACGCCCACCGCGTGCAGATGCACGCGTCGGCGGTGGGCCACCTCGTGGACACCGCGCGCGCCGACCTCGACAACCTCGCCGAGGCGCGCGAGGTGGCGGCCTTCTTCGAGAACCGCGATCTCGGGATGAGCGTGGAGTACGGGCTCGCGCTCTCGCTCGTGCCCATCGAGCAGCGGCTGGTCGCGCTCACCACCACCCTGCGCCGCGGCCACCCGCCGGTGCTGGCGCGCGCCGCGCTCGTGGACGAGCACGGCAAGACGCTGGCCGACTCCGCCGACGCCGCCCCGCCCTGGCGCGGGCCGCTCCTCCCCGGCGACGCCGGCTCGGTCGTGCTCTCCGCCGACGGCCGCGAGCTGGTGGTGACGCGGGCGCACCACTTCAAGGGCCGCTACACCGGCCACCTCGTCGGCTGGCTGCGCGCCGAGGCGGTGACGGATCTGCTCGCCGATGCCGGCGCCGACGGCGCCACCCCGGTGCTGCTCGACGCCGCGGGACGGCCCTGGCGCCCGGCGGCGGCGCCGTCGCCGGCCGCGGCGCTGGTCGACGTCCCGCCCGACGGCAGGCTCCTGGAGCGGTACCTGCCGGGGAAGCGGGGCGCGCGCACGCTCCACCTCGTCGCCCGGGTGCCGGTTCCCGGCCAGCCGCTCTCGCTCGTGGACGCCGGGCCCGCCTCCCGGCTCGTCGGCGACCTGTCGCCCCCGGCGCTGGCGGTGAACCTCGCCTTCGCCGCGGTCGCGGTGCTGGCGATGGTGGTGCTGGCGGTCTCGCTGCACACCAAGTCGGCCGTGCTCGAGGCGCGCCTCGACGAGTCGCTGCGGCGCGAGCGCGAGGTGGCGGAGAAGCACGCCGCGCTGGAGCGCGAGGGCGCGGAGCGCCAGCGGCTCGAGGCGGAGGAGAAGAAGCTCCGCGAGGAGCTGCGGCAGAGCCAGAAGCTCGAGGCCATCGGGGCCCTCGCCGGCGGCGTGGCGCACGACTTCAACAACCTGCTCACCGCCATCAACGGCTACGCCGGGCTGGCCATCGAGGCGCTGCCGGAGGGCGACCCGGTGCGGCAGGACGTCGAGGAGATCCGGAAGGCGGGCGCCCGGGCCGCGGAGCTGACCCGTCAGCTGCTCGCGTTCGGCCGGCGGCAGGTGCTGAAGCCGCAGGTGCTGGACCTGGCGGCGGCCATCGCCGGCGTGGAGCGGATGCTGCGCCGGCTCATCGGCGAGGACGTGCAGCTCGTCACCGAGCGCCCTGGTTTCGAGGTCCGCGTGCGCGTCGACCCCGGGCAGCTGGAGCAGGTGCTGGTGAACCTCGCGGTGAACGCGCGCGACGCCATGCCGGGCGGAGGCACGCTCCGGCTGCGCACCTCGGCGGTCACGCTGTCGGAGGAGGAGGCGCGCCGGCACCCCGAGGGCTCCGCGGGCGAGTGGGCCTGCGTCGAGGTGAGCGACAGCGGCGTGGGCATGGACCCGGGGACGCTGGCGCGCGTCTTCGAGCCGTTCTTCACGACGAAGGAGCGGGGGAAGGGGACGGGCCTCGGGCTCTCCACGGTCTACGGCATCGTGCGCCAGAGCCGCGGCTTCGTCTCGGTGGAGAGCCGTCCGGCGCGCGGCACGACCTTCCGCATCTTCCTGCCGCGCGAGCGTGCGGAGTCCTGCGTTGCCGCACCGCCGCCGGCCCCGGCCCGCGCGCCGGTCCGCTCCGCCCGCCCCGGCGAGACGGTGCTGGTGGTGGAGGACGAGCGGCAGGTGCGGGCGCTCCTCGAGGCCCAGCTCGCCGCCGAGGGCTACGCCGTCCTCTCCGCCGGCGACGGAGCCTCGGCGCTCTCGCTGGCGGAGCGCCACGCCGGCCGCATCGACCTCGTCCTCTCCGACGTGGTCATGCCCCACATGTCCGGGCCGCAGCTGGCGGAGCGCGTGAAGGAGCTCCACCCCGAGTCGCGCATCGTCTTCATCTCCGGCTACGCCGAGGAGGCGGTGGCGCAGCACGGCCGCCTCGGGCTGGCGGACGCGTTCGTGGGCAAGCCCTACGCGCTGCCGGAGCTGGCGAGCACCATCCGCGGCGTGCTCGACCGGGCGCGGGCGGCGGCCTAGGTCCCCGCCCCGGTCCGGACGCTCACCCCGCCGGCGCGAAGAGGGCGTGGAGCGACGGCGGCAGGTCGCGCCAGGGTTCCGCCGGATCGGACCAGGGGTGCGCGGCGATCCCCGGCTCCAGGTCCACCGGCGCGTAGGTGTCCCAGAAGACGAGCGGCCGGCCGGTGGCGCCGGCCCGGAGCCGCTCGGCGGCGCGGTCGAGGAAGTGGCGCATCGCCTTCCCCGCGTAGACGGCGTCGAGCTCCACGCCCTGCCGCTCGCGCACGAGCCGCAGCACGCGGTCGGTCTCGGGGTCGGCGCGGCCGTAGCCCGCGCCCAGGTAGCCGGTGACGTAGACGAGGGACCCCGGCTTCTCCGAGAAGTCGCACGACGGCGCGCGCGCCCGGTCGCGCTCGTCCATCGCCCCGCGGAGCAGCTCGTGGGCGTCGCGCGCCTCGCGGCGGAGGAGCCACTCGCTCTGGAGCCAGGGGTCGGTGACGCCCACCGCGCGTACCACCGTCCGGCCCCACCGGCCCGAGAGGCAGATGCCGGCGAGGAGCCCGGCGGCCGTACCGCCGGTGGAGGCGGGGACCACGATCTCGTCCGGCTCGCGCCCGGGCGGCGCCTGCTCGAGGAGCTCGAGGAAGGCGCTGGCGTAGCCGACCGAGCCCAGCGGCGACGTGCCGCTCGGCGGGATGTAGGAGGCGCGCCCCGGCCCGATCGCGCCCGAGAGGCGGAGCCAGGCGACGTCGGCGACGGCGGCGGCGAGGGAGCCGTGCGGGCGCAGCTCGGCGCCGGTCGCGTGCAGCGCGAGCAGGTTGCGACGCACCTCGGCGCTGGCCGGCTGCGGCGCGAGCACGACGACGGCGCGAAGGCCGAGGCGGCGCGCCGCCTCCGAGGCGGCCACGCCCAGGTGCGTCCCGTAGCGGCCCGAGGTCACGATCGACGTCGCCCCGCTGGCGCGCGCCTCTCCCAGCAGGTACTCGAGCTTGCGGGCCTTGTTGCCGCCGACGAGGCCGTCGGCGACGTCGTCGCGCTTGATCCAGAGCCACGGCGCGCCGGCGGGTGGCGCACCCCGCACCGCCTGCTCGAGCGCCGCCAGCGGCTCGAGCGGCGTGGGCGTCCGCACCAGCGGGACGCGCGGCAGCCGCAGCGAGGGGAAGGCGCGCTCGAGCGCGGTGCCGTCGGCGCGCGCCGGCGCCGAGGCCGCCGTCAGCGCGGCGGCGAGCGCGAGCAGCGTCCTCCGCGCCGCCGTCCCTGCGCCGCGCACGGCCTCACCTCCCCCGGACCAGCACCGCGGCC
>DASTGH010000635.1:0-2061 GCA_035719345.1 Anaeromyxobacteraceae bacterium
TTAATTTTCTAGCTGTCGCTTCAGCTTTTCATATTTTTTACTTTGTGGTTCAAGCGCAATCGTGCTTAGCGGACGCCGGCGCGCGCCGCCAGGCTCGCGGGGCGCTCCGCCGCGCGTTAGACGACCGGGGTGTCCAAGGCGGACGTGCAGCGCAGCGTGGAGTCCGAGATCGTCGGCGAGCGCGCCGGCGCCATGGCGCGAGCCATGGAGGCCCTGGAGGCGGCGCTGCACGCCTGGCGCGAGGGGCCCCCGGCCCACCGCCAGGACCTGCTCGAGGAGGCGGGCGAGCTCCTCTGGTTCGTGGTGGTGCAGCGCGAGGCGCTCGGCCTCGCCCGGCACGAGGTGGTGTACGAGGTGCTGAAGGTGCCCGGCGAGGTGCGGCGGGCGATGGGCCCGCGGCGTCGTCGGGGCGTCCGCGCGCGTGGCAGGTCGTGGCGGTGACGCTCCTGCACGCCGCCGATCTCGCGCTCGCCTTTGGGAGCCGCGACGTCTTCCGCGGCCTGACCTTCACCATCGACGAGGGCGAGCGCGTCGGCCTCGTCGGGGTGAACGGGTCGGGCAAGTCGTCACTCATGCGCATCCTGGCGCGGGCCGCCGAGCCGGACCGCGGCGAGGTGCAGCTCCGGCGCGGCGCCTCGGTCACGTACCTGCCTCAGGAGCCGTCGTTCGCGCCGGGCGCGACCGTGGCCTCGGAGCTGGAGGTGGCGCGCGCGCCGCTGCGGGCTGCGCTCGAGGCGCACGCCGCGCTCTCCGGGCGGCTGGCGGCGGAGCGCGAGGAGGCGGCGCACGCGAGGCTGCTCGCGGACCTGGCGCGGCTCTCGGAGCAGATCGAGCACCTGGGCGGGTGGGACACGGCGCACGAGGCGAGGCGTCTCCTCGATCGCCTGGGGGTGAAGGACTGGGACCGACCGGTGGGCGATCTCTCGGGCGGCACGCGGAAGCGCGTCGCCATCGCGCGCGCCCTGCTCACCCGCCCCGACCTCCTGCTCCTGGACGAGCCGACGAACCACCTCGACGCCGACACCGTCGACTGGCTGGAGGAGGAGCTCGACGCGCTCGCCGGCGCGCTGCTCCTCGTCACCCACGACCGCTACTTCCTCGACGACCTCGTCGATCGCATCGTCGAGATCACGCCGGGGGCGGGCGTGACGAGCTGGCCCGGCAACTACCAGGCGTACCTCGAGGGAAAGCTCGCCGCCGAGGAGCTGGCGGCGGTGGCGCAGCACAAGCGGGACCGCTGGATCGCGGGCGAGGTGGCATGGCTGCGCCAGGGGGTGGAGGCGCGGCGCACGAAGAGCAAGGCGCGCATCGAGCGCGCCCGGCGCCTCATGGCGGAGAAGGGCTTCACCCGGCCGCGGGTGGCGGAGTTCCAGGTGGCTGCTCCACCGCGCCTCTCCCACGTCGTCATCGAGGGGCACGGGCTCGCCAGGTCGTTCGGGGCGAAGCCGGTGCTGGCGGGGATCGACTTCCGGCTGGGGCAGGGCGAGCGCGTCGGGATCGTCGGCCCGAACGGCGCCGGGAAGACGACGTTCCTGCGCGTCCTCCTCGGCGAGCTCCCGCCCGACGCCGGCGAGGTGGTGACCGGGAAGCGCACGCGCGTCGCCTACTACGACCAGCAGCGGGCGCGGCTCGACCCCGAGGCGGGCGTCTACGAGGCGGCCGGCGGCAGCCCCCCCGGCGCGCCGGGAGAGGACTTCGTCGAGCTGGCCGGCCGCAAGGTGGCGCTGCGGGACTACCTCGACGACCTGCTCTTCCCGGTGCCCATGCAGCGGATGCAGGTGAAGGCGCTCTCCGGCGGCGAGCGGAACCGGCTCCTGCTCGCCACGCTCTTCCTGCAGGGCGCGAACGTGCTCGTCCTGGACGAGCCGACCAACGACCTCGACCTCGTCACGCTCAACGTGCTGGAGCGGCTCCTGCTCGATTTCGCGGGCAGCGTGCTGCTCGTGACGCACGACCGCTACTTCCTCGACAAGGTGGCGACCGCCATCCTCGCGTTCGAGGGCGGCGGCCGCGCGGTGCGGTACGAGGGCAACTACGAGATGTACCGCCGGCTGAAGGAGC
>DASTGH010000636.1:0-2623 GCA_035719345.1 Anaeromyxobacteraceae bacterium
GCGGTGAGCTCGAGGGCGGCGCCCGTGACGCGGAGCGCGTCGAGCCGCTCCGGCGGGACGCGGACGGTGAGGCGGTGGGAGGGACGATGCGTGGGCTCGGGGATGGGGGCGGTCGAGGTCGGGGCCCTTCGACTCCGCGACGCTGTCGCGTCGCTACGCCTGTCCTGAGCGTAGGCCTCGCCCTTCGACTCCGCGTCGCTACGCTCAGGGCGAACGGGCGGGGCGAGGCCGGAGTCGAAGGGCTCAGCCCGAACGAGCTCGCTCGCGATCGGGGTGGACCCCTGGCCGCCCTCTGGCGGCCAGGGGCGGGGTCGCGAGGGTTCGGCGGCCGAACGGCCGTCGAACCCGAAGGACTCGGCCGCCGTCGCCGTCGGCGACACCGCGGGCATCTCCGCCGCCCCGCCGCCGATCCGTGCCTCCACCCGCCACTGCGCATCCGCGAGCGCCGCCTCGTCCACCGGGGCCGGCGGCTCGGCGCGGAGCGCCTCCTCCACGCCCTTCAGCGCGTCCACCGCCGCCAGGAGCGCCGCGACGTCCTCGCGCGACAGCTCCCTGCCCCGGTCGCGCGCCGCGCCGAGCAGCGACTCCATGGCGTGGCAGGCCGCCTCGACCGCGCCGAGCGCCGCCGCGCGCGCCCCGCCCTTGAGGCCGTGGGCGGCCCGGAACACCTCCCGCAGACGCTCGGCGCGCTCCCCGCCGCTCGCGCCCTCCAGCGCCACGAGCCCCGCCTCCAGCGTGCGCAGGCCGTCGGCGAGGTCGCCGGCGAAGGCCGCGCGCAGCGTGCGGACGAGCGCCTCGGCGTCCATGCAAGCTCACCGCCCGGCCGTCATGAGCAGCCCGCGCAGCTTGTCGCCGAGGTCGGTGAGGTCGCGCGCCGCCCGCTCCGCCTGCTGGGTGGAGGCGACGTACTGGCTCGCCACCTGGCTGATGTTGCGCACCGCCTCCCGGATCTGGCCGAGGCCGGTCGCCTGCTGCGCCGTCGATTGCGAGATCTCCGCCACCGCCTGCGAGAGCCGCGCGCCGAGCTCGGCGAACTGCCGGATGATCTCGCCGGCGTGCTGCACGGTGCGCACCGCCGCCTCCATGCCCCGGGTGCTCTCCTCGGTGGAGAGGACGCTGCGATTCGCCATCTTCTGGATCTCGCCCAGCACCTGCCGCGCCTCGGCCGTCGCCCGGCGCGACTGCTCGGCGAGGGACTTCACCTCGCTCGCCACCACCGCGAACCCGCGCCCGTGCTCGCCGGCGCGGGTCGCCTCGATGGCGGCGTTGAGCGCGAGGACGTTGGTCTGCTCGGCGAGGTCGTCGATGAGCCCGGTGATGTCGCCGATGGCGGTGGCCTGCTCGGCCAGCTCCAGGATGTTCTGCGCCACCCCATCGGCCTGCTCCTTGGCTTTCGACATGACCTCCACCGCCTCGTCCACCGCGCCGTGGCCGGTGCGGCCCAGCTCGTCCGAGCGGCGGGCGGTCTCGGCCGCGTCCCGGGCGTGCTCGGCGGAGTCGAGCGAGGTGCGCGACACCGCCTCGAGCGAGGCCATGGTCTCGGAGACGGCGGCGAGCTGCGCCTGCGCTCCCGAGGCCTGCTGCGAGGTCGAGGCCAGGATCTGCGTGCCGGCCGAGGCGAGCCGTGAGCTCGACTCGCCCACGGCGCGCAGCATCTCCTCGAGCTTGCCGCGCCCCTCCTTCTCCAGCGCGTAGTTCCGGCGGAGCTTCGAGGTCATGTCCTCGAAGGCGCCGGCGAGCAGCCCGACCTCGTCGCCGCCGTCCACCCCCGTCGAGGCGGCCTCGCCGGCGGCGATGCGCTGGCTCGCGTCGGCGAGCCGCGAGACCCGCCCGGCCACGCGCCGCGCCGACACGAAGACGCCGGCGACGGTGGCGAGCAGCAGGGCGAAGAGCACGAGCGCCCAGCGCTCGCGAGAGCCGGCCGCGGTGCGCATGCGCTCCCGCTGGAGGCGCGTCGCTTCCTGCAGGTCGTCGATGGCCTCCAGCGTGCGGACGTCGAGCTGCGCCAGGTCGGCGGCGGCGGCCGCGGCGGAGGGCGCGGCGGCGATGCGCTCCAGGAGCGGTCGCATCGTCTCGGAGAAGGCGCGGGTCCGCTCCTCGAGCCGCGCGCGCGTCCGCGGATCGGCGACCGCCGGCATCCCGTCCGCGGGGTCGCCCTGCGCCAGCGCGCGGAGCCGCTGCTCCATGGCGCGCGTCCGGTCCTCCAGCTCGCGCCGCACCCGCGCCTGCTCGTCCGGCGCGGCCCCGTGGCGGCGGTGCGCCAGCGCGAGGAGCGATCCGTAGAGCGCGTGCCCGTCCTGGAGGCGTGCCGCGACCGCCGCGTCCTCGGAGAGGTCGCGCGCGAACTTCACGCTCCCGGCGAGGACCACGCAGGCGACCAGGAAGGTGGCGACGCCGTAGCCCGTCATGCGGAAGACGAGCGTGCGGTGCAGCGGGACGGCGCGTCTCATCGAGCGGCTCCCGCGGCGAGCGCGGCGCGCCCGCGCTCGGCCAGGGCGGCCGCGTCGAGCACCAGCCGCGCCTCGGCGTCGAGCCCGAGCCGCAGGCCGTCGCCTGCGGGCGCGTGCAGCGACTCGCGCGCGATCTCCAGCAGCGCCACGCGGTCGGCGGCGAGGGCGAGGGC
>DASTGH010000637.1:0-2465 GCA_035719345.1 Anaeromyxobacteraceae bacterium
ACCGCTGCGGCGGTCGCGGCCGGGGCGGCGGCGGCGCTGGGGGCGGGCGCGGGCGCGTCGGGACGCGCCTCCGCCTTGGTACGCGCGCAGCCCGCGACCAGGGCGCAGGCTGCGGCGACGGACGGCAGCAGGAAGTTCCTCATGGACTCGATCTCCGGGCAGGCGTCATGGCGTCAGGGCGACGACGGGCACGCCGTAGTCGCCGAGGATCTTCTTGATGTCGGCGGCGTGCCTTTGCAGGACGCCCTCCAGCCGGGCGCGCAGCGCCTCGTCCGACCGGCGCACACCCATGGAGATGTCGAACGTCATGGGCAGGCGCCCGCCGCCCTGCACCGGCGCGAGGGCGAGCTGCCCGCCGTTCTTCTTCGCGTACCAGCCCGCCATCGGGCCCCAGGCGATGGCCAGGTCGATGACGCCGTCCCTCACGTCGTCGAGCAGCTTGGTGGGGCGCCGCGACGGATCGGACAGGCGATAGTCGAACATGAGCGGGTAGCCCTCGACGTGGTCCATGAGCCCGCGCTCGCCCAGGGCCGACCAGGGCGGGGTGTCCATGTGCACGCCGATGCGGAGCTTCTTCAGCGCGGGATCGTCGAACGACTTGATGGCGAGGTGACGGTCCTGGCGCGTCACGAACACGTAGGTCGAGCGGTAGTAGGCCTTCGTCGTGAGGACCGTGTCGAGGTCGTGCGGCACGCCGATGAGCACGTCGCACTTGTCCTCGCCGAGCGTGTGCCGGACGAGGCCGCGCTGGTGGGGCCACCAGAAGTAGCTCACCTCCATCCCGAGGTCCTTGGCGACCACCTCGGCGATGCGGTTCTCGAGCCCCTCCTTCTCCTGGTTGGAGAAGGGCAGGTTGTCGGGGTCGGCGCACACGCGCAGCGCGTTGGCCTGCGCGGCGGCCGCGGCGGCGTGGAGGGCGAAGGCGGCGAGCACGAGGTGGAGCGCGCGTCGGGGCATCTCGTCACTCCTCGCGGAGCCTGCGCCCGGCCGCGGGTCCCGCCGAGCGCGGGACCGCGGCCGGGGAGGCCGGGCCGTGAAGCGGCCCTCATTCAAGGGCGAAGACGTGCAGCGTCCCGCCCACGGGCGTGGCCTTGTCCAGGCCCGACTTGTACGCGACGCCGACCGCGCCGAGCGCGCCGTACGGATCGGTGTTGGGCAGGTTCGCCGCGATGGGCAGCCCGAACCAGCCGCCCACGCCGGAGTAGATGGCGACGTACTGCTTGCCGTCCGGCCCCTTGTAGGTCATCGGGTTTCCGATGGTGCCGGAGGCGAGCTTCTTCTTCCACAGGAGCTGGCCGCTCTTGGCGTCGACCGCCTTGAACCAGCCGTCCATCGTCCCGTAGAAGACGACGTCACCGGCGGTGCTGAGCGCGCCGCTCCACGCCGGGAACGGCTCCTTGATGCCCCACACCTTCTTGCCGGTGGTGGCGTCCCAGGCGATGAACTCGCCGAGGTGGCCACCGCGGCCCGGGAACATGAGGACGTTGGCGCCGACGTAGGGCACGCCGGCCGTGTACTTCACCTCCACGCCCTCGTAGTTCATGCACATGTTGTTCGTGCCGAGGTAGAAGAGCTTCGTCCTCGGCGAGAACGATGCCGGCTGCTGGTCCTTGCCGCCCATGGCGCACGGGCAGACGTCCTTCGTGTCCGCGCCCTGCTTCGTGCGCTTCTCCGGGTCCTCGATCGGCCGGCCCGTCTTCATGTCGATGCCCTTGGCCCAGTTGACGAAGACGAACGGCTGGGCGACGAGCAGCTTCCCATTGGTGCGGTCGAGCGTGTAGCCGAAGCCGTTGCGGTCGAAGTGGACGAGCGCCTTCACCGTCTTCCCGCCGATCTCGAGGTCGGCGAGCACGTGCTCGTTGATGCCGTCGTAGTCCCAGGAGTCCCACGGCGTCATCTGGTAGCCCCACTTCGCCACCCCGGTGTCCGGGTCGCGGGCGAAGATGGTCATGGACCACTTGTTGTCGCCCTTGCGCGGCGTCGCGTTCCACGTCCCGGGGTTGCCGGTGGAGTGGTAGAAGAGGTGCAGCTCGGGGTCGTAGGAGTACCAGCCCCAGGTCGTCCCGCCGCCCTGGCGCCACTGCTCGCCGGGCCAGGTCTTGGTCCCCTCGCCGAACTGACCGTAGTGCGGGTTGGCGCTGTTGAAG
Organism: Anaeromyxobacteraceae bacterium; assembly: GCA_035719345.1. GTDB lineage: Bacteria > Myxococcota > Myxococcia > Myxococcales > Anaeromyxobacteraceae > Anaeromyxobacter_A. The sequence continues at coordinate 2,148 of DASTGH010000637.1, forward strand.
TCCTTGGCGAGCTTGATGTCCTCGTCCGGCCCCATGCTGTAGGCCTTCCACACCTGCTTGCCGTCGTTGATGTTGTACGCGGCGACCCAGCCGCGGACGCCGAACTCGCCGCCGGAGACGCCGACGATGTACTTGTCCTTCACCACCAGCCCGGCCATGGTCATCGTCTCGCCGCGGCCCGGATCGGCGTTGCGGACGTTCCACAGCTCCTTCCCCGTATTGGCGTCGAGCGCGATGACGTGGCCGTCGAGCGTGGAGAACAGGATCCTCCCGTTCGCGTAGTTCACGCCGCGGTGCACCAGGTCGCAGCAGGCGACC
>DASTGH010000638.1:0-2987 GCA_035719345.1 Anaeromyxobacteraceae bacterium
CGCGCCCGCGTACAGGCGGCCGTTCCTGGCGCTGCGGCAGGAGGTGGTGCCGCCGCTCGGCGACTCGAAGCCCGGCTGGTGGATCGCGAAGGAGCTCGCCGGCAAGGTGGGCCTGGCGCCGTTCTTCCCGTGGAAGGACGCGCGCGAGTACGTGGACGCGCGGCTCCGCGCCGGCGGGCACGACCTCGAGAAGGCGCGCGCCAGCGGCGTCGTCCTGGGGAAGCCGGTCGCCACCTGCGAGGAGGAGGGGCTGCCGGTCGCGATCCCGACCGACTCGGGGAAGATCGAGCTCGCGAGCGCGCAGCTGGCGAAGCTCGGCTTCGACCCGCTCCCGCAGTACTACCCGCAGGAGGAGGGGCCGCCGGGGACGTTCCGCCTGCTCTCCGGGCGCGCGCCGACGCACACCTTTGGCCGGACCGTGAACAACCGGCTCCTGGCCGAGCCTTACCCCGAGAACGAGGTCTGGCTCAACGCCTCGGTGGCGAAGGCCCTGCCCGGCTTCGACGGCCCGCTCGCCACCGGCGACCGGGTCATGCTCGTGAACCAGGACGGCGCGCGGAGCGGGCCCGTGCGCGTCAAGGTCACCGAGCGCATCCGCGGCGACTGCGTCTACCTCGTCCACGGCTGGGGCCAGAAGGCGCCGCGGCAGCGGTACGCCCACGGGCGCGGCGCGTCCGACTCGGAGCTCACCACTCGCTACAAGGTCGACCCGATCATGGGCGGCACCGGCATGAACGTGAACTTCGTCCGGCTCGAGCCCGCCGGGAGGGCCGCGTGAGCGCGCGCTATGCCATGGCGGTGGACACGCGGCGCTGCGTCGGCTGCAACGCCTGCGTCATCGCCTGCAAGACGGAGAACGCGCTGCCGGAGGGCGGCTTCCGCGACTGGATCGCCCAGGAGACGAGCGGGACGTTCCCCGCGCTCTCCATGGAGATCCGCTCCGAGCGCTGCAACCACTGCTCGGACGCGACCTGCGTGCAGGCCTGTCCCACCGGCGCGTCGCACGTGGCCGAGGGCGGCGTGGTGGCGGTCACCCGCCGCAAGTGCACCGGCTGCAAGGCCTGCATCGCGTCCTGCCCGTACGGTGCGCGCTACGTCCACCCGGCGGGATACGTGGACAAGTGCACCTTCTGCCTGCACCGGGTCCGGCGCGGGCAACGCCCCGCCTGCGCGGAAACCTGCCCCACGCGCTCGCTCACCTTCGGCGACCTGTCCGACCCGGAGAGCGCCGTCGCGCGCCTCGTCCGGACGCGGCGCCACAAGGTGCTCCTGCCCGAGCGCGGCAACGGGCCGAACGTGTTCTTCCTGCTCTAGGGACCCACCCATGCCACGCGATCCGAACAGGTTCTGGAACCCCTACCTCGCCGGCGTGGCGCTCGGGCTGGTGCTGGCCGCCACCTTCCTCGTCATGGGCGCCGGCCTCGGCGCGTCGGGTGGCTCGCTGCGGATGGCCGTGGCGGCCGTCGGTGCCGTCGCGCCCGGCCACGTCGCGGCGACGCCGGCGCTGGCCCGCGCGGCCGCCTCCGAGCACGCGGACTGGCTCGTCTACGAGCTGGCGGGCGTGGTCCTGGGCGGGCTCGTCGCGTCCTACTCGGCCGGGCGGCTCCGGGTCGAGGTGCTGAAGGGGCCGCGCATCTCCACGGCCGGTCGCCTGGCGCTGGCGCTCGCGGGCGGCGTGCTCATGGGCCTCGCCGCCAAGGTGACGCGTGGCTGCGCCTCCGGCCAGGCGCTCTCCGGCGGCGCGCTGCTCTCGGTCGGCTCCTGGGTGTTCTTCCTGTCGTTCTTCGCCGGCGGGTACGGCCTGGCGTGGTTCATGAGGAGGGAGTGGCGATGACCTTCCCCGTCCTGCCGCCGTTCCACGTCGGGCTCGTCGTCGCCATCGCGAGCGGCTTCTGCTTCGGCTTCGTGCTGGAGCGGGCCGGCTTCGGGAGGGCGCAGAAGCTGGTCGGCCAGTTCTACGGATACGACCTCAGCGTCTTCAAGGTCATGTTCACGGCGGTGGTGACGGCGATGACGGTCGTCCTCCTCGCCTCCGCCGCCGGGCTCACCGAGTTCAAGGTCATCGCCGATCATGCGGCGAGCGCCACCTGGCTCGTCCCGTTCGTCGCCGGGGGGATCGTCGTCGGGATGGGCTTCGTCATGTCGGGCTACTGCCCCGGCACCTCCTGGGTGGCGATGGGCTCCGGCAAGGTGGACGGGCTCTTCACGGTGGTGGGGTCCATGCTGGGCGGGCTCGTCTGGTCGGAGCTGGAGGGCCGCCCGGGATTCGCCGCGTTCCACAACGCCACGTACCTGGGGAGCTTCTACCTGTGGGAGCTCTTCCACCTGCCGGCGCGCGCCGGGCCGGCCATCGTCGGCGCGGCGGTGGTGGCCATGGCCGTGGCCTGCTTCGCGCTCGCCGAGCGCGTCGAGCGCGCGCTGGCGGGGCGAGCCGACCCGCTCGCCCGCGGCACGCCCGGCGGTCGGCCCCGGCGGTTCGTGATCTCCGGGCTGGCGGCAGGCGCCGCCGCGGCGCTGGCGCTGCTCCTCGTCCCGGTCGGCACGCAGGCGGTGCCGAGCCCGGCGCAGCTCTCCGCGGCGGATCTGGCGCGCCGCGTGCTGGAGGAGCCCTGGAGCGTGCGGGTGGTGGACCTGCGCCGGCGGGAGGCGTGCGCCGCGCGCCGAGTGCCGGGCGCCGAGTGCGTGCCGGAGCCGGAGCTCGGCAAGCTCGGCCTCGCCGACGCGAGCCCGGCGCGCGACCTCGTCCTCGTCGCCGACGGCTCGCTCGCGGCGACGCCTCCGGCGGCCGGTGCCTTCCCCGGGCGCGTGCTCGCGCTCTCCGGCGGCTGGAAGGCCTGGGAGGAGTACGCGCTCGCGCCGCCATCCCCGCCCGCCGCCGATGCCGACCCGGCGGCGCGCGACGCGTTCCGGCTCCGGGCCGGCCTGCAGTCGGCGCTCACCGGCATGAAGGCGGCGCCGCCGCCCCCGCCACCCTCGGCCGCGCCGGC
>DASTGH010000639.1:0-15204 GCA_035719345.1 Anaeromyxobacteraceae bacterium
ATGCGGTCGCTGATGCGCATGATGGCCTTCATGTCGTGCTCGATGACCATCTGGGTCACGCCGCGCCGCTTCGTCTCCAGGATGAGCTGGATGATCTCCTCGCTCTCGGCCGGGTTGAGGCCGCCCATGACCTCGTCGAGCAGGAGCAGCTTCGGCTGCGTCGCCATGACGCGCGCCACCTCCAGCTTCTTCCGCTCGCCGATGGGGAGCCCGCCCGCCAACGCCCCCGCCTTCGCCTCCATCCGGACGTGGCGGAGCTGCTGCGTGGCCATCTCCGCCGCCTCCTCGAGGCGGTTCGTGCGGCAGAGCGCGCCCACCATGACGTTGTCGAGGACGGTCATCTTCGCGAGCGGACGCACCTTCTGCCAGGTGCGGGCCATCCCCAGCTTGCAGACCTTGTCCGGGGAGAGGCCGTTCAGCCGCTGGCCGCGGAACAGCACCTCGCCCCGGGACGGCGGATAGTAGCCGGTGATGCAGTTGAAGAGGGTGGTCTTTCCGGCGCCGTTCGGGCCGATGAGGCCCATGATCATCCCGTCCTCCATGGAGAAGGAGACGTCGGAGTTGGCGGCGAGGCCGCCGAAGAACTTCGACACGTGCTGGATGTCGAGGATGGGCGTGGCCATCAGGCGCCCCCCTCCGCCGGCTTGGCCAGCCCCTCGCCCGTGCCCGGCCGGGCGCCGCGCCGCGCCAGGACGCCGCGCGCCCAGCCCAGCACGCCGTCGGGCATGAACAGGATGACGACCACCACCAGCACGCCGTAGATGAGCGCGTGCGCGTGGGCGAGGTTCTCCTTCAGGAAGAGGCCCACCCGCGACGTCTCGTCCACCAGTCCGATCCGGATGAGCACGTCCGAGATGAGGTTCGCGCGCAGCGCCTCCGAGAGCGCCACCAGCAGCACCGCCCCCACCACCGGCCCCCCGATGGTCCCGATGCCGCCGATGATGCAGATGAGCACGAACTGCACCGAGACCTCGGTGGTGAGCACGGTGCCCGGGTCGATGAAGCCGACGTACACGGCGTAGAAGGCGCCGGAGAAGGCGGTGAAGAAGGCGGAGATGGCGAGCGCCAGGTTCTTGTAGAGCGTGAGCGGGATGCCGAGGGAGTGCGCCGCGTCCTGGTCCTCGCGGATGGCCTGGAAGAAGTAGCCGAGCTTCGAGTGCTGCACGGCCCAGTTCGCGGCGATGGTGGCGAGCGCCAGGGCGAGCCCGGCGTAGTAGTACGGCACCTTGGAGGTGAAGTTCGTCACCATCCAGGAGCCGATCTGCAGCGGCGGCAGGTCCGAGGCCAGGATGCCCTCCGCGCCGTTCGTGCCCTCCTTCCAGTTGAGCGCGACCAGGCGGAAGATCTCGGCCACCGCGATCGAGGCCAGGACGAAGTAGGGCCCGCGCAGCCGGAAGGTGATGGAACCGACCGCCACCGCCACGACGACGGCGGCGACGACGGCGATCCAGACGCCCCACCACGGCGCCAGGTGTTGCGACTGGAGGAGCACGAGCGTGCCGTAGGCGCCGACCCCGAACCAGGCGGCGTGGCCGACCGAGTACTGCCCGGTGTAGCCGCCGAGTACGTTCCAGCTCTCGCCCTGCACCACCGCCAGGAAGAGCAGGATCATGACGTGCAGCGCGTACGGGCTCTGCACCGCGGCGGGGAAGAGCCCGAGCGCGAGCACGGCCAGGGCGACGAGGGCCAGGGCGAGGCGCGAGGTGCGGCGGGGGCGGAGCGGAGAGGTCGCCATGGCGGTCACATGCGCGACTTGCCGAGGAGCCCGGCGGGCTTCAGCAGCAGCACGAGGAGGAAGAGCGCGTAGACGAACAGCTCCTTCAGCCCGGAGGAGAAGAAGGAGGCGGCGAGCGACTCCACCACGCCGATGATGATGCCGCCCAGCGTCGCGCCGACGATGCTGCCCATGCCGCCCAGCACCACCACCACGAACGCCTTGAGCGTGAAGGCCCCGCCCACCTGCGGGAAGATGTAGTAGGTGGGCGAGACGAGGGCGCCGGCGGTCCCGGCCAGCGCCGCGCCCAGCCCGAAGGCGATGAGCCCCATGCGCCGGACGTTCACCCCCATGAGCTGCGCCGCCTCGCGGTCCTGCGCCGTGGCGCGGATGGCCTGACCCGTGTCGGTCTTGATGAGGAAGGCGTAGAGCGCGGCGGTGATCGCGGCGGTGACGACGAAGGAGACGAAGAGCGGCTTCGAGACGGACAGCCCGGCCAGGTTCACGGCGCTGGAGGAGTAGGAGGTGGAGAGGATCCGGTAGTCGGAGGTGAAGACCAGCATCACCGTGTTGCTCATGATGAGCCCGAGCCCGATGGTGAGCAGGATCTGGTTCTGGGGGAGCGCCCCCAGGACGCGCTGGATGAAGACGCGCTGCAGGAGCGCGCCGAGCGCGAACATGGCGGGCGCCACCACCACCACCGACAGGAACGGGTCCATGCCGAGCAGCGTGAAGGCGAAGAAGGTGAGGTACATCCCCACCATGAGCAGCTCGCCGTGCGCGAAGTTGATGACGCGCATGACGCCGAAGATGAGCGTGAGCCCGATGCCGATGAGCGCGTAGACGCCGCCCACCAGCACACCGGAGACGAGGGCCTGCAGGAACACCGTCACCGAGGCGAGCCCTCCCGAGCGGTGCCGCGAAAAGACCAGGGCGCCCGCGGCCGCTCGGCCGGGGCGCCCCGAATCCTACGTTCGCGTCGGCGGGCTGACTAGAAATTCAGCTTGGAGACGGCGGCGAACATGTCGGCCGTCTTCGTGATCTGCGTCTGCCCCGTCTTCCCGTAGCCGGACATCGTGCGCGTCCACTCGCCGCCGAACTGCCAGGCGTTGGTCATGTTGAGGAGAAGGCCCGTGTGGAACTGGGCGCCCTTGGTGCGCGTGGTCGCGGCGATGCCGAGCGTGTTGCGGTCGTACTTGAGCTGCTCGACGCCATAGCCGACCGGGATCCAGACGTAGGGCAGCGGCTTCAGCGTCGCCTCGGCGAAGAAGCCCTTCGAGCCGATGTTGTAGCCCGTCGCGCCGATGGCCGCGACCGGGAACTGGCTCGACTGCGCCGGGTTGCCGCCGGTCGCCTCGATGCCCTGGTAGGCGTCGGTGTAGCCGTCGTTGAGGAAGCCCTCGCCCTGGATCGAGACGTAGGGCAGGTTGAAGGCGGCGTCCACCACGCCGAGCTTGACGGTGATGTCGTTGAAGCTGTTGATGCTGGCGGCGGTGACCGAGTAGCGGCGCTTCTGCATCGCGCCGGAGACGCCGACCTCGGCGACCTTGGTCTTGCCCTGGCGCCAGGCGACCGCGGCGCGGCCCTCCCAGCCCGGGGTGCGGGAGCGGTTGCCGACGCCGTAGTCGGTGTTGCCGGCGGGGACCGTCGTGACCTGGAGGTCCGCCGGCGAGGTCGCCGCGGCGGCGACGGAGAAGCCCACCGGGCCGCTGCTCTCGACGGTGACCTTGGCCTGCGGCGCGCGGCGCCAGAGGTTACCGGCCTGGTAGAAGATCGGGTCGTAGCCCCACGCCAGCGACGTCCCGTTCACCGGGGCGACGATGCTCCAGTCCTGGCCGGCGACGAGCTTCACGGCGAGGTCGGGGCCGCCCCACGTCGCCTGCGCGTAGGCGAGGCGGAGCCGCATGACGCCGTTGTACCAGGCGTTCGAGTTGGCGGCGAGGCTGGTGCAGGTGACGGTGGTGCCCGTCGTGGTGCAGGCGGGCGTCGTCCCGGGGATGTGGCCAGCCTTGAAGTCGGCCTCGATGACGCCGGAGAGCTTCGCGCCCGTGAACGGATCGTCCGGCACGGCGATGCGGAAGCCGAAGCGCGAGCCGCGGGCGGAGATCAGGAACGAGCCGCCGTCACCATTGGTGAGGACCTGCCCAGGGTAGTCCTTGGTGCCGAACGGTCCGTTGGCCCAGAAGGCCTGCGCCAGGATGAAGCCGTACGGGGTGATGGTGACCTTCTGCTCGGCGGGCGCCGCCGGCGGCGCGGCCGTCTGCGCCGATCCGGCGAGCGGCAGGGCCGCGATCACGGCCGCCGCGAACAGTCCGAAGACTCGATTCATTCCAGTGCCTCCCAGGGGAAACGACGTGAGCCACCCGTGCGGGGGTGTGGCGTTGCGTTCTAGCACAGCGACGAGGCGAGCTACCACTTGTCCGTCGGCCCCCAGGCGCGGCGAACGGCCGAAGATCCCTCGTTTTCGCCGCGCTGTCACCCACGCGTCGCGTCGGCGCCGCGCCCACGTGCGGTCAGCGCGCTCCGACATCACCCCCGATGTAGGCCGCCTGCAAGCGGGGGTCGTCGGCCAGCTCCCGGGAGGGCCCCTCCAGCACCACCTGGCCCCGCCCGAGCACGTACGCGTGGTCGGAGATGCGCAGCGCCAGTCTCGCGTTCTGCTCGACGAGGAGGATGGTCGTCCCCTCGCGGTGGATGGCCTCGACCATGTCGAAGATCTGCCGCACGAGGAGCGGGGCGAGGCCCATGGACGGCTCGTCGAGGAGGAGGATGCGGGGCCGGGCGAGCAGGCCGCGCGCCAGCGCCAGCATCTGCTGCTGCCCGCCGGAAAGGGCGCCCGCCAGCCCTCGTCGTCGCTCCCCGAGGACGGGGAAGCGCCGGTACATGTCCTCGAGCGCGTCGCCGGGGGTCCGTGCCGGCTCGGCCCCGGGGCGCGACTCGAGCGCGAGGCGGAGGTTCTCCTCGACCGTCATGCGGCCCAGGATGGCGCGCCCCTCCGGCACGAGCACGATGCCCTCCGCCACCGCGCGGTGCGCGGGCAGGCCGGCGACCTCGCGCGCGTCGAGGCGCACGCTGCCGTCGGCCGGGCGAAGCAGGCCGGCGATGGCGCCGAGGGTGCTCGACTTGCCCGCGCCGTTCGGGCCGATGAGCGTCACGATCTGCCCGGCGTGAACGTCGAGCGACACGCCGCGCACGGCGTGGACGTGCCCGTAGCGCACGTGCAGATCGCGCACGGCGAGCAGCGGCGCCGGCGTCACGCCTCGCCCCCCAGGTAGACGGCGATGACGTCGGGGTTCCGCGAGACCTCCGCCGGCGTCCCCTCGGCGATCACCTTGCCGAAGTCGAGCACGGTGACGCGGTGGCACACGTCCATGACCAGCTTGACGTTGTGCTCGACGAGCAGCACCGACTGCCCGCCGCGCGCCACCTCGCGGATGACCTCGCCGACGGAGGCGACCTCGGCCGGGTTCATGCCCGCCGTCGGCTCGTCGAGGAGGAGCACCGCCGGCGAGGCGGCGAGCGCGCGCGCGATCTCGACGCGGCGCTGCTCGCCGTAGGAGAGGCTGGAGGCCGGCTCCTCGGCGCGCTCGGCCATCCCCACGCGCCGCAGCAGCGACAGGGCCCGCGCCCGCGTCTCGGCCTCCTCGGCGCGGGCCGAGCCCAGGAAGAGCATGTGCCGCCAGAGCGGGGCGACGCGCGTGAGGTGCGAGCCGACGATGACGTTCTCGAGCGCGGAGAGCTCGGGGAAGACGCGGATGTTCTGGAAGGTGCGGGTGACGCCCAGCGCCGCGATGCGGTGCGGCGGGAGGCGGTCGAGGCGATCGCGACCGAGCCGGATGGCGCCGCCGGTGGGGCGCACCAGGCCCGAGACGAGGTTGAGGAGCGTGGTCTTGCCCGCGCCGTTCGGGCCGATGAGGCCGTGGATCTCGCGCTCGCCGATGGTGAAGCTGACGCCGTCGACGGCGCGCACCCCGCCGAAGGCGCGCTCGACGCCCTCCAGCACCAGCCGCTCGGGGTCAGGCCGCACCGGCCGACCTCCCCCGGGCGTGCGCCCGGAGCCGCTCGGGGACCGAGACGAGCCCGCGCGGCAGGAAGAGGATGACGAGGAGCAGGACGAGCCCGTTCACGAAGAGCCGCACCGGGCCGGGCGCGAGCCCCACCCAGCCGCCGGCGGCGCGCAGGAACTCGGGGAGGATGGTGAGGAAGGCCGCGCCGACCACGGGCCCGTAGAACGCGGCCGTGCCGCCCACCACCGCGTAGACGAGCATGTCCACGGCCCGGGTGAAGCCGTAACCGGAAGGCGAGACCATGAAGGTGAGGTGCGCCTCCAGGCCGCCGGCGAGCCCGGCCAGCGCGGCGCCCAGCACCAGCATGGCGAGCTTGTAGGAGGTGGTGTCGACGCCCATGGTGCGCGCGGCGGGCTCGTCCTCACGGATGGACTCGAGCGCGTAGCCGGCGCGCGAGCCGCGGAGCCGGCCCAGCACCCACAGCGCCAGCGCGACCGAGGCGTAGACGGTGACCGGTCCGGCGCGCTGCGGCACCGCCACCAGCCCGAGCGCGCCATTCGTGTACTCCCAGTTCACGAACCAGAGCCGCACCATCTCGCCGAAGCCGATGGTGGCGATGGCCAGGAAGACGCCGCGCAGCCGCAGCACGGGGAGCCCGAGCGGCACTGCCACCAGCGCGGGGACGCCGGCGGCGGCGGCCAGGACCAGCGGGAAGGGGAGCCCGGGCGCGAGCCGCTGCGTGACGAGCGCGCCGGTGTAGGCGCCGATGGCCATGAACCCGGCGTTGGCGAGCGAGAGCTGCCCGCACGACAGGGTCGCGTAGACGGAGAGCGCCAGCAGCGCGTTCACGCCGACGAACGCGAAGAGGGACTGGTAGGTCAGCCAGAGCTCGGAGAGCGCTTCCACCGCGCTACGCCTCGCGGGTCGCGGCCGCGCCGAGCAGGCCGCGCGGGCGGAGGAGGAGGATGGCGAAGAGCAGCGCGAACGACACCACGTCGCGGTAGGAGGAGCCGAGCTGTGCCACCGTGAAGACCTCGGCCAGCCCCAGCGCGAACGCCGCCGCGACGGCGCCGGGCATGGACCCCATGCCGCCGAGGATGATGACGGCGAGCCCCTTCAGCTCGACCGAGCGCCCCATGTCCGGGGCGACGTTGTTGAAGGCGAGGCCGAAGAGCACGCCGGCGGCGCCGCCCAATGCCGAGGAGACGAAGAAGCTCGCCGCGATGACGGCGTCGACGTTCACGCCGAGGATGCGAGCGGCCCGCGGGCTCTCCGCCACCGCCCGGATCTGCCGCCCGAGGCGCGTGCTGCGCACGAGGAAGGTGAGCCCGACCATCATCGCCAGCGAGATGGCGATGATGACGATCTGCACCTCGGAGAGGACGGCGGTGCCGAGCCGCAGCTGCCGGTCGGGCGCGGTGCCGGCCGGGAAGCGCGACGGGTCCGGGCCCCAGGTGGCGAGCGCGATCGCCTCGAGCATGGTGGCGACGGCGAGCGAGGAGATGAGGCCGGAGATGTTGGACCCGGCGCGGCCGCGCAGCGGCCGGAAGGCGACGCGGTCGAGGAGGAGGCCGATGCAGCCGGCGGCGAGCACCGCCAGCGGCATGGCCACCAGGGCGTGGAGATGGAGCGTCTCCACGAGCGCCAGCGCCGTGAAGGCGCACAGCATGAAGACGGCCTGGTGGGCCAGGTTGAGGATGTCGAGGACGCCGAAGACGAGCGTGTAGCCGAGCGCGAACAGCGCGTAGATGCTGCCGAGGAAGAGCCCGTTGACGACCTGCTGCAGCACGCCGGCGGCGCCCTGGCGCGCGGATCACTGCACGATCACGAACTTGCCGTCCTTCACCTGCTGCAATGCCGGCTCGTGCTCGCCGTCGCGCGCCGCGGTGAACGAGAACTTGCCGAGCGGCGTGGCGAGGTCCTTCACCAGGGCGAAGCCCTTCTTCACGTCCTCGCGGCCGCCGGCCCCGCCGGCGCGCTTGAGCGCCTCGGCGATCACCATGATCCCGGTGTAGGCCTGGGCCGAGAACTGGTCCGGGTTCGTGCCGCGCGCCTTCATGCCGGCGATGAACTTCTGGTTCACGGGGTCGGGGCTGGCGGAATTCCAGGAGGTCCCCACGAGAACGCCCTCGGCCGCTGCGCCGGCGTTCTTGATGAAGGCGGGGCTGTTGAAGCCGTTCCCGCCCATGATCGGGCCCTGGTAACCGAGCTGCCGCGCCTGGCTGACGATGGCGGAGGCGTTGTCGGCGAGCGCCGAGACCATGAGGATGTCGGGGTTCGAGCCCTTGAGGGCGGTGAGCTGGGCGTTGAAGTCGCGGTCGGGGCGGGCAAACGTCTGCGTCCCGAGGATCTTGACCCCGAGGTCCTCGAGCGACTTCTTCATGACGTCGTAGCCGGCCTTGGTGAAGACGTCGTCGTTGCCGTAGAGCACGGCCGCGGTCTTGAACCCGAGCTTGTCGTGCGCCCGCTTCACCGCGCCGGGGATGACCTGCTTCTCCATGAGGGAGACGCGCCAGACGTAGTCGCCGATGTCGGTGATGCCCTTCTCGGCGGTGTTGGAGACGGCGAGCACCGGGACGTGCGCCGCCTGGGCGATGGGGTCGGCGGCGGTGGCGGTGGTGGAGAGCGTCGGTCCGACGATGACTGCGACCTTGTCGCGATTGATGAAACGCTGGTAGACGTTGATGCCCTGCTCCTTCGAGGAGCCGTCGTCCTCGAAGACGACCTCGAGCTTCGTCCCGGGCACGAGCTTGCCCTGGTTGACCTCGTCGACCGCCTGCTGGATGCCCGCCTTCTGCGTGGCGCCGTAGACCGCTCCGGCGCCGGTCATGGAGAGGGCGGCGCCGATCTTGACCGTCCGCTCCTGGGCGGGAGCCGCCGTCGCGGCGGCGAGCCCCGCGAGCGCGGCGAGGAGCGCGGAGGAACGGACGAGAGCCATGTGCACCCTCCCACGTGGTCGGACGACGGCTCCTAGCCGACGCCAACCGACAACGCAAGGCTCTCCGTCACGCGGACTGACCCAGGTCAAAGCCGGGCAAAGCACGTATTGCGCATGCGGGCTTGAAAAAGGTGGGGGGGGTGAGATGGAATGCCACCGGTCCGTCGCACGCTCGATACACGGGTGGCCCGGACGCTCTGCCCCGCCGTACCCCCGCCGTATCGCGCCGTACCCGCGCCGTACTACGTCGATCGGACTCGGAGGACGCTACGTGAAACTCACCCCCCGCATCGCCGCAGCCCTCATCCTCGCCTGGAGCGGGATCGCCCAGGCCCAGACGCCGCAGAGCCCGCCCCCCGCGGAACAGGGCAAGCCGACGGAGCCGCCCAAGCCGACGCCACCGCCTGTCAAGTTCGAGTTCCACGGCTTCGTGTCGGGATCCGTGTACGCGCAGGACGCGAACCTGGGCGTGAGCGAAGGCCAGCATACGCTGTTCGTGAATGCGCCCACCGCGGCGCTGCGGCCCCCCAACACCGATCGTATCGTCACCGGAGGTGACGTCCGCCAGAGCCGGTTCAACTTCTCGCTCGCGGGCCCGCAGGTCTTCGGCGGCGCCACGCCCAAGGCGGTGCTGGAGCTCGACTGGTTCGGCGGCTTCGGGTCCGGATCCTTCGGGTCCGTGTCGCTCGTCCCGCGCCTCCGCCTCGCCTACGCCGAGCTCAACTGGGGCAAGACCCGCATCCAGTTCGGCCAGAACCTCGACCTCAGCTTCGCCATGGCCCCGGCGTCCCTCTCGCACATCGCCCAGCCCATCGGCTACGGCACCGGCAACATCGGCTGGCGCCGGCCCGGCATCTTCGGGTTCCACACCTTCGGCGAGAAGAGCGGGATGAACGGCGAGCTGGCCTGGGAGGTCGGCCGTTCGCAGTGGCAGGACCTGGGCGGCATCGGCAACAACACCTGCACGCCGAACGCTCCGGCGGCCAACAGCGGCGACCCGTACGGCTTCTGCCTCGGCAACGCCTCCGGGCTCCCCGCGGTCCAGGTGCGCTTCACGCTCGCCAACTCGACCATGTTCTCGGCCTTCACCACCGTGCACTGGAACCGGGTGGACCGCAGCGGCGTGAACCAGAACGAGACGGTGTCCCGCACCGGCATCAACTCGACCCTCGACGTGTTCGCCTGGAACGCCGGCGCCAAGGCCGTCGTCGGCCCGCTCACGGTGGCCGCGACCGGCTTCACCGGCAAGAACCTCGGGCCGCTCGTCGGCTCGATCGTCGGCCAGTTCACGCCCATCACCGCCGGTGACGTGCACGAGGTCGGCGTCTGGGGCCAGCTCGGCTACAACTTCACGAAGGAGCTGTCGCTCTGGGGCTTCATCGGCGTCGACAAGCCGGACCGCAAGGACGCGCTCGCCGCCGCCTTCACCCGCCTGCAGAACGTGACCTCGTCCGGCATGCTCCAGTACCGCGACGGCGGCTACGCGATCGGCCTCGAGTACTTCCACTTCTACACGACGACGCGCCAGCCGGCGGTCGCCGCCTCCGGCACGACGCCGGCGAGCCCGCAGATCATCGAGGGCCTGTCGGGCAACCAGGTGGTGCTGTCGGGCAACTACTTCTTCTAGCCCGCGGCGGAAAGTTGGTCCTCGCGCCTTCTCCCCCGCCATGCGCGGGGGAGGGGGCGCAGTCGTCTTCACGGTCACGAGCCGGGTCCGGCCGCCGGCGAGGCCCCGCGCGATGGCGCGACGGACTCGGCCGGTGGCCCCGCGCCGCGCCGAGTGAACCGATCCATCCAGGCGTCGCCGAAAGCCCGGCGCGCGGCCACGGCGTTGTGCACGCAGCAGAGCACGCGGAGGTTGGTGAGCGTCGAGCGCCCGCCGCGGGCGCGCGGGATGATGTGGTCGAGTTCGACGCGGGTCGTGGAGCCGCAGCATCCGCCGGAGTCGAGCGGCCACTCGCACCGCCCGCCCGAGCGCTGCCAGACGGCGCGCCTCACGGCGGCGGGCACGTGGCGGGCGTCCTTCGACGGACGGCTCGGGCGCGGTCGATCGGTCTGTGCGCGGCGCTGCGCCTGGCGGGCGAGGACGAGGTCGAGCCCGGCCTCGAGGATCTCCGCCATGTTGGCGCCGGGCTTGGCGTGCGAGAGCGCATCGCGGGCGGCCTCGAGCTTCCTCAGGAACTCGCGTGTCACCGTGACGTGGAGGCGCGACAGCTCCGCGTCGAGCGGCTCGGCGGCGTCGGGGCGGGCGGGGGCTGGCGGCGCGGTGCACGGCTGCTCGGTGGCGGCTGCCTCCAGCGCCGGAGCGCAGGAGGGCGCCGGTTCCGGCGCCGGCGCTGTCGACGCGGTGCACGCGACGGCATCCGCGATGGCGATGTCGCTCGGCCCGGCCTGCGCCAGCGGAGGCGCATCGCCGGCGCCGTCCACCGCAGCGAACGGTTCCGCGCTCGCGCTGACGACGCGGGAGGAGCTCGGGGGCGCGAGGTAGACGACCGCGGTCGCCGCCTTCTCGAGCCGCACGGACGTGACGACGTCGCGTTCTGGCGGCCGGGAGACCGGTGCGATGGCCGCCGCCGCCGCCTCCGCCTCGCGGCGCGACAGGCGGTAGAAGCGGGGCAGCACGTCTCGCCAGTTCTCGGGCGTGATCGCGTGCGACAGCGCCACGAGCGTGGTCATGCAGAGCCGGCCGTCGCGGAGCGGCTCCACGATCGCCGGGTACGCCTGCACCAGCTCCGCGGCCGTCTTCCGGTAATGGGCCGCTCCCGTCGACAGCCCGAGCTCCCGGTGCAGGAAGTAGAAGAGGCTGGCGTGGCCGAGCTCGCGCCAGCGCTTCGCCCGATCGAAGTCGGCGAGCGCGACGACGAAGTCGGCCATGGCGAAGCGCTCGCATCGGAGCAGCTCCGCCAGCTGCGTCGTCAGCGCGCGGGCTTCGTCGATCGCGGTGCTCATGGCTCGCCCCCGAGTGCTACGCAACAGATGTTCAGGTAGCGTTGCGCGCAGCTCTGACATCGCGCCCGGCAGTCCGAAGGCGCACGAGTGGCACGGACGTGCCTCCCGTTCAGGCCCGCCGCTTGCAGTTGTGCCAGTTGAAATGAATGCACCGCAACGGGTGCAGGCGAGCGCCGCCGGGGCCTATCTCCTCAACACCACCACCGTCGTGGCATCCCCTCCCTCGTGCCGGTCCCCGGCCCGGAAGCTCGCCACGTACGGCGACGCGCCGAGGTGGTCCCGGAGCGCCTGCTTCAATGCGCCCGTCCCGTGCCCGTGCAGGATGACGGCGTCCGGCGCGCCGTCCGCATAGAGGCCGTCGAGGAAGCGATCGACCTCGCGCAACAGCTCCTCCACGCGAAGGCCGCGCACGTCGAGGCGCCGCTCGCCGGCGCGGACCGCAGCCGGAGCCGCCTCCTCGGCCGCGGCGAGCCGCTCGCGGCGCGTCTTCGCGAACCCCGGCGCGCTCGTTGCCTTCCCGCGCAGCGGCAGGAGGTCCGACACCGGCCGGCGCACCTTGAGCGGGCCGGCCCGGAGCAGCGCCTCGTCCCCATCCACCTCCAGCACCTCCGCCTCCTGGCCGAGCGAGACGATGCGCACGCGGGTCCCTCTCGCCACCTCGCCACCGACGACCGCCTCCGGACCCGCCCTGGCCTGGGCGTCGGCCGAGCGCGTCGCCTGCGAGACGGTCGCGCGCCAGGCCTCGAGCTGCTTCTGGGTCTCCGTCGCCTTGCGGACGGTGGGCGCCGCCTGCAGATCGGCGAGCACGCGCGCCACCTCGTCGCGCGCCGCGTCGAGCTCGCCGGCCAGCGCCTCGCCCATCCTCGCCGCCGCCTCACGCTCTGCCCGCCGCGACCGCTCCTCCGCCGCCCGGGCGCGCTCCTCCATCGCTGCCGCCGCCGCGCGCGCCGCCTCCATCCCGCGCCGCTCCACGGCCAGCCGCGCTCGCTCCTCCTCCAGCGCGCGGAGCGCCTGGGCCAGCGCTCCGCCCTGGCCGGTCATCGCCTGGCGCGCGCGCTCCACCACCTTCTCCGGGAGCCCGACCCGCCGCGCCACCTCCAGCGCCGACGAGCTGCCCGGCGAACCGAGGTGGAGCTGGTAGGTCGGGGCGAGGCGCTCCGGGTCGAATCCGACGCGCGCGTTGGCGTAGCGTGGATCGGTGAGCGCCAGCGCCTTGAGCTCGTCGAGGTGCGTCGTCACCAGCACCTGCGCCCCGCGCTCGAGCAGGTCCTCGAGGATCGCCGCCGCCAGCGCCGCGCCCTCGCGCGGGTCGGTGTCGGCGGCGATCTCGTCGACCAGCACGAGCGAGCGCGAGCCGGCGCCGAAGGCGATGTCCCGCACCGCGGTGAGGTGAGCCGTGAACGTCGACAGGTCGCGCGCCAGGTCCCCCTTCTCGTCCACCGCGGCCCGCACCTCGGCATAGAGCGGCAGGCGGGATCCCTGCGCCGCCGGCACCGGCAGCCCCGCCCGCAGGAGGCACGCGGCCAGCCCCACCGCCGAGATCGTCACCGTCTTCCCGCCGCCGTTCGGCCCGGAGACGATGAGTGCGCGCTGCGGCGGCTCGAGCCGGACGTGGCTCGCCACCACCTTCTTGCCCTGCAGCACGAGGATGGGGTGGCGCAGCGAGAGCAGCTCGAAACCGGCGTCCGACGGCGCCACGTCCGGCGCGTGCGCGTCGAGCTCGGAGGCGAGCCGCGCCTCGGCCTCGAAGAGGTCGAGCCGCCCGAGGATCTCCACGTCGGCGGCGAGCTCCGGAGCGCGCCGGGCGACCCCCTCCGACAGCTCGCGCAGGATGCGGGCCTCCTCCTCCGCCGCCATCGCCGTGGCGATGGTGAGCTCGTTGCCGGCGTCCACCATCGAGTCGGGCTCGACGAAGAGCGTCTGCCCCGACTGCGAGGCGTTGTGGACGATCCCTGGGAACTGGGAGCGCGACGACGCCAGGATCGGCAGCACGTAGCGGTCGTCGCGGATGGTGAAGTAGCGGTCGCGCAGGTGCATCTGCACGTGCTCGTCCGCGAGCATCGACTCCACCTGCGCCTTGAGCGCCCGGTGCAGCCCGCGCACCCGGTCGCGCAGGCCGGCCAGCTCCGGGCTGGCGCGGTCGCTGATGGTCCCCGACGGCTCGATGGCGCGCTCGATGCGGTCGGCGAGCCGCTCGTCGCCGGACAGCGCCTGCCCCACCGTCCACAGGAGCGGGCTCCGCTCGGCGCGGACCTCGAGGAAGGTGCGCGTGCGTGCCGCAGCCCGGAGGAGGGAGGCGCACTCGCGGAGCGCCACCGGCTCGAGCACGCCGCCCTTGGCGGCGCGGTCCAGGTGGTCTTCGGCCGCGCCCGACATGCCCAGGGGCAGCGTGAGCCGCGCTTCGGCGAGCGCGCGCGCCTCCTCCACCCGCGCGAGGGACTCGCGCACCTCGGCGGGCGTGCTCAGGAATGGTAGGGAAGCAGCGTGCCGGCGCCCGGCGGGCAGGCGGCAGCGCGCGGCCAGGGCCGTCGTGACCTCGGGCCACCCCAGGTGGACGAGGCTTGCATCGGGTGTTTTCGTCACGGGAGGGGTAGTCTAGCGGCGAGCGCTCCGGAGTGGGGGGGGCCGCCATGAGGTTGTCGGTCATCGTGAGCGTCTGGCTGCTCCTGACGGGGGCGATCGGGGACGCGGTGCTGGGAGGAAGCGACCCCCGGCGGCCGCCCGCCTTTCTCCTCGTCTTCTACTTCGCGGTCAGCGCGCTCACGGCCGTCGCGCTCTGGGTCGAGCTCGGGGAGGATGAGGATCCGCCTCCCCGCCGGAGGCGCGTGCGTTGGCACTACGATTGAGCCGGTTCCGAGCTGCCGCGGCGGTCCTCCTCGCCACCGCCGCAGCATGCGCCACCGCACCGTCACCCGCGCCCCCGCCGGAGCCCCCGGCGCCCGCTCCGGCGGCGCCCGTCGCCCCTCCCCCCGTACCCGTCGGCGTCCTGTTGACGCGCGCGGACGCGCTCGTGCGCGATGGCGGCGACCCGGCGGAGCTCGCCGCGGTGCTGGGGGAGGTCCGCGCGCGGAGCCCGGGCGAGCCGCGGCTCGATGCCCTCGAGGCCGCGCGGGCCGAGCTCACCGGAGACGACGCCGCCGCCGCCGAGGCGTGGGGCCGCGCCGCGGCCCGCAGCGGCGACCCCGAGCTCACCCTGAAGCGGGCGCTGGCACTCGCCCGCCTCGGCCGCGACGGCGAGGCGGAGCGGGAGCTGCGCACCGTCCTCGCGGCCCGCCCGCAGGATCGCGCCGCGCACGCGGCGCTGGCGGAGCTCCTGGAGCGCGGCGGCCGGGGCGCCGACGCCGAGGCCGAGATCCTCGCGCTCGCCGCGCTCGCGCCCGGCGATGCGGGCCCGCAGCGTCAGCTGGCGGAGTTCTACCGGCGCCAGGGCGCGACGGCGCGTGCCGACGAGGCCGAGCGGCGCGCGCGGGAGCTCTCCGGGCCGCCGCGCGCGCTGCGCCCGCTGCGCAAGGCGAAGAACTAGGCGACCGGCGACCGCGGCGCGGCGCTCACCGGCCGCGGACCGGCGAGGCGCGACAGCGCCCACCCGGCGGCCG
>DASTGH010000640.1:0-6043 GCA_035719345.1 Anaeromyxobacteraceae bacterium
GGGTGCGTGGCGAGCGCCCCCGCGTCCACCGGCCATCGGACGCTGGGCTCGCTCGCCTTTCGTCCCCCCGGCGCTTAGGATCCCCGGCGGAGCCCTCGTGCGCCGCCCCGTCCGACTCGCGCTCTCCATCGCGCTGCTCCACGTCGCGTGCGCGGCCGCGCGTCCGGCTCCGGACGCGGCGCGGGAGGCGCACTGGGCGTCGGGCAAGGCGATCGCGCTCTACCTGGAGGCGAGGCTGGCCGCGGCCGACGGCGACCGGCAGAGGGTGCTCGACGCGCTCCGGCTGGCGCTCGTGCACGATCCGACGTCGCCCCAGCTCCGCACCAGCTACGCCGAGGCGCTGGCGCGCGCCGGCCGCGTCGACGCCGCGCTGGGCGAGGCGCTGCGCGCCATCGAGCTCGCGCCGCGCGGCGCGGCCGGGGCCGACGCCCAGCTCGCGCTCGGCAGGATCCTGCAGCAGGCGCGCCGCCCCGAGGGCGCGCTCAAGGCGTTCGAGGCGGCGGCGCGGCTCGAGGGCGAGCGCGTGCGCGCGCTGCCCGAGGAGGCGCGCGACCTCGACCCCGAGCCCTGGCGCATGCTGGCCCGCGCGCGGTTCGAGTCGGGCGACGTCTCCGGCGCCTCCGCCGCCTGTGAGGCGCTGGCCCTGCTCGACCGCGCCGAGGGCGCGGCGGGGCTCAGGGAGCTGGCGCGGCGCCTCCTCGACGGCAAGAACGCGGCGGCGGCGGAGGGGCGGCTGCGGCGGGCGGTGGAGCTCGCGCCCGGCGAGGCCGACGGCTGGAAGCTCCTCGCCCGCCTCGAGGAGACGCGGGAGCGCTGGGCGGCGGCGCGCGAGGCGTGGAACCTGGCGCTGCGCGCCGAGCCCGACGACCCGGACGCGCTGCAGTCGGCCGCGCAGCTGGCGCTGCGCGAGGGCGACCTCGACGGCGCCCGCGCGCTCCTGCGCGAGCTGGTGCTCTCCTCGCCGGACGAGGCGAGCGCGCGCCTGCGCGCGACCGCGGCCTGGCTCGACGCGAAGCGGCCGGCGGAGGCGCTGGAGGCGTCCGCCGGCCTCGACGACGACCGCATCCTCTACATGCGGGGCCTCGCGCTCTCCGCGCTGCGGCGCTGGGGCGAGGCGGCCGGCACGCTCGAGCGCGTCACGCCGGCGGCCGGCGAGGTGTACGCGCTCGCCCGCCAGCAGCTCGCCAGCGTGCTGGTGCACGACGGCAAGCCGCGGGAGGCGGTGAAGGCGCTCCAGCCCGCGGTCGAGGCGAGCCCCCGCGACCCCGGCCTCCTCTACGCGCTGGGCAACGCCCAGGAGGCGGCGGGCCAGCACGACGTCGCGCTCTCGCAGATGCGCGCGCTGCTCGAGGTGAAGCCCGACCACGCCGACGCGCTCAACTTCGTGGCCTACACGCTCGCCGAGCGAGGCGAGAGCCTGGCCGAGGCGCAGGCCATGGCGGAGAAGGCGCTCCACCTCGAGCCCGACAACGCCGCCTTCCTCGACACGCTCGGCCTCGTCCTCCTGAGGCGCGGCCACGCCGGGCGCGCGCTCCCGCCGCTGGAGCGCGCGGCGGGCCTCCTCGCCGGCGACGCCACCGTGCTCGAGCACCTGGGCGATGCCTACCGGGCGCTGCACCGTCCGGACGACGCCGCGGCCGCGTACCGGCGCGCGCTCCGCGGAGCGGACGGCGAGAACGACGGCGAGGGCGAGCTCGGCGCCGCGCACCGGGCCTCGCTCGAGCGCAAGCTCGAGGGGCTCCGCACCGTCGAGCCGCGCCCCACCACCTCCAGGCGCTGACCGCGCCGCAAGGGCCCGCACATGATCCCGAGCTACCCCGATGCCGCCGCCGCGCGCTTCGAGGACGGCTTCCTGCGCGACGGCGGGCGCGGTCCCCGCCTCTACTGGCGGTCCTACGCGCCGCCGCGCGCGCGCGGCACCGTCGCCGTCGTCCCCGGCGGCGGCGATCACTCCGGCCGCTACCCCGCGCTCACCTCCGGGCTCGTCGCGGCCGGCTTCCGCACGCTGCTCCTCGACTTCCGCGGCCACGGCCGCTCCGACGGCCGCCGCTGGCACGTGGAGCGCTTCGGCGACTACCTCGACGACCTCGACGCGTTCATGGCGCACGTGCGCGCCCGCGCCGAGGGCGGCAAGGTGTTCGTGGCCGGGCACAGCATGGGCGGGCTCATCGCCGCCACCTGGGCGCTCGCGCCGGGGCGCGAGGCCGCCGGCTACGTCCTCTCCTCGCCCTACTTCAAGCTCAAGCTCGATCCGCCGCGCGTGAAGATCCTGACGGCGCGGCTCGTCGGCACGGTGGTGCCGTGGCTCCCCGTCTCCACCGACCTCCGCGTCGCCGACCTCACCACCGACGAGGAGCTGCAGCGCTGGACGCTCGACGACCCGCTCTACGGGCGCGCCACCACGCCGCGCTGGTTCGTGGAGTCGGGGAAGGCGCAGCGCGAGCTCATGGCGTCGGCGGAGCGGTTCACGGCGCCGCTGCTCGTCCTGGCGGCCGGCGCCGACCCCATCGCCGACCCCGAGGCCGCGCGCTCCTTCTTCGACCGCGCGGCCTCGAAGGACAAGCGCTTCGTGCGCTACGACGGGCTCCGCCACGAGATCTGGAACGAGCGCGAGCGCGAGCGGACGGTCGGGGACGCGGTCGCCTGGCTGGCCGAGCGCAGCGCCTAGCGCACCTACACGTGGGCGGGGTTCCTCGTTGACGCCTCGACCGGGGCGCCTCTATTCTCGCGTCCCGCAGAGCCGGGACATTCCGGACTCGAAAGGACTTTTCCGAATGGCAACGGGGATCGAGAAGGCGCCCGCGCCCCGCTCGGGCGCGCACACCGTGATCGGCTCGTCCATCGTGATCGACGGCGAGATCTCGGGTGACGAGGACCTCGTCATCCAGGGCACGGTGAAGGGCAAGATCGCGCTCAAGGAGAGCCTCTTCGTCGAGGGCTCTGGCGTGATCGAGGCCGACATCGAGACCGCGAACGTCGAGGTCTCCGGGCAGGTGACCGGCAACATCGTCGCGAGCGAGAAGGTCGAGCTCAAGGCCGACTGCAAGGTGGTGGGCGACATCCGCTCGCCGCGCATCCTCATCGCCGACGGCGCCGCCTTCAAGGGCAGCGTCGACATGGACGTGAAGGGCAAGTGACCATGGCGCTCTCCTCCGAAGCCACCACCATCATCGGCGAGTCGATCCTCATCAACGGCAACCTGAACGGCGACGAGGACCTCACCGTCCGCGGTCGGGTCGAGGGCACCGTCACGCTCACGAAGACGCTCGTCGTCGAGCCGACCGGGGTCGTCAAGGCCGAGGTGCAGGTGAAGAACCTCGTCATCTCGGGCGCGGTGGTGGGCAACGTCACCGCCACCGAGAGCGTCGAGATCACGAAGGAAGGGCGGATGGTGGGCGACATCGCCGCCCCGCGCGTCATCATCGTCGACGGCGCCACCTTCCGCGGCCGGATCGACATGGGCGAGGTCGACGTCGAGGCGTCCCGCCCAGCGCTGGCCCGCGCCTCCTCGCGCCCGGCGCTGCGCTCGCCGCCGCGCCCGTCGCTCTCGGCGCCGCGCGAGCGCCCCGAGAGGCGCGAGGCGCCCGCCGGCTCGGCCGAGGGCGAGGAGAAGGCCTCCCTCGCCGAGCGCGCCGCCGCCGCCGTGAAGCCGCCGGCGCCGCCGCCGGTCCCGGTGGCCATGGGCGCGGTGAAGCGCAAGGTCATCGTCCGCCGCAAGTAACCGGGGACCGTGTCCGCCGGACCCGAGCTGCGCGCCTCCGCGCCGGTCCATGCGACCGGCGCGGTCGAGTTCGTGGCGCTCGAGGACCTCGCGCCCGACGAGACCTTCCGGCTCCGGCCGGACGGCGACGTGTCGCTCCTGGCCACGAGCCTGGGGCGCGTCGGCCAGCTCGCGCCGGTCGACCTGCGCCCCTGGCCTGGCGCCGGGAGCGACGGGCCGCGCTGGCAGGTGGTGGCCGGCTTCCGGCGCCTGGCCGCGACGCGGCTCCTCGCCCGCGACCGCGTGCTGGCGCGCCTGCACCGGGAGCTCACGGACGAGGACGCCTGGGCGCTCGCGCTCGGCGAGGCGCTCCTGCACGAGCCGCTCGCCGGGCCGGAGCTCACGGCCCTGCGCGAGCGGCTCCTGGCGAGCGGCGTCGCGCCCTGGGCCGAGGAGCTCGTCGACGAGGCGCTGGTGCGGGCGCCCGTGTCGGCGGAGGTCCGGGAGCGGTTCTTCGAGTGGATGGGGGCGGCGTCCTCGCCCGCTCCAAACTCGACCTCGACCTCGACCTCGTCCTTCGGGCTCGACGGCCCTGCGGCCGCCGAGCCCTCGCGACCCCGCCCCTGGCCGCCAGAGGGCGGCCAGGGGTCCACCCCCGACACGGTCGAGGTCACCCCCGAGGACCTCGGCGCCGACCTCGTCGCGCGGCTGGCAGCCCTCAATCAAGACCTCGCCACCGCCCTGGAAGCCTGGAAAGATCTGCCGCCGGACGCGCGTGCGGACCTGGTGGCCGGCGTGCGCTGGCTCGCGGGCGCGCTCGCGTTCATGGAGGCCGAGCGATGACGATCGAGGCGGACCGGGCGCGGCTGCTGCAGCTCCTGCGCGAGCTGTCGTTCGAGCGGCGCAAGGTGATCCTCGCCTCCGGCCGGGAGAGCGACTTCTACGTGGACTGCAAGCGGACCGCGCTCACGGCCGAGGGCCACGCGCTCGTCGGCCGGTGCCTCTTCGACCGCGTGCGCCGCCTGCGGCCGCTGCCGCGCGGGGTGGGCGGGCTGACGCTGGGCGCCGACCCGCTCGCCAGCGCCGTCGCGCTCACCAGCTTCCTCGAGGGCGAGCCGGTCGACTCCTTCATCGTGCGCAAGGAGCCGAAGGGCCACGGCACCGGGCAGTGGATCGAGGGGCGCAGGACGATCCCCGACGGCAGCCGGGTGGTGGTCCTGGAGGACGTCATCACCACCGGGGGCAGTGCGCTCAAGGCCATCGAGCGCTGCCGCGAGGAGCGGCTCGTCCCGGTGGCCTGCCTCGCGCTCGTCGACCGCCGCGAGGGCGGGCGGGAGGCGATCGAGGGCGCGGGCCTGCCGGTCGAGGCGCTGTTCGCGCGCGAGGACTTCATCCCGTGAGGCGGGTGGCGGCCGCGCTCTGCCTCGCGGCGCTGGCCGGAGGCGGGTGCCAGTACTTCCGGAACCAGCCCGACCCGTCGACCGACGAGGGTGCATGGGCCGCGGCACGCAACCGCTACACGGCGAGCGCCAAGCTCTACGACGGCTTCACCACCCGCGCCTTCGCCTCGGCCGTGTACCAGGGGCCGGAGGTGCGCGTGACGCGCATCGCGCGGGTGGCCACATGGCGCGGGCTGCCGATCGAGGAGCGGCAGCGGATGGTGAAGGAGGAGCGGGCGCAGCTCGATCAGTACGAGGAGTTCCTGCTCGCCTTCTTCACCACCGACCGGGCGAACAACGACCTCGACACCTCGCGCACCATCTGGCGCACGACGCTCGAGCCGGTGGGCGAGATGGGCGAGCTCGTCTCGACCAGGATCGAGCAGGTCCGCGTCGACGCCACGCTGCGCATGCTCTATCCGGAGGTCGGCGACTTCGACACGGTCTACCGCGTGCGCTTCCCGCGCTGGCCGGGCGAGCCGCTCTCGGGACGGCCGTTCACGCTCAAGCTCTCGAGCGCGCTCGGCAGGATCGACCTCGAGTTCACGCCGTACCGGCCGGACGCCGGCGCGCCCCCGGAGCTCGGGGCAGGGTCGGCCTCGCCCGCGCCCTAGTCGAAGTCGCCCCGCGTCAGAACGGTGTCGTGCAGCAGCCGGTCGTCGGCGCGCGGGTGATCGAGCAGGTAGTGCAGCCCGCGCGACTCCTTGCGGCGCCGGGCGCACTCGACGATGAGGAGCGCCACGTCGGCGAGGTTGCGCAGCTCGACGAGGTCGGGGCCGATCTTGTACTGCCAGTAGTAGTCGCGGATCTCGCCGCGCAGCAGCTGCAGCCGGGTGCGCGCGCGCTCCAGCCGCTTCATGGAGCGCACGATCCCGACGTAGTTCCACATGAGGCGGCGCACCTC
>DASTGH010000641.1:0-2847 GCA_035719345.1 Anaeromyxobacteraceae bacterium
GGCGCCGGCTCCGAGAGCAGCGCCGCCAGGCGCCGGAGCGTCACGTTCTGCGGCGCGGCCCGCCCGCCCGCCTCCAGCGCGGCGAGCACGGCGGCGAGCTCCCGCCCGACGTGGCGCTCCACGTCCGCGCGGAGGTCGTCCGCCTCGCCGTCGCGGCGCACGGCGTCGCGCACGTCGCTCACGCGCAGCGCGTCCACGTCGCCGCCCGGGACCCACCTCGCCTGCCCGCCCTCCTCGGTCCGGACGAGCACCCGCCCGCGGGCGAGCGCGTCGAGCACGTCCTGCACCGCCAGCTCCGGGGCGCCCACCGCCTCCGCCAGCGCGGCGGCACGCCGCCGCGGCGCGCCCTCGAGGAAGTCGCGGGTGACGTGGGTGACGACGAGCACGGCGAGCGTCTCGCGCAGCGCCTGGTCGAGGTGGCTCGAGCGCAGCCGCTGCCGCAGCAGCCGCTGGTTCTGGTGGCCGGCCGCGACCTGGCCGCCCACGAGGAGCACGAGCCACGAGGCGTACGTCCAGACCAGGAAGATGGGGAGCGCCCCCAGGACCGAGTAGAGCGCGTTGTAGCTCGACACGCCCACCTGCAGCCGGACGTAGAGGACGAGCACGAGCTGCCAGAGCACGGCGGCGACGCCGGCCCCGAGCAGCGCCGAGAGCGGGCGGATGCGGACGTTGGGGAGGATGACGTAGACGGCGAAGAAGGCGACGCCGACCGTGGCGAGCGAGGTGAAGCGGAGGACGAGGTCGATGACCTCGCCCAGGTCGAGCGCGTCGCGCAGGTACACGACGACACCCGAGCTCTGCGCCGCGGTCGCGGCGGCGGTGGCGGCCACGACGAGGAGCGGCGTGGTGACGAGGAGCGTGACGTAGTCCGTGACCTGGCGGAGGAAGGAGCGGCGCGTGCGCGCGCCCCAGATCTCGTTGAGCGCGTCCTCCACGCTCCCGAGCAGGCTCACGCTGGTGTAGACGAGCGCGACCAGGCCGACCGCGCCGAGCGCGGAGACGTTGGTGCGCTCGACGAACTGGAGGATGCGCTCGATCGAGCCGAGCAGCGCCGTGTTGGCGCCGAAGGTCCGGTCGATGTACGGGCGTACCGTGCCCTCGATGAAGCTGTCGTAGGCGCCGAAGCCCTTCAGGATGGCGAAGGAGAAGGCCAGGAACGGCACGAGCGACAGCACCGTGTAGTAGGTGAGCGCCGCGGCCCGGACGGTGACGCGGTTCCGGACGAAGCCGTGGACGGCGGCGTAGCCGACGCGGCTCGCCCCGTAGAGCAGCGCCCGGCCCGGATCGAGGCGGTCGAGGCGCACGGCCCAGATGCGGTGCACGAAGAAGGCGCGCAGCCGCTCCAGGGCGCTCCGCTCGTCGTGCGGGGCCGCCGGCCCCATCGGGCTCGCCACCCGGGTCGCCATCCAGGCTCAGGGTGGTGCCGCTCCTCCGCCGCGACACGCGCCCTGCGGGGCCCTCGCCGGGCGGGCGAGCGGTGCCCCGGCCGCCGCCACCCGGGCGGCGCACGGGCCGCTCCCCCGCTATGCGTGCGCCATGACGCACCGCCTGAAGCTCGTCTCGTTCGACATCTGCCCGTACGTGGAGCGCAGCCGGATCGTGCTCCTGGAGAAGGGCCTCCCGCACGACATCGCCTTCATCGACCTCGCCGACAAGCCCGCCTGGTTCCTGGAGGTGTCGCCCATGGGGCGCGTGCCGGTGCTGCTCGTCGACGACCGGCCGGTGATCGAGTCGATGGTCATCAACGAGCTGCTCGACGAGCTGCACCCGGACCCGCCGCTCTTCCCGCGCGACCCCATCGCCCGCGCCGAGGGGCGCGGGTGGATCGTCTTCGCGAACGACGTCCTCATGCCGCAGTCCTACGCGGCGACGCTGGCGCTCGCCGGCGGCGCGGCCGGCGATGCGCGCTCGAAGCCGCTCGCGGCGCTGCGCGACGCGCTCGGCAAGCTGGAGCGGCAGCTCAGCCGCGGCGGCGGGCCGTTCTTCCTCGGCGATCGGTTCTCGCTCGTGGACGCCACCTACGGCCCCTTCTTCCGGCGGTGGCGGCTGGCGGAGAGCTGGGGCGTGCCGGAGGCGCAGATCCTGGGTGCGTTCCCGGCGGTGTCGGCGTGGAGCGACGCGATGCTGGCGCGCCCGAGCGTCGCGGCCGCCGCGCCCGAGGACCTGGGCGGGAAGATGCGCCGCTTCTACGCGGAGCGCGCGGCCAGGTCGCGAGCGGCCTGACCGGGCCCGCGGCCCCGTTCCGCGGAATTCGTTCACGGCCCCCGCGGCGACGCCCCGCGTTGTCGCACAGTCGATCACGTCGGCGCCGCCGGTCGCACAGACGCCGACATGTGCACCGTCACGATCATCACCAGCAGTTTCGGCCCTTCACGTCCCGTGATTGACGGACAGCAACTCCTGCGATTGCGGGCGCACGATCGCATGCGTACCTCGAGTGGTGGGCGGCGCGGCCGTGGTGCGCGCCGTCCGGAACGAGGACACGCGAGGCGATCCCATGCGCTCACCTCACGACGTCGCCAGCCTGGACCTCCGCCGCGCGCGCCACGCCGCGGCGGCGCGCGACGCGTATCCCGATCGCGCGCTGCTCGAGACCGTCCTCCCGCGCTTCGACGCCGCCACCCAGGCCATCGCCGGGGGCGTCATCGTCGAGGGCAAGGCGCAGGACGAGGTGGCGGCGGACCTCGGCGTCACGCGCCGCACGGTGCAGAGCAAGCTCGGCCAGTTCCTCGCCATCGCCCGCTGGCACCTCGCCGTCGCCACCGCCGCCGCCGCGCTGGCGGGGTGCGCCGGCGGGCCGTCCGCGACCGGAACCGCCGCGGCGGCGTCGCCGCCGGCGGCCTCCAC
>DASTGH010000642.1:0-8756 GCA_035719345.1 Anaeromyxobacteraceae bacterium
CAGCACGCGCTCCACGCCCCCGCCCCCGCCCCGCGCGACGTCCGTCTCGACATGCTCGCCTCCTCCAGGGATGCGGGACGATCCTATCGGGCCGGCCGGCCCGCGCGCGCAGTCCTGGCGGGCCGGTGGGGGAGCGCCCGCGCCAGCGCGCTCCCTGTCGGGTGAACCCGAGCGCCGGCCGGCGGTACCGGCCGCGCCGTCGCTATGTTCCGGCCATGTCCGACCGCCTCGTGCTGGTCGTCATGGGGGTGTCGGGGAGCGGCAAGTCGACGATCGGCGCGCTCCTCGCCGGCAGGCTGCACCGGGTCTACGCGGAGGCGGACGACTTCCACTCGCCTGCCAACGTGGCGAAGATGGCCGCGGGCCATCCGCTGACGGACGAGGATCGCTGGCCCTGGCTGGACGCCATCGCGCGCTGGATGGACGAGCGCATCGCGCGGCGCGAGGCCGCCGTCGTCACCTGCTCCGCGCTGAAGCGCAGGTACCGCGACCTCCTGCGCCGGCCCGACGCCCGGATGGTGTACCTGCGCGGCAGCCGGGAGCTCATCGCGCAGCGGCTGGCCGCCCGGCACGGCCACTTCTTCAAGGCCGACCTGCTCGCCAGCCAGTTCGCCGACCTCGAGGAGCCCGCGCCCGACGAGGGCGTCGTGACGGTGGACATCGGCGGCACGCCCTCCGAGATCGTCGACGCCATCGTGGCGGCGACGGAGCCGCCATGAGCTGGACCGGCCACGACACGGCGCTCGTCGTCTGGGCCGCGGTGGGCATCGCCGTCATCGTGGTGCTCATCACGCGCTCGAAGGTGCACCCGTTCATCGCGCTCATCGTGGGGTCGGGCGTGGTGGGCCTCGCCACCGGGCTCAAGGCCTCCGAGGTCGTCAAGCAGTTCGAGAGCGGGTTCGGGAGCACGCTCGGCGGGGTCGGGATCCTGGTGGCGCTCGGGACGATGCTGGGCAAGCTGCTCGCCGACTCGGGCGGGGCCGATCGCATCGTGAGCACGATCCTGGGCTGGGGGAGCGAGCGCCGCCTGCCCTGGGCCATGACCCTCATCGCCATGATCATCGGCATCCCCCTCTTCTTCGAGGTGGGCGTCGTGCTGCTCATGCCGGTGATCCTCCTCATGACCCGCCGCTCGGGGACCTCGATCGTGCGCGTCGGCCTGCCCGCACTGGCCGGACTGTCGGTGATGCACGGGTTCGTGCCGCCGCACCCCGGTCCGCTCATCGCCATCGACGCGCTCCGGGCGGACCTGGGGCAGACGATGGCGCTCGGGCTCCTGCTGGCGATCCCGACCGTCGTCGTGGCGGGCCCGCTCTACGGGATCTGGATCGGGCGTCGCGTCCGGCCCGAGCCGCCGGCGCGCCTCGTCGAGCAGTTCGCCGCGGCCGGCGCCGCTCCCGCCGGGGACGCGCCCGGCTTCGGCGTGACGCTCGCCACCATCCTCCTGCCGGTCGCGCTCATGCTGGGGAAGGCGGTCGCCGACGTGCTGCTCCCGGCGAGGAGCGGGGCGCGCGGATGGATCGACTTCCTCGGCGATCCGCTGCTGGCGCTCCTCATCTCGGTGCTGGTGGCGATGTTCACGCTCGGATACCGCCTCGGCTTCTCCAGGCAGCGGGTGAGCGATCTGCTGGGAGGCAGCCTCGGCCCCATCGCCGGCATCGTCATGATCATCGGCGCGGGCGGCGGCTTCAAGCAGATGCTCATCGCCAGCGGCATCGGGGACGCCATCGGCAAGGCGGCGGCGCAGAGCGCCATCTCGCCGCTGCTGCTCGGCTGGCTCATCGCCGTCGGCATCCGGCTCGGCACGGGCTCGGCGACGGTCGCGACGGTGACCGCGTCCGGCCTCATGGCGCCCATCGTCAGGGACCTGCAGCACGTGAGCACGCCGCTCCTGGCGCTCGCCATCGGCGCCGGGTCCGTCTTCTTCTCGCACGTGAACGACGCCGGGTTCTGGCTGGTGAAGGAGTACTTCGGGATGACGGTCGGCGAGACCCTGGCGACGTGGTCGGCGATGGAGACGATCCTCTCGGTCGTCGGGCTCGCCCTGGTGCTCGTGGCCGGGATCTTCGTCTGAACGGGGACGTCCAGCCGCTCGAGGTTCCGAGCTCCCAATCCGGGCGTCACAAACCGCGCCGAGGACGGTCTCCTGGCGGGACACCCCTCTGCTCCGTCCGGCATCGCGTCTCCACGCCGCCCCGTCCCGCGGCCCACTCAGGAGGTAGGAGCCATGCTGTTCGTCACCTACTGGGAGCTGAACGAGAACATGTCCGTCGCCGACCGCCTCGCCCTGGCGCAGAAGCTCACGAGCTCCGGGCTCTGGCCCGGGAAGGAGGTGGAGATCCTGCGCTGGGACATGACCCCCGACGGATGGGGGATCACGCTGTTCCAGGCGGAGACGGCTGCGGCCGTCGAGCAGAACCTCGATCTGTGGCGCGCCGCGGGGGCGGGGATGTTCAAGGTCACGAAGACCGCCCCGGCCACGCCGGTGCAGGAGGTGATGGCGCGCATGATCGAGGCGGTGAAGACGCTCGGCGCCCGGTGAGCCGGCGACGGCGAGCGCCGCGGCCTCGCCGGGAACGAGTCGATCGGGGAGAATGCTCTCCGTCATCGCCGGCGGAGGGATGTGACGTGCGCAGCGCGTGGCTCTTCAAGCTGCTCGATCCGGTGGGCGGCGCCATCGCCCGGCAGCTCGCGCATCCACGGGGCTGGTTCGGCCGCACGGTCATGACGCGTGTCCTGAACCGCGGGAACCGGGAGCTCATCGAGGCGACGCTCGAGTCGGTCCCGCTCTCGCCGCAGTCGCGCCTGCTCGACGTCGGGTTCGGAGGGGGACTGCTGCTCCAGCTCGCCCACGCGCGGGGCGTCCGCCACCTCGCCGGCGTCGATCCGGCCGCGGACGCCCTGAGCGCGCTTCGCTCGCGCGCCGCCCGCTTCCAGGGCGCGGACCTCCGGCTCGAGAGCGGGGTCGCGGCGGCCCTCCCCTTCGCCGACGCCAGCTTCGACGTGGTCGCGTCCACGAACACCGTCTACTTCTGGCCGGACCTGCCGGCGGCGTTTCGCGAGCTGCACCGCGTCCTCGCCCGCGGCGGGAGCCTCACGCTCGGGTTCTCGAGCGCCGGGAAGCTCCGCCGCTTCGGCGGGATCACGCGGCACGGCTTCCGGCTGCACGAGGCGGGAGCGCTGGCGGCGGCAGCTTCGGCCGCCGGCTTCGAGAGCGTCCGCATCGTCGACCTCCACGGACGGGCCACCGACGGAGATCACGTCCTCCTGGCGAGGGCGTGACGGCTTCGACCCGGTCGGAGCATCGACCCGGTGGCGCGGGAGCGCCTTTCTGCCCAGAATGCGCGGGACGGCTCCCCCGGGGAACGCACCGTGCCCGACCTGCTGACCAGCGTGATCCTGCTCGGAGCCGTGCAAGGCGCGGTGCTGGCCACGGTCCTGGTGCTGCGCCGGACGGACCGCCTGGCGAACCGGATCCTGGCGGTCCTGGTCGCCGCGCTCTCGCTGATGCTGCTGTTCGGGGTCGTGGAGCGGGCGTTCCCGGGTCATCCGCACCTGCTCGGCCTGGGCAGTCCGCTGCCCTTCCTCTTCGCCCCGCTCCTGTACCTGTACGTGGCCGCGCTGACGCGGCCGATAGCCCGGTTCGAGGTGCGCTGGCTCGTCCATGGCCTGCCGTTCGCGGCGGCCGTCCTCTTCTGGCTCCAGCTCTTCTACCTCAGGAGCGGAAGCGAGAAGCTGGCGATGGTCCAGGCCTATCTCGCCGGCGGGGCCCCGGTCTCGCTGCGGGTCGTCGAGATCCTGCAGCTCGTCCAGGCGATCGCCTACCTCCTCGCCAGCTGGGTCGCGCTGCGCCGCTACGCCCGCAAGATGGAAGGGTATTTCAGCGACCTCGCGCGCATCGACCTCCGCTGGCTCATGGGGATGGTCACCGCGCACGCCGCGGTGTGGAGCATCGTGCTCGCGAACGCCGTGCTGCGCGCGGCGGGATTCGCCCCGGCCTCGCTGCAGGGCTTCTCCCAGGCCATCCAGGTGGGATCGGCGCTCGTCGTGTTCGCCACCGGCTACGTCAGCCTCTGGCAACCGGAGCTGTTCGCGAAGGCGCAAGCAGCCCGGGCCGCGGAGTCGGCCCGTCGCACACCGCCGAAGTACCAGCGGAACCGCCTCCAGGAGGAGGAGGCCGAGGCGCTGGCGCGGAAGCTCACCGGGCGGATGGCCGACGGCAGGCTCTACCGCGACGCCGCGCTCACCCTGCAGGCGCTGGCGGATGCCGTGGGCGCCACGCCTCACATGGTCAGCCAGGTCCTCAACGTGCGGCTCGGCAAGAGCTTCTTCGTCTTCGTGAACTCGTACCGGACGGAGGCGCTCATGTCGGCGCTGGCCGATCCGGCGCAGCGCCAGCGCGGCGTGCTGGACCTCGCCCTGGAAGCCGGGTTCAACTCGAAATCCACGCTCAACAGCTTCTTCAAGCGCTACACCGGCCTCACTCCGAGCGAGTTCCGCGTGCAGCGGTCGCCCGCGAAATCCGCCGTGATCTCGAGAGGCTAAGAAATTCGGACGTCCGGGTCAGGGCCGGTGGGTCCGTGTTCATGGGACGGGGCGTCGCACCCCGCTCGCTGCTGTACCTGTCCTCCGAACTCGCAGTCGGAGGACGGACATGCAGAAGCTCCTGCTCGCAGTCGCGGTCGTCGGTCTCGGTGGCTGTCTCGATCCCGCGGAGGACGGGAACCTGGTTCCCAGGACCGCCGACGAGGATCCCTCGATTCCACAACTCTCGTTCAACGGCTCGACGTTCCACGTCGAGGCGTTCGGCGACCCGTCCCGCCCGGTGATCATCGTGCTCCACGGCGGGCCGGGCGGCGACTACCGCGGCCTGCTGCGCCTGCGCGATCCCGTGGACGGCGTCCGCCTCGAGGACCGTCACCTGCTGGTCTTCTGGGATCAGCGCGGGACCGGCCTCAGCCAGCGGCACGCCGAGGGCGAGATCACGCTCGACGCCTACGATCGCGACCTCGGCTGGATCATCGACCACTTCTCTCCCGGCCGGCCGGTCGTGCTCCTCGGCCACAGCTGGGGCGGCATGTACGCCACGCGGTACATCTCCCTGCATCCCGAGAAGGTCGCGGGCGCGGTGCTCATGGAGCCCGGACCGCTGACCGGTGCGCTCTTCAGCGAGATCCGCTCGGAGATGTACGACTTCGACCCGGTCAGCGAGTGGCTCAACGACTACGCCTGGGCGCAGTCGATCGTCGGTCCCGACGGACACGCGCGCGCCGATTACCTGCGCGGGCTGGCCAGCGTCGGCGACATCCAGCCCGGCTACCACGCGTCGAAGACGGACCGCGAGCCGTTCTGGCGCCACGGAGCCGTGGCCGCCGCCGCCATCACCGCGGAAGGCATCGTCGACGGCGAGCCCGTCTGGAACTTCGTCGCCGGCCTCGATCGCTTCACGGCGCCGGTGCTCTTCGAGGCGAGCGAGGAGAACACGGTCATCGGGATCGAGTTCCAGAAGAAGCAGATGCCGTTCTACCCGAACGCCTCGCTCGCCGTGATCGCCGGGGCCGGGCACGACTTCCCCTGGACCCGGGCGGCGGAGACCGTCGCCCCCGTCCTCGCCTACCTCGACGCCATCGCCTTCTGAACGGAGAAGAACCATGAACCGGAACGCCTCGATCGTCTCGCTGTGGGCAGCCCTCGTCCTCGCCTCGCCTGCGGCCGCACAGGACGTGACCCGGCTGCCGGACGGAGCCGAGCAATCCGTCGGCCTGGAGCTCGGGCTGCAGTCGGCCCTCGTCACCCGCGGCAGCTACTCGCGGAGCGTCGGCCCGGGTCTCCTCTACGGGCGCTTCACGCTTCCCTCCGCGAACCTCGACTTCGGCGACTTCGCGGTCGAGGCGGGCGGCCAGATCAGCGCGCTCGAGAGCGAGAGCGGGAGCTGGAAGCTCCAGGTCTCGTTCGCGCCGGTCCTGCGCAGGACGGACAACGACCTCTTCTCCGCGCACGGCCTCGGCTTCCACGCGGCGCTCATGCCCGGCTATCACGGCAGGCGATGGGGGCTCATGGCCGAGCTGGGCTACGAGAAGATGCTCGCCACGCACGTCAGCCATACGAGCCTGTACCGGAGCGTCGCCTATTCCGGCGCAAAGGACGGCTGGTACTCGTCGACCGCCGGCACCCTGCAGGCGGGCCTGCGCGCCGGCTATCGCCTGGGCCGGGTGGAGCTGTCCCTCGCCGCCGGCGTGCTCGCCACGGAGAAGCTGAACGCGGTCGTCCCGCCGTTCTACGGAACGCTCGGGTCGTCGTACGCGTTCTGACCCCGCGAGCCCGGTTGCATCACCGTTCCTTTCTCTGCATGGGACAGGCGCGATGCGAACGTCCGACACGAGAGGCACGAAGGTGAAGAGTACGAAGGTGAAGAGCGCACCGAGGGCGGCAGGTGAGGAGGCGTCCAGGCTCATCAGCGAGAGGATCGCCGAGCTCGGTGACTGGCGAGGCGAGGCGCTGGCGAGGGTGCGCGCCCTCATCCGGGAGGCCGATCCTCACGTCCTCGAGGAGTGGAAGTGGATGGGGACCCCGACCTGGTCCCATGACGGCGGAATCTGCACGGGAGAGTCGTACAAGTCGGTGGTGAAGCTCACCTTCTTCAAGGGCGCTTCGCTGAAGGATCCCGCCAGGCTCTTCAACTCCAGCCTCGACGGGAACACGAGGCGCGCCATCGACATCCACGAGGGCGAGGAGATCGACGCGACGGCGTTCAAGGCGCTCGTCCGTGCGGCGGTCGCCCTCAACGCGTCTCGCGGCAAGGCCGCGAAGCGCGGGTGAGCGTAGCGGCATGGCTCGACATCACCTGCGATGACGTACGCCATCGAGACGACGGGACTCGTCAAGCACTTCGGCTCGACGCGGGCGCTGGACGGCGTGGACCTCCGCATTCGCCAGGGGACCGTCTACGGCCTGCTCGGACCGAACGGCGCCGGCAAGACCACCACCATCCGCATCCTCGCCACGCTGCTCCGGCCGACCGCGGGCCGCGCGACCGTGCTCGGCCACGACGTCGTGGCCGAGCCCGCGGTGGTCCGCAGGAAGGTGAGCCTGACCGGCCAGTTCGCCTCGGTGGACGAGGACCTGACCGGCCAGGAGAACCTCGTGCTCGTGGGCCGGCTGCTCGGATGCTCGTGGCGCGATGCGAGGCGGCGCGCCTCGGAGCTGCTCGAGGCATTCGGGCTGGCCGACGCCGCCGGACGGCAGGTGCAGACCTACTCGGGAGGTGAACGCCGCCGCATCGACATCGCCGCGAGCCTGGTGACCGTGCCGGAGATCCTGTTCCTCGACGAGCCCACCACCGGGCTCGACCCGCGCAGCCGTGCGCACGTCTGGGAGCTCGTGCGGCGCATCGCCGCCGACGGCACGACGGTGCTCCTCACCACGCAGTACCTCGACGAGGCGGACCGGCTCGCCGAGCGCATGGCCGTGATCGACCATGGCGCGGTCATCGCCGAGGGCACGAGCCGCGAGCTGAAGGCGTCGGTCGGCTCGACCGCGCTCCACCTGCGGCTCGTCGACCCCCGCCAGCGCGGACGGGCGCAGCGGCTCATCACCCACGTGCTGGGCGACGGGGTGTTGCCGGCATCGGAGCCGGCGGAGGTGGCCGCGCGGCTCGAGAACGCGGCGCAGGCGGCGGCGGTGCTCTCGGCGCTGACCCAGGACGGCGTCGAGGTCGCTCACTTCTCCGTCGGCAATCCGAGCCTGGACGAGGTCTTCCTCGCGCTCACCGGCCGGCCGGCCCGGACGGCGGAGGCGGAGCGGGAGCCATGAACGCGGCGCACGAGGTCCTCTCCGTCCGCGCCCGGCCGCGCCCCGCGTCGGCTCCGTCGGCCGTGCTGACGCTGGCGTGGCGGGCGCTCCTCAAGATCAAGCACGTGCCGTTCCAGCTCTTCGACGTGACCGTCACGCCGATCATGTTCACGCTGCTCTTCACGTTCATCTTCGGCGGGGCGCTGGCCGGCTCGCCGCGCCAGTACGTCCAGTACCTGCTGCCGGGCGTCCTGGTGCAGACGGTCCTCTTCATCACGGTCTACACCGGCGTCGGGCTCAACTCCGACATCCGCAAGGGGCTCTACGACCGGTTCCGATCCCTTCCCATGTGGCAGCCGGCGCCGCTGCTCGGCGCGCTGGCGGGGGACGTGTTCCGCTACTCGGTCGCCTCGGCGCTGATCCTGGTCGTCGGGTTCATCCTCGGATTCCGGCCGCAGGGCGGCGCGACCGGCGTCCTGCTCGCGGTCGCGCTGGTGCTGACCTTCAGCTTCGCGCTCTCCTGGCCCTGGATCATCGTCGGCATGCTGGTGCGGACGCCCGAGTCGGTCATGACCACCAGCTTCGTCTTCCTCATGCCGCTCACGTTCGCGAGCGACATCTTCGTCGACCTGGCCACCATGCCGAGGTGGCTGCAGACGGCCGTCGGACACAACCCGGTCACGCATCTCGCGAACGCGTCCCGCAGCCTGATGCACGGCAGGCCGGCGGCCGCCGACGTGCTGTGGACGCTGCTGGCGTCCGCGGTCGTCGTGCTCCTGGCGGCGCCGGTCGCGATGCGCCTCTATCGCAAGGAGCGCTGAGCGCCCGCACGGTTCCACGAGCCACATCGGCACTGGAAGACGAGGTCGTCGAACATCCCCGGCGAGACCCCGGAGGCGAGCCGTTCCAGGCACGTGCCGCAGATGAAGTCGATGGATCCCCCGCCCTGGAACGCCGGCTGGCCC
>DASTGH010000643.1:0-4675 GCA_035719345.1 Anaeromyxobacteraceae bacterium
GTCGCCGCGATGGATCGCCACGGTCTTGTCGCCGATGCGCAGCGTCCCCTCGCCGTCGAGGACGAACATCGCCTCCTCGTTCACGCACCTCGAGGTCGTGCCCGCGAACGTGAGCCTCGGCGGCCTGCTCGGCGGCGGCGCGCTCGACGACGAGGCGGTGGCGCGCCTCGCCGCGCTGCCCGGCGCCGCCGCCGCCTGGCCCAAGCAGAACCTGCGCGTCCCGGTCGCCGCCTCGCGGGCGCCGGAGGGGCTGGCGGTGAACTGGCCGCCCGGGCTCACCGTCATGATCCCGGGCGTGGGCGTGCCGCGCGGCCTGGTCGAGGCCGACCTCGCGCCCGGCACGCGCTGGGACGACCCCGGCGCCACCGGGGCCATGCCCGCCGTGCTCTCCCGCCGGCTGCTCGAGGTCTACAACCGCACCATCGCGCCCTCCTGGAACGTGCGCCGGCTGCCGCCGGCCGGCGCGCTCGTCGGCCTGCAGATGGCGGTGCGCGTCGGCTTCTCCATCGTCCCGCTGAAGACGGAGGACCGCGTCTACGAGGCGCGGCTCCTCCTGGCCGGCCTCTCCGACCGCACGCCCACCTACGCCGCCGCGCTCCCGCTCGACCTCGTCCGCCGCCTCAACCGCGAGTACGGCAAGCGCGACGACGGTTACTCGGCGGTGGCGCTCCTCGCCGCCCGGCCGGACGACGCGCCGGCGCTGGGGGCGGCGGTGCGGCGCATGGGCTTCGCCGTCGACGAGGGTGAGCGCGGCCTGGCGGAACGGGTGGGCACGGCCGTGGCCGTGACCACCGGTGCGCTGGCGCTGCTGGCGCTGCTCATGTGCGCGCTCGCCGGGCTGGCGGTGGCGCAGGCGCTGCTCGCCAGCGTCCGGGCGCGCACCCGCGACTTCGCCCTCCTGGAGGCGGTCGGCGCCGCCCCCGGCGACGTGCGCGCGCTGCTCCTCGTCGAGGGCGCCCTCACCGGCCTCGCCGGCGGGGTCGCCGGCACGCTGCTGGCGCGCGCCGCCGCGGCCGCCGCGGACCGCGCGCTCCTGCGCCTCGTGCCCGAGCTGCCGTTCCGGCCCGAGACGCTCGTCGCCTGGCCCTGGTGGCTGTGGCTCCTCGGGCCCGCCGTGGCCGGGCTGGCGGCGGTGCTCGGGGCGCTGGCGCCGGCGGCGGCGGCGGCGCGGATCGACCCGGCGCGCGCGCTGTCCTGATGCTCCGGGTCGAGAGCGTGGCCGCGCGCGTACCCGACCGGGCGCGGCCCGGCGACCTCGTCGCCGCGAAATAGGCCCGTGGTGCGGCCGGACCGGAGGGAGCGACGACCATGTTCAGAGGCATCCTCGTCACCAGGACGGACGCGGGACAGACGGCGGCGCTGACGCAGCTCGACGAGGCGCAGCTGCCGGAGGGCGAGGTGACCGTCCGCGTCGAGTACTCGACCGTGAACTACAAGGATGGCCTCGCCCTCACGGGCAAGGGGCCGGTCATCCGCAAGTTCCCCATGGTCCCCGGCATCGACCTGGCCGGCGTCGTCGAGGCGAGCAGCGACCCGGCGTGGAAGGCGGGCGACCGCGTCGTCCTCGACGGCTGGGGGATCGGCGAGGCGCACTG
The DNA here is from genome assembly GCA_035719345.1 of Anaeromyxobacteraceae bacterium. Taxonomy (GTDB): domain Bacteria; phylum Myxococcota; class Myxococcia; order Myxococcales; family Anaeromyxobacteraceae; genus Anaeromyxobacter_A. The sequence goes on from DASTGH010000643.1 coordinate 1,596, forward strand.
GGGCGGGCTCGCCGAGCGCGCCCGGGTGAAGGGGTCGTGGCTCGTCCCGCTGCCGGCCGGCCTCGGCACGCGGCAGGCGATGGCCGTCGGGACGGCGGGATACACCGCGATGCTGTGCGTGCTCGCGCTGGAGCGGCACGGGGTGCGCCCCGGCGACGGCGAGGTGCTCGTCACCGGCGCGAGCGGTGGCGTGGGGAGCGTCGCGGTGGCGGTGCTCTCCCGGCTCGGCCACCGGGTGGTGGCCTCCACGGGGCGCGCCTCGGAAGCCGACTACCTCCGCTCCCTCGGCGCCGCCGAGGTGATCGATCGCGCGCAGCTGTCCGCGCCCGGCAAGCCGCTCGGCAGGGAGCGCTGGGCGGGCGCCGTCGACTCGGTGGGCAGCCACACGCTCGCCAACGCCTGCGCCACGACCCGCTACCGCGGGGCGGTGGCCGCCTGCGGGCTGGCGCAGGGGATGGACTTCCCGGCGACGGTCGCGCCGTTCATCCTGCGCGGCATCACCCTCTACGGCATCGACAGCGTCATGGCGCCGATGCCGCTGCGGCTCGAGGCGTGGTCGCGGCTGGCGCGCGACCTCGACCCGGCGAAGCTCGACGCCATGACGGAGGAGATCCCGCTCGCCGGCGCGATCGACGCCGCGCCGCGCATCCTCGCCGGGCAGGTACGCGGCCGCCTGGTCGTCGACGTGCGGCGCTGACGCGGCGGACCCGGTTACGGTCCGCGGGGTGTTCGCGGAGGTGCAGGCATGAGGAACGATCGGACGGGCGCGACGCGCCACTGGCCGCGCGACGTCAGGACCCTGGCCGTCGACGTCGGCGGGACGAACCTCAAGGCGAGCGTGCTCGACCGCGACGGCGCGATGCTGGCGGAGCGCGTGCGGGTGGCGACACCCTACCCCTGCCCGCCGCCGGTGCTGGTGACCGCGCTCGGACAGCTGGCGCGCGAGCTTCCGGCGTTCCACCGCGCGTCGGTCGGGTTCCCCGGGCTCATCCGCAAGGGCGTCGTGCGGCAGGTCCCGGCGCTGTCGCGCGTCAGCCCGGGTGGCCCGTCGAAGCCGCGCCTCGCCGCGCGCTGGGAGGGGTTCCGCCTGCGCGACGCGCTGGAGGAAGCGCTCGGCGTCCCGACGCTGGTGGCGAACGACGCGGACGTGCAGGGGAGCGCGGTCGTGCGCGGCGTGGGCGTGGAGCTGGTGGTGACGCTCGGCACCGGCGTCGGCTGCGCGCTCTTCGAGGACGGCGTCCTCCTCCCGCACCTGGAGCTGGCGCACGGCCACTACAAGAAGGGCGTCTCCATCGACCACGCGCTCGGGAACGCGGCGCGCGAGCGCATCGGGAAGAGGCGGTGGAACCGCCGCGTCGCCTGGGCTCTCCACTGGCTCGAGGAGATGGTGCTCTTCGACCGCATGTACGTGGGCGGCGGCAACGCCAAGCACCTCACGCTCGCGCTCGGGCGCCGCGCCGAGGTGGTCGCGAACACCGCCGGGATCACCGGCGGGATCCGGCTCTGGGAACGGTACGACGGGCCGCTGCAGCGGCATCCCGCGCCCGGCGGCAGGCGGCGCGCGACGCCTGCGAGGCGGCGGGGGAACGGCGCGGCGTCGCCGCAGCCGAGCGCGTAGCCTCTCTTCGGGTTCGACCGCCGTTCGGCGGCCGAACCCTCGCGTCCCCGCCCCTGGTTGCGCATGCGCAACCAGGGGTCGTTACCGCTTCAGCTCCTTCACGTACGCGGCGAGCGCCTCGATCTGCTCCGCCGTGAGCTTCTTCCCGTACGCGGGCATCTTCCGCTCCGGGATGCCGTCCGCGATGTCCGCGGCCAGCTCCGGCACCGACTTCGCGGTGGCGGTGAGGTCCTTCACACCGAGCCGCCGGCCCATGCCGGTCCGGCCGCGGCCGTCCTTGCCGTGGCAGTCCGCGCAGCGCGCCTCCCAGACGCGGGCCGCGTCGGCGGCGAGCGCCGGCGGCGCGAGCAGGGCGGCGGCGAGGACGAGCGCCTTCATGGCTCGAAACAGGCGAGGGGCCGCGGGCGGACGCGCCCGCGACCCCTCTCGTAACCGCTGGATCGATCGACGCGCTTACTTCTTGAGGCCGGCCACGTACGCCGCGACGGCGTCGGCGTCGTCGATCTTGACCGCCTTCATCTTGCCCTTGCCCTCGGTGATCGCCTTCTTCACCTGGTCCGCGGGCAGCCCGGCGATGGGCGTCGGGGCCATCTTCGCGCCCTCACCCGACTTGCCGTGGCAGGCGGCGCACTTCGAGCCGAACGTGGCCGCGCCATCGGCGAAGGCGGCGGTGGAGAACGCGACGGCGGCGAGGGCGATGACGATGCGCTTCATGCGGGTGACCCTTTCGTGAGGTGGTAGTACCGCGGGAGCCTCGCCCGGCCCGACGGCCGGGGGTGAGGGGGTATTCAACGAGCCCGGGAAGCGAGGTGGCGAGGGCTCGATGAGGCGCCGTTTCGTACTACAACGACGCCGTGCGGTAAAGCGCCGCGTCACCCGCGGTGGGGACGGCGACTGCACCTGCGGTGGAGGGCGAGGTGGGCGCTTCTCTCACCCGCCGCGCGCGTCGGGCGAGGGCTCCGCGGACGCATTGCGCCTGGGGTAGACGACGATCTCGCGCCCCACCTGCAGCTTGAAGCGGCGGGCGTCGCGGATGCCGTTCCAGCGCGCGATCTCGTGCACGGCGACGCCGAAGCGCTGGGCGATGCTCCACAGCGTGTCGCCGTTCTGGACGCGCACCGTGGCGCGCAGCCGGCCGGCGAGCGAGGCGAGCTGCGCCGGCTCGGCCGAAGGAGCGGCGGGCTGACGCCCGGCCGCACGCCGCGTGCGGGTGGGCTTCTCGGCGGCGGCGAGCGCGCGCTCGGTCGACGCGAACGTCACGCCCTGGCTGCGGGCGAGCGCGTTCAGCGGGACGACGATCTCGGTGCCCGGCTTCACGTGACGGCCGGGCTTGAGTCCGTTCATCCGCACGATGGAGGCGACGTCGACCCGGTAGCTGGCGGCGATCGCCTTCAGCGACTCGCCTCGGCCGACGCGGTGCTGCGCGAAGGCGAGCTTGCCGGCGCGCTCCGAGGCCTCCGGC
>DASTGH010000644.1:0-5094 GCA_035719345.1 Anaeromyxobacteraceae bacterium
TGGCCAGCCGCTGCGGCGCGCGCAGGGCGCCGAAGAAGCCGCTGGCGCCGCCGAGCACCGCCGTCGCCCGGACGTCCTGCGACGCGGCGCCCGACGCGCTGGTGGCGGTGACGGTGGCCGTGAAGGTGCCCGCCGCCGCCGGCAGCGTCCACGCCGCCGTCGGCGCGCCCGCGGCGGTGGCCGCGATCGAGCCGCTGGCCGACGTCCAGGCGTACGCGAGCGCCGCGCCCGCCGGATCGTGCGCGGCCGCGGAGAGCGAGACGGTGCTGCCGGCGCAGACCGGCGCGGGCGGCCCGGACGCGGAGTCGATGACCGGGCCCTGCCCGGCGGCCACCACCGTGACGGCGAGGCTGGCCGTGGCGTACTGCGCGGGGAAGCCGCCGTTCGTCGCCTGGCAGCTCACGGTCGCCGCGCCGGCGGCGGGCGCCGTCCAGGCGATGCTCCCCGTGGCCGATGGGCCCGCGGTGATGGCGAGGTCCTGGCTGGTCGTGCCGTTCGGCAGCGCCCCGCCGCTCACGGTGACGGTGAGCGCCGTCACCGAGCCCTGGTCGCTGGCGCTGCAGGTGATGGTCGCGGTCGCGTTCTCGACCACCGGCGACGACACCGAGAGCGCGGTGACGGTCGGGGGCGGGACGCCGAAGCCCATCGGGTGCGCACCCGAGGGCAGGAGCGCAGCGGCAAGGGCCAGCGGCAGCGCAAGCGCTGCACGCGAGAAGGGCCTCGTGTCCATGGCGAGCGCGCCTTTGCAAGGGCTGCGCCCTGCCGCGCAGGGGTCAAGGCCCGGACCCACCGTCTCCGCGCCGGCGAGGAAGGCCCGCGTGGGCGCGGGCTTGGCCGCGCCGCCGGGCGGCACGGGCCGGACGATCCTGGCGGACCTGCGCGAAATGGCGCAGGGGGTGCGTCCCCTGACCCGACGACACCCGCACACCCCGCGGTGCCCCGCCGCGCGCCGGCGAAAATCCTGCTGCGGGAGGCGCGTCACCCGCACCGCCGGAACGCTTGATCGCGGTCAATCCTGCGGCCGCGCGCCTCGGGCGACCACCCGAGGCGACCCACGTCGTCCGCGTCGCCGCACCCCGGGTGACCACGGCGGCCGGCCCGGGAGAGGAGCACGCTGCGGGTCGGGAAACAAAGGCCGCCGGCTCGGATCCAGTCCCAATGTCATTGCGCAGCCGGATGCGAGACATTGTCAGCGTCGGAAGCGAATGAAGCACCGGATAGCCAAACGACGCGCAATCGACGGAGAGACGGCCATGACGAAGCTGAACGCCGGGACGAGGGTGAAGAAGGGCTACTACTTCAGCATGAAGAGCTGGGCGCTGCAGCCGATGCCGACGGACGGCGCGCCGCTGCCGGGCGAGGCGGGGGAGAGCTACTTCCACGTCCCGCTGCTCCTCGCCTTCGTGGTCGCCCCGCTCATGGGCGCCGCCTTCCTGATGTTCCTCCCCTTCATCGGCTTCTACCTGGCCATCGGCGCCGCGCTGAAGCCCATCGGCAACCTCTTCCACCGCTCCGCCACGGAGATCGCCGCCACGGTCGCCCCGACCTGGGCGCCCGGGGAAGCGCACCTCACCGGCCAGAGGACGGAGGCGGACGGCGTCGAGGAGAAGGGGCCGCCGGCCGCGGGCGCCGAGCTGGAGAAGCTCGAGGCGGAGATCGAGAAGCGGCGCGGCGAGCGGCGCTAGGCGGCGGTGAACCTCGGGCGCGGAAAGGGACGAGCCATGACGACCTTCGAGAGCGGCACGGCGGTGAGGAACGGCTACTACGTCGACACGGCGGGCTTCACGGTGGCGACCATCGCGCGGGACGGCGACCGGCTGCCGGGCAAGGCGGGCGCGCGCTGGGTGCGCGTCCCGGTGCTGGCGGTGATGGCGGCGGCGCCGGTCCTCGGCGGGCTGTTCGTGGTCGCCCTGCCCTTCATCGGCTTCGGCCTCGGCGCCTGGGCCATCGGGCGCGCGGTGGGCGGCAAGCTCAAGGGCGGCGCCGCCGAGATCGCGGCCACCGTCGCCGCGCCGCTCGCCACCGGCGAGGCGCACCTGACCGGCGCCCCCGGCGCGAAGGACGCGCTCGCCGCGGCGGCGAAGGCCGACGAGAAGGTCGAGGCGCTGGCGAAGGAGATCGCGGAGAAGCGCGAGGGCGAGAAGAAGGCGTAAGGCCCCCGGGCGACGCGATCGGGAGGGGGGCGGGGCGCCGGCGCGAGCCGGCGCCCCGTCCTCGTTCCCTCAGATCCGGATCACGCCCAGCTTGAGCGCGTGCTTCACCAGCTCCGTCCGGTTGTGCAGGTCGAGCTTCTGCATGACGTGCTCGCGGTGGCTCATGGCCGTCTTCACGCTGATCCCGAGCTCGTCCGCGACCTCCTTGTTGCTCTTCCCCTCGGCCACGAGCCGGAAGACCTGCTTCTCCCGGTCGGTGAGCGTCTCGTAGGGATCGCCGCCGCCCTTCGCGGGGCTGGCCTCGTCGACGGCCGCGCGCGCCACCTCCGGATCGAGCACGAGCCCGCCCCGCTGCACGGCGCGGATGGCGCCGGCGAGCTCGCTGCCCGCCGACTTCTTCAGCACGTAGCCGGACACGCCCGCCTTGAGGAGGCGCCGCACGTACTCGCGGTCCTCGTACTGCGACAGCACGAGGACCCGGGCGCGCATCCCCTCCTTGCGGATCTCGAGCGCGGCCTCGATCCCGCCCAGGCCGGGCATGGCGATGTCCATGAGCACGACGTCGGGGTCGAGCCGCCGGCAGGCGTCGACCGCCTCGCGGCCGTCGGCCGCCTGCCCCACCACCTCGATGTCGTCGGTGGTCGCCAGCAGCGCGCGCACGCCCTCCCGCAGGATGGCGTGGTCGTCGGCGATGAGGACGCGGATCTTGCTCACGGCGTCACCGAGCTTACCGCCCGCGCCGCCGGGCCGGAAGCGACGGCCTCCGCGGGCAGCGGCACCCGCACCTCGACGCGCGTCCCCTTCCCCGGCGCGGAGTCGATGACGGCCCGTCCCCCGAGCAGCTCCGCGCGCTCGAGGATGCCGAGCAGCCCGTAGTGCGGCCGGTCCTGCGGCGCGCGCGACGGGTCGAACCCCTGCCCGTCGTCCTCGATCTCGATCCAGATCTCCCGCTCGTCGTGCCCGAGCTGGACCAGCACCGACTCGGCCTTCGCGTGCCGGGCGATGTTGTTCATCGTCTCCTGGCCGATGCGGAAGAGCGCGATGGCCACCTCGGGCGGGAGCTTGCGGTCGAGCTCCTGGATCTCGCAGCGCACCGCCAGGCCGCGCGACTCGAGGTGGCGCTCGGCGTACCAGCGCAGCGCCGGGAAGAGCCCGAGGTCGTCGAGCACGGCGGGCCGGAGGTCGAGGATGAGCCGGTGCACCTCCTCCAGCGTCCGCACCGCCACCGCCTTCACCTCGTCCAGCCGGGGCGTGGGCCCGCCGGAGCGGAGCGCCGCCGCGGCGCTCTCCAGACCCATCGTCAGCACGGCCAGGCTCTGCGTGGTCTCGTCGTGCAGCTCGCGGGCGATGCGCTTCCGCTCGTCCTCCTGCGCGGTGATGACCATGCGCAGGAGCCGTTGCCGGTGCGCGTCGCGCTCGCGCAGCTCGGCGTTGGCGCGGCCGAGCTCGCGCGTGCGGTCCTCGACGCGCGCCTCGAGCTGCTCGTTGGCCAGCTCGACCCGACCCACCAGGAAGGCGAGCGACGCCCGCATGCGCTCCACCGAGCGGCCGAGGCGGCCGAGCTCGTCCGTGCCCAGCTCGGGGATGTGCTCGTCCATGCGCCCGGCGGCGACGCGCTCGGCGGCGTCGGTGAGCAGCGCGATGGGTCGCGTCACGCTCTGCGCCGCGCCCCAGGCGAAGATCCCGGCCAGCGCCACCAGCCCGGCCGCGAAGAGCGGGAAGCTGCGCGGCACGGCGCCCGACGTGGCGAGCACCGCCGACTCGGGCTGGACCACCGCCACCGCCCAGGGGGCGGTGGTGAGCGGGGCGACCGCCATGATCCAGGGCCAGCCGTCGGCATGGCAGTCGCGGCAGCGCCCCACCTGCGCCTTCCGCTCGCGGATGAGTTGCGCCACGCGCGCCGCGCACGGCTCGGCCAGCCGGTGGCGCGCCCGGTCCGTGGACGCCAGCACCGTCCCCTGCCCGTCGACGAGGTCGGCCCAGCCGCCACCGCGCTTCTCCAGGTGGCGCAGCACGCGCGCGCGGATGGGCGTCGAGGGCTCGAGCACGCCCCCCACCAGGCCCACCGGCTGGCCGCGCCAGTCCATGACCGAGACGAGCGCGTAGGTGCGGCCCTCCGCGCGCCCCGGCCCGACGAGGCTGGTGACGCGCGGCTTCCCGTCCTCGAGCGAGGCGCGGACCTCGGGCGTGTCGGCCGGCGGCGCCACCGCGTGCCCCGGCGGCTCGGCCGCCACCTCGCGCCCCGCACCGTCGAGCAGGAACACCCCGCTCACGAAGCGGGAGTGGAGATACGCGCCGCGCAGCGCGGCCCGCGCGGCTTCCGCCGAGCCGGAGAGGAGCCCCGGCGTCGAGGCGAGGCGCTGCAGCGTCTCCAGGTCGCCGGTCGTCTCCTCGTCCAGGTGCTCGGCCACCGCCGCGGCTGCGTGGCGGCGCGACCCGAGCAGCTCGTCGTCGAGCTCGCGCAGGCGCATCCAGCTCACCCCCGCCACCAGCGCCGCGGGCGCCAGCACGCCCACCGAGACGAGCATGTAGACGCGGAAGCGGAGCCCCTGCCGGCCGAGGCGGCGCTGCGTGCGCCGCGCGCCGCGCCGCACCGAGCGCTGCAGGCCGAGCCTCACGGTGCCTCCTGGGCGCTGCGCGCCATGCGCACCAGCTCGTCGACGCTCCCGTGCGACCGGATGAGCATGCTGCGGCCGCGGTACGTCCAGGTGAGCTGCCAGAGCACGGTGCCGTCCTCGACCACGCGCGAGAGCACGCCCTGCGCCGGGCCCACCGCCACCGGGGCGCGGTCGAGCGGCTCCGCCTCCGGCACGAGCGTCCGCGGCAGCGCCCCTTCCCGCACCGTCTGCGCGACGAGCAGGTGCAGCCGGCCCTGGCGATCGGCGACGGTGAAGGCGGCGGCGCCCGGTGGGCCCGCCACCCAGCGCAGGGACTAGTGAGA